>NZ_JBLKBZ010000007.1:0-121696 GCF_047530935.1 Enterobacter sp. 03-F-07-AD-ECC | reverse complement strand
TCAAACCGCACTTCCCCCCCCCCAAATTTGATCCTCTCACCCTTTTTTCACAAAAACGCTTGCCGCGAATTTGCAGTTTATTGATAATGATTATCATTGTTACATTGATTGTTATTTATAAACATTATGTCACGTACGGATAACACTGCGGCAACGCCGCCAAAAACAGACACAGCATCCGCCCCCGTCGAGCGTCGCATTGACAGCAAAACCCTGCTGGGCGATGAGGGACGGGTCATTATCGAGCATGACGGTCAACGCTACCTGCTGCGCCAGACCCATGCCGGAAAATTGATCCTCACAAAATAAACAACACAAAAACTCCGCCAGCCACCCAGGTGAACCCCAGGCAGCCAGCGCTTTCAATTCTTAATGGAGAGTTGCTATGCCACACCTGCCTTCCGCGCCTTTACGTCCGTCACTTCTGGCGCTGGCGATTGTCAGCACCCTGCCGGGCGTCGCGTTTGCTACCACAGATGAAATGACCGTGACCGCCACGGGTAACGCCCGTAGCGCCTTCGAAGCCCCCATGATGGTGAGCGTGATTGACGCCAGCACACCGGATAAACAAACTGCCAGCTCGGCAGCCGACCTGCTGCGTAACGTCCCCGGCCTGACGCTCGATGGCACCGGACGTACCAACGGCCAGGACGTTAACCTGCGCGGTTATGACCGTCGCGGCGTGCTGGTACTGGTTGACGGCGTGCGCCAGGGAACCGACACCGGCCACCTGAACAGTACGTTCCTCGATCCGGCGCTGATTAAACGTATCGAAGTAGTGCGCGGTCCGTCGGCCCTGCTGTACGGCAGCGGCGCGCTGGGCGGTGTGATTGCCTATGACACCGTCGATGCCAAAGATCTGCTGGAGCCGGGTAAAAACAGCGGCTATCGGGTGTTCGCTACCGGTGCGACGGGCGATCACAGCATCGGCATGGGGGCCAGCGCCTATGGCCGCACCGATACCCTGGACGGGCTGCTCTCCTGGTCTAGCCGGGATCGTGGCGATCTGCGCCAGAGTGACGGCACCACCGCCCCGAACGACGAATCCATTCAGAACATGCTGGCGAAGGGCAGTTGGAAAATCGACGCGGCCCAGAGCCTGAGCGGCTCCCTGCGCTATTACAATAACGCCGCACAGGAGCCGAAAAACCCGCAAACCAGTGCAGCAGACAGCAGCAGTAACCCGCTGACCGACCGCTCCACCATCCAGCGTGACGCGCAGCTCGGCTATCACCTTGCTCCACAGGGTAACGACTGGCTGAACGCCGACGCGAAAATTTACTGGTCCGAAGCGCGTATCAACGCCCAGAACATCGACGGCAGCGGTGAGTTTCGCAAACAGACCACCAAAGGCGGCAAAGTAGAGAACCGCACCCGCCTGTTCAGCGATTCCTTTGCCTCACATCTGCTGACCTACGGCGGTGAGTATTATCGTCAGGAGCAACGCCCGGGCGGGGCAACAACGGGCTTTCCGCAGGCACAAATCGATTTCAGCTCCGGCTGGCTGCAGGATGAAATCACCCTGCGCGACCTCCCCGTGACCCTTCTTGGCGGCACGCGCTACGACAACTACCGCGGCAGCAGCGACGGCTACAAGGATGTGGATGCCGATAAGTGGTCCTCCCGCGCCGGGTTAACCGTCAGCCCGACCGACTGGCTGATGCTGTTCGGCTCTTACGCGCAGGCGTTCCGCGCGCCAACCATGGGCGAAATGTATAACGACGCCAAACACTTCTCCATTGGCCGCTTCTATACCAACTACTGGGTGCCCAACCCCAATCTGCGCCCGGAAACCAACGAAACGCAGGAGTATGGTTTTGGTCTGCGCTTTGATGATGTGATGCTGGCCAACGATGCGCTGGAGTTTAAAGCCAGCTATTTCGATACCAACGCCAAAGACTACATCTCCACCACCGTCGATTTTGCGGCGGCGACCACCATGTCATATAACGTCCCGAACGCCAAAATCTGGGGTTGGGACGTGATGGCGAAATACTCCGCCGACCTGTTCAACCTCGACCTCGCCTATAACCGCACGCGCGGAAAAGATACCGACACGGGCGAGTATATTTCCAGCATCAACCCGGATACCGTCACCAGCAAGCTGGATATTCCGCTGGCACAAAGCGGCTTCTCCGTCGGCTGGATCGGCACCTTTGTCGATCGCTCAACGCACATTAGCAGCAGCTACAGCGAGCAGCCCGGCTACGCGGTTAACGATTTCTACGTGAGCTACACCGGCCAGGCGCAGCTTAAAGGCGTCACCACGACGCTGGTGCTGGGCAACGCCTTCGACAAACAATACTGGTCGCCACAGGGCATTCCGCAGGATGGCCGGAACGGGAAGATTTTCGTCAGTTATCAATGGTAATCCCCGCCCCGGCTGGCCGGGGCAATGCTTTGAGAGGAAAAGACAATGCATCACTACACACGCTGGCTTGAGCTAAAAGACGAAAATCCGGGTAAGTACGCGCGCGACATTGCAGGTTTAATGAACATCAGCGAAGCCGAGCTGACCTTCGCCCGTGTGGGCCATGACGCCTGGCGCCTGCGCGGTGATGCCCGCGAGATCCTGGCCGCGCTGGAAGCGGTGGGCGAAACCAAATGCATCTGCCGCAACGACTACGCCGTTCACGAGCAGGTCGGCGCCTTTACCCATCAACACCTGAGCGGCCACGCCGGGCTGATCCTCAACCCGCGCGCGCTGGATCTGCGCCTGTTCCTTAACCAGTGGGCGAGCGTATTTCACATCAGCGAGGCCACCGCCCGCGGTGAGCGGCAGAGCATTCAGTTCTTCGACCACCAGGGCGACGCCCTGCTGAAGGTTTACGCCACGGATAACACCGACCTCACCGCCTGGGGCGATCTGCTCACCCGCTTTATCTTTGCCGGGAATCCGCCGCTGGCGTTGAAAACGGCCGATGTCCCGGCTCACGCTGAAAACCCGGACGCCTCGCTCGTGGACACAGAGTGGCGTGCCATGACCGACGTGCATCAGTTCTTCAGCCTGCTCAAGCGCCACAACCTCAGCCGTCAACAGGCGTTTCGCCTGGTGGGCGACGATCTGGCTTGCAGGGTCGACAACACCGCGCTGGCCCAGCTGCTGGAAACGGCACGCCAGGACGGGAACGAAATTATGATTTTCGTCGGCAACCGCGGCTGCGTGCAGATCTTCACCGGCGTGGTGGAAAAACTGATGCCGATGAAGGGCTGGCTGAACATCTTCAACCCGGCTTTTACCCTGCATCTGCTGGAAGGCGCCATCGCCGAATCCTGGGTCACGCGCAAACCGACGGCTGACGGACATGTCACCAGCCTGGAGCTGTTTGCCGCCGACGGCACGCAGATTGCCCAGCTGTACGGCCAGCGGAGCGAAGGCGAACCCGAGCAGAGTCAGTGGCGCAGCCAGATCGACGCCTTAACGGCAAAAGGGCTGGCCGCATGAAAAAATGGCTTGCCCTGATCAGCGCCCTGCCGCTGCTGGCATTTGCTGCGCCGCAGGAGAAAATCGTCGCGCTCGGCGGCGACGTTACCGAGATTGTCTATGCGCTCGGCGCTGCGTCTTCGCTGGTGGCACGCGACAGCACCAGCCAGTGGCCACAGGCGGCGAACACGCTGCCGGACGTGGGCTATCTGCGCCAGCTAAATGCCGAAGGCATTTTGTCCATGCGCCCCACGCTGGTGCTGGCCAGTGCACAGGCACAGCCGTCTCTGGCGTTAAAACAGGTAGAGCAGAGTCACGTCAGGGTGATCACCGTTCCGGCAGGCAATGACCTCAACGTTATCGATGAAAAGGTTCGGGTTATCGCTGAGGCGACGCACCGCGAGGCAGAAGGGAAAACCCTGCGCAACTCGCTGCGTCAGGCGCTGGCGGCGCTTCCCGTGTCACCGCTCAATAAACGGGTGCTGTTTATTCTCAACCACGGCGGGATGACCGCGATGGCCGCCGGGCAACAGACCGCGGCGGATGCTGCCATTCGTGCGGCAGGGCTGCAGAACGCGATGCAGGGCTTCACTCGCTATCAGCCGCTGTCTCAGGAAGGCGTTATCGCCAGTCAGCCCGACCTGGTGGTGATCTCGCAGGATGGCGTGAACGCTCTGGGTGGGGCGGATGCGGTGTGGCAACTGCCCGGTCTGGCGCAAACTCCAGCGGGACGTCACCGGCAGATGCTGGCCATCGACGATATGGCGCTGCTGGGCTTTAGCGTGCGAACGCCACAGGCCATCCAGCAGTTACGCCGTAAAGCGGAGCAACTGCCCTGATGTCCCGACGCGCCGTACTGGCATTGTGGTTGCTGGCCGCGCTGCTGGCCGTCATGACGCTGGCAGCCAGCGGTGTGGGCGCGTTGCGCCTGCCGGTCAGCCTGCTGTGGAGCGGCAGCGACAACGCACTGCGTCAGATCTGGCTGACAATCCGCCTGCCCCGCGTGATGCTGGCGCTGGCGATCGGCGGTTCGCTGGCGCTGGCTGGCTGTGTGATGCAGGGACTGTTTCGTAACCCGCTGGCCGATCCGGGCCTGCTGGGGATCAGCAGCGGCGCAGCACTCGCCGTTGCGCTGTGGGTGGTTATTCCGCTCTCGCTGCCCGCGCTGGTGATGCTGTACGCCCCGATGCTGGCGGCGTTTCTCGGCGCGCTGGCCGCCACATTCGTCATTTTCCTGCTTAGCCGGCAACGTGACAGTTCCCTGTCGCGACTGCTGCTGGTGGGGATTGCCATCAATGCCCTGTGCGGGGCGGCCGTCGGCGTGCTGTCATGGCTCAGTAATGATGCCCAGCTTCGCCAGCTCTCACTCTGGGGCATGGGCAGCCTCGGCCAGGCGCAGTGGTCAACGCTGCTGGCCGTCTGCTCGCTGATGGTTCCCACCGTGCTGGTTATCTGGCGCCTGGCTGGTGCCCTCAACCTGTTCCAGCTTGGCGAGGAAGAGGCGCACTACCTCGGGGTGGAGGTGGCCGTTGTGCAGCGGCTCCTGCTGCTGTGCAGCGCCCTGCTGGTGGCCGCCGCGGTGGCCGTCAGCGGTGTCATCGGCTTTGTTGGTCTTGTGGTGCCACACCTGGTGCGCATGTGGCTGGGGGCCGACCACCGGGCGGTGATCCCCGGCTCGGTGCTGGCCGGTGCGTTACTGTTGCTGGCTGCCGATACGCTGGCGCGTACCCTGGTCGCCCCGGCGGAAATGCCGGTCGGTTTATTGACCAGTCTTCTCGGTGCGCCGTGGTTCCTGTGGCTTATCTTTCGTCGCGGAGGTGCGCATGGCTGAACGCTACTGTGCGGAAAATATTGTCTTTCACGCCGGACAACGGACGCTGATCGACGACGTGTCGCTGACCCTCTCTCAGGGCGAACTGGTGGCGTTGATTGGCCCCAACGGTGCCGGGAAATCGACCTTGTTACGCCTGCTTACCGGCTATCTCAAACCCGCGAGCGGACGGTGCAGTCTTGCAGGAACGCCGCTTGCGGCCTGGCCGCCGGACAGACTCTCCCGCTACCGGGCGGTCATGCGCCAGAATACCCAGCTCGGATTCGACTGGCCGGTAGAAGCGGTGATCGGGATGGGGCGAGCGCCGTGGACGCGCCGCCCTGAGGCGTCGGTGATTGAGGAGGTGATGGCTATCTCCGGCTGTTTACCGCTGGCGGGCAGGCAGTTTGCGGCGCTCTCCGGCGGGGAGCAGCAACGCGTCCAACTCGCCCGCGCGCTGGCACAGCTCTGGTGCGACGGTGCGCCGCGCGGCTGGCTGTTTCTGGATGAACCCACGTCCGCGCTGGATCTTTACCACCAGCAGCATCTGCTGCGCCTGCTCTCTTCCCTGACCCGTCGGGGGCATTTGCATGTCTGTGTGGTGCTGCACGATCTCAATCTGGCGGCGCTGTGGGCGGATCGGATCCTGCTGTTACATAACGGCAAAATGGTCGCTCAGGGGGCCCCGGAGGCGGTTCTGCAGGCCGATACGCTGACGCGCTGGTACGGCGCGCAGGTGCAGGTTGGCCGACACCCGGCTCATGCTGCACCTCAGGTATTTCTCGCCCCCTGATCGGGCTGATAAAAATCTTTCAGGGTTTCCAGCAAGGCATGCGCCGCTTTTGAGAGCTGCGTGTGCCCTGGATGGATCACCCCGATACATTTTTCTATCGGCGGGCTGTCCAGCGGAATACAGACCGCACCCAGCGATGTCATCTGCGCCTCGCACAGCGCCGGTACGGCACTGCCGCCCAGCCCGCTGGCGACCATCCTTCCTACCGTCACCAGCTGATGGCTCTCCAGCGCCACCTCCAGCTTGCGGCCGCTACGGGCCAGCTCCTCTTCCATCATCAGGCGCACCGCCGAGGGGCGCTGCAGGGTAATGAAATCCAGCGTCAGCAGTTCATTCCAGGAGAGGCGTTTTTTCATCGCAAGGGGGGACGCTTTCGGCACAATGGCGACAAACCGGTCGAGGCCCAGCGGCGTAAACAGCAGGTTATGCGTCGGCGCCGGTTCAAAGGCGATCCCCATTTCGACCCGCCCTTCCCGCACCATCTCAATCACCTGTTCGTTGATGACATCATGCACGGTGACGTTGATCCCGGCATGTCGATCGCGAAACGCTTTCAGCACCTCCGGCAGGACGTTAGCCGCAAACGACGGCATGGCCGCGACCGAGATTTTGCCGCGCTGCAGCGTAAAGCACTGGTGCATTGCCTCTTCAACGTTATCCCAGTCAGCCAGCAGCTGCCGCGCCATCGGTAAAAAGGTTTCGCCCTCCTGCGTCAGGGTGACCTTACGCGTGCTTCGCTGCAGCAGCGGGCCCCCCAGCGCATCCTCCAGCCCTTTAATCGTCAGGCTGAGGGCTGGCTGAGAAAGATTTAACCGTTCGCTGGCGTGCGCAAAATTGAGAGTGTGAGCTACCGCTAAAAACGCGCGTAACTGTTTGACACTCATTCTCATTTTTCATCCTGTTAACTAATTGAAAAAATTTAGTTAACAGTAAATTAATAAAAAAACCAAATGAGTGGGTCACAAATTCAAAATTAACAAAAGAGTCGTCGCCCCCAATGATACCGCCACGGACAACAGGAGGGATGGCTATGGCAGGACTGGATAAACGCGTCGGCAGCTATGCGCAGGCGCTGGAGGGGCTGACGGACGGGATGACATTGCTGGCGGGCGGCTTTGGCCTGTGCGGTATTCCTGAAAATCTGATTGCGGAAGTCAAACGCCGTCAGGTGCAGGGCCTGACGGTGGTATCGAACAACTGCGGCGTGGATGGTTTCGGGCTCGGGCTGCTGCTGGAGACGCGCCAGGTGCGGAAGGTGGTGGCGTCTTACGTCGGCGAGAACGCGCTGTTCGAACAGCAGGTGCTGAGCGGCGAGCTGGAGGTTGAGCTGACGCCCCAGGGCACGCTGGCCGAAAAGGTGCGCGCGGGCGGGGCCGGTATTCCGGCATTTTACACGGCCACCGGCTATGGCACGCCCGTGGCCGCCGGGAAAGAGGTACGTCAGTTTGCCGGTAAGCACTACATCCTTGAAGAGGCCATTACCGGCGATTTTGCGCTGATCAAAGGCTGGAAAGCGGACTGGTACGGCAACGTTATCTACCGCCACACCGCGCAAAATTTCAACCCGCTGATGGCCACCGCAGGACGGATAACCGTGGTGGAGGTGGAAGAGATTGTCCCGCCGGGTGAGCTGCCGCCGTCCGCCATTCATACCCCGGGAATTTACGTCGACAGGCTGATTGTCGGCCAGTTTGAGAAACGCATTGAACAGCGCACGCTGCGCGCAGAGGGAGTCTGACCATGTTAACCCGCGAACAGATGGCCATGCGCGTCGCCCGCGAACTGCGCGACGGTTACTACGTCAACCTGGGGATCGGTATCCCGACGCTGGTGGCGAATTACATCCCGGCCGGCATGGACGTGATGCTCCAGTCAGAAAACGGACTGCTGGGGATGGGGGAATTTCCCGATGCGCAGAGCCTTGATGCCGACATGATTAACGCCGGTAAGCAGACCGTTACCGCACGAACCGGTGCCGCCATTTTCGACTCGGCCCAGTCCTTCGCCATGATCCGGGGGGGGCACGTCGACCTCACGGTGCTCGGGGCGTTTGAGGTGGACGTGGAAGGCAACATCGCCTCGTGGATGATCCCCGGAAAGATGGTGAAAGGCATGGGCGGCGCCATGGATCTTGTCGCCGGGGCGCAGAACATCATGGTCGTGATGACCCACGCGTCGAAGAGCGGTGAGTCCAAACTGCTGTCGCGCTGCACGCTACCGCTCACCGGCGTGGGCTGCATCCGCCGGGTGTTAACCGACCTGGCCCTGCTGGAAATTAAAGACGGTGCGTTCATTCTGCGTGAATACGCCCCCGGAGTCGGCATTGACGAGATCGTCAGCAAAACTGCCGGAAAAATCATCGTGGCGGACGACGTTCGCGAAATGCGCTTTAGCTGAGGACTCAACATGAAAAACGTCATGATAGTCGGGGCAACGCGAACGCCAATTGGCAGTTTTCGCGGTTCGCTCTCTCCCCTTTCCGCCGTTGAACTTGGTGCTGTCGCGGTGCGCCGCCTGCTTGAGGAGAGCTCGCTTTCGGCAGGTGACACAGACGAACTGATTTTTGGGCAGGTGCTGACGGCAGGCTGCGGACAAAACCCGGCACGTCAGACGGCTATCGCCGCCGGGCTGCCCGTCAGTACCCCTGCCACCACGGTCAATCTGGTCTGCGGCGCGGGGCTGAAGGCGGTACAGCTTGCGGCACAGGCTATCCGCTGTGGAGACGCAGAGGTGGTGATCGCGGGCGGTCAGGAGAGCATGAGCAATGCCCCTTACCTGCTGGATGGCGCCCGTTCCGGGCTGCGTTTTGGCCACACGGGCCTGCAGGACAGCATGATCGTCGACGGCCTGTGGGATGCGTTTAACGATTACCACATGGGGATCACCGCGGAAAACGTCGCCCGGCAGCACGGCATTTCACGCGAGCAGCAGGATGCCTTCGCCGCCGGGTCACAGCAAAAGGCGGCGTCTGCCATCGAATCTGCTCGCTTTGAGGCCGAGATTACCCCTGTAACGGTGAAACAGGGCAAGAAGCCGCCATTGGTGATTCGTCATGACGAACAACCCCGGCCAGGAACCACCGCAGAGCAGCTTGCGCAACTGCGCCCCGCGTTTCGCCAGGAGGACGGCACGGTCACGGCGGGGAATGCCTCCACCCTGAACGATGGCGCCGCCGCGGTGTTGCTGATGAGCGAAGAAAAAGCACAGGCGAGCGGACTACCGGTGCTGGGCCGGATCGTGAGCTACGCCGTTACCGGGGTCGACCCGTCCGTAATGGGCATCGGCCCCGTCAGCGCCTGCCAGACCGCGCTGGCGCGGGCAGGCTGGACGCTGGATGAGGTGGATCTCATCGAAGCCAACGAAGCTTTTGCCGCGCAGGCGCTGGCGGTTGGTAACCTGCTTGGCTGGGATGCGCGCAAGGTGAACGTTAACGGTGGCGCTATCGCGCTGGGCCATCCGATTGGTGCATCCGGCTGTCGGATCCTTGTGACGCTGCTGCATGAAATGCAGCGCCGTGACGCCAAAAAAGGGCTGGTCACTCTGTGCATAGGCGGCGGGCAAGGCATTGCGCTGACCGTCGAGCGTTAAACCTCTCGTGAGTACCCGAATATAACAACAGTAAGGAGTCGCAATGAGTGTGTTAATTGCCCTGGCGGCGCTGGCGCTGCTGATGCTGGCGGCCTATCGCGGATATAGCGTTATTCTTTTTGCGCCCATTGCGGCGCTGGGTGCCGTGCTGTTAACCGACCCGGGCGCTGTCGGCCCGACGTTTACCGGCCTGTTTATGGAAAAGATGGTGGGCTTCGTCAAGCTCTACTTCCCGGTGTTCCTGCTGGGCGCCGTGTTTGGCAAGCTGATTGAACTCTCCGGCTTCTCACGCTCCATTGTTGCCGCAGCGATTCAAATCCTTGGACGCCGTCACGCCATTCCGGTGATTGTGCTGGTCTGTGCGCTGTTAACCTACGGCGGCGTGTCGCTCTTTGTGGTGGCGTTTGCCGTTTATCCTTTCGCCGCCGAACTGTTTCGTCAGAGCGGGATCCCCAAACGGCTGATCCCGGCGACCGTGGCGCTGGGGGCGTTCTCGTTCACCATGGACGCCCTGCCCGGCACGCCGCAGATCCAGAATATTATCCCCACCAGCTTCTTCGGCACTAATGCCTGGGCTGCCCCCTGGCTGGGGCTGATTGGCTCGCTGTTTATTATCTGCTTTGGCTTGCTCTGGCTGGAGCGCCAGCGGCGGAAAGCGCTAAATAACAATGAAGGTTACGGCACGGATCTGAAAAACGAACCGGAAACGCCGGACAACATTAACCTTCCCCATCCGCTGATTGCGATTTCCCCCCTGCTGGTGGTGGGGATCCTCAACCTGCTGTTTACCCGCTGGATCCCCGGCTGGTATGGCACCAGCCACGAGCTGACCCTGCCCGGACTGGCAAAGCCGATTGTGACCGAGGTCAGCAAGATCACCGCCATCTGGGCCGTGGAAGCCGCGCTGATTTCCGGTATCGTGCTGGTGCTGATCTTTGGCTTTCGCAACATCCGGGGACGTCTGGCGGAAGGCAGCCGGACGGCAGTGAGCGGCGCGATCCTGGCGGCGATGAATACCGCCTCGGAATATGGTTTCGGTGCAGTTATCGCCGCCCTGCCCGGCTTTCTGGTCTTATCCCACGCGCTGGCGGCTATTCCGAACCCGTTACTGAATGAAGCGATCAGCGTGACCGTTCTCGCCGGGATCACCGGTTCGGCTTCAGGTGGGATGAGCATTGCGCTGGCGGCCATGGCAGACAGCTTTGTCGCCGCCGCCCATGCCGCGAATATTCCGCTGGAGGTCCTGCACCGGGTGGCCTCTATGGCCAGCGGTGGCATGGATACACTCCCCCATAACGGCGCGGTGATTACGCTGCTGGCCATCACCGGTCTTAGCCATCGTCAGGCCTATGGCGGTATCTTCGCCATCACGATCATCAAAAGTCTGGCGGTGCTTTTTGTCATTGCCGTGTTCTATCTCACCGGCATTGTGTAAGGAGAATAAAATGAATCTGAACGGTAAAACGGCGCTGGTGACCGGCTCGACCAGCGGTATTGGTCTGGGCATCGCCCGCGTACTGGCAAAGGCCGGAGCGCAGCTGATCCTCAACGGTTTTGGCGACAGTGACGCAGCAAGAGAAGAGATCGCCCGGCTGGGGAAAAAACCGGGCTATCACGATGCAGATCTGCGTGACGCCCTGCAAATCGATGCGATGATGCGCTACGCCGACACGCAGTTCGGCGGGGTGGATATTCTTATCAATAATGCCGGGATACAGCATGTCGCCCCGGTTGAGGCGTTCCCGGTGGAGAAATGGAACGACATTATTGCCATTAACCTGTCGTCGGTGTTTCACACCAGCCGACTGGCGCTGCCTGCAATGCGCGAGAAAAACTGGGGACGCATCATTAATATCGCCTCCGTGCATGGGCTGGTGGCGTCAAAAGAGAAGTCAGCCTATGTCGCCGCCAAGCACGGGGTGGTCGGTTTTACAAAATCCCTGGCGCTGGAGACTGCCCGCACCGGTATTACCGCTAACGCCATCTGCCCGGGATGGGTGCTTACGCCGCTGGTTCAGCAGCAGATCGACAAACGTATCGCAGAAGGGGTGCCTGCGGATCGGGCGCGCGAGCAGTTGCTTGCGGAGAAACAGCCATCAGGAGAGTTTGTTACGCCAGAACAGCTGGGTGAACTGGCGCTGTTTTTATGTAGTGACAGCGCCGTGCACGTGCGGGGCGCTGCGTGGAATATGGACGGCGGGTGGGTCGCCCAGTGACGTATCGGCCGGGCAAACCTGTGCTTCCCGGCCATAACATTAGCTTGAGCAGCTGACCTCCAGCCGCTTGCCCCAGTCAGGCGGGCGGCTGACATAATCGTCGTCCCGGTCGGCAAACGGCGTGCGCAACGCTATGTGCAGCCGGTGTAATTCCGCATACTCACCTTGCTCCGCCTGCTCAATCGCCCGCTGCGCCAGCCAGTTGCGCAAGACCATCGCCGGGTTCGCCGCGTTCATCTGCGCCTGCCGGGTCGCGTCATCCACCTGCTCTTGTTGCAGGCGCGCCCGGTAAGTGGCAAACCAGTCGTCAAACGCCTGTCGGTCGATAAACTCATCGCGCAGCGGTGAGGCGGCGCTATGCTGCTCTGTCTGGCCGAGCATACGGAAGGTACGGGTATAGTCGCTGCCCTCACGCGCCATGAGCGCAAACAAGCCATTCAGAATAGTGTTATCGCCCTTCTCCTGCGTCATCAGCCCCAGCTTGTTGCGCATCAGCGTGCCGTATTCGCGCAGCAATATCTCCTGATAGTCGTCGAGCGCATCATTCAGGGCATCAACGTCGATAAACGGCGACAGGGATTGCGCCAGACGCTGCAGATTCCACAGCCCCACCGCCGGCTGATTGTCAAAGCTGTAGCGCCCCTGATAGTCCGAGTGGTTGCAGATATACCCCGGCTGATAGTCATCGAGAAAACCAAACGGACCGTAATCAAAGGTCAGCCCCAGAATTGACATGTTGTCGGTGTTCATCACGCCATGAGCAAAGCCTACGGACTGCCAGCGGGCAATCATGATTGCCGTGCGGGCAACCACATCCCGGAACCAGAGGTGGTATTTGTCGGCCTCGTCCTGTAATTGCGGCCAGTGCCGTCGGATGGCGTAATCGGCAAGCTGGCGTACTTTTTCCGGCTCGCGGCGATAATAAAAGTGTTCAAAATGGCCGAAACGCAGATGGCTTTGCGCAATGCGCATCAGCATCGCGCCTTTTTCTACCGTTTCGCGGACCACCGGGGTGTCACTGGTCACTATCGTCAGCGCGCGCGTGGTGGGAATACCCAGCGCATGCATCGCTTCCGACGCCAGACTTTCACGAATGGTTGAGCGCAGTACCGCGCGCCCGTCGCCCATGCGTGAATAGGGTGTGAGACCCGCCCCTTTCAGGTGCCAGTCGACCGTCTCTCCGCCGGGGAGCTGTTGTTCGCCGAGCAGGATCCCACGGCCGTCCCCCAGCTGTCCCGCCCAGACGCCAAACTGGTGTCCGCTATAGACCTGAGCGAGGGGCTGCATGCCATCGAGCAGCGTTTCCCCTCCCCAGACGCCCGCGCCGTCTGAAGGCTGGAACATTTCCGGTGGGATAGCCAGGTCGTTCGCCAGCGAATCGTTATGCCAGACAAGACGGGAATGATGTAATGGTGTTGGTTTGAGTGCGGTATAAAAACCCGGCAACTCGTCATGCCAGTGCGCAGTAAAAGACAGGGTCATAAGTCCTCCTGCTTTTAGTGTAGAGGGTTTACCCGGACTTAAACACGGGCGAAAGAAAGGGTTATCACTGAACCAGCGTGGTGACGCGCTCTGCAGTTACGGCAGGCCACAGCGCCCCCTGCATGGCACCAAAGTTGAAGGATAAAACGCGCTGCAACAGGGCATGATCGTCAATACCGGCGACGAGCACAGACTGACAATGTGACGTTATTTGCCACAGAATAGCGCGCATAAAGGGCTCAAAAGAAAGCGCTGCCGCGTGCTGCTGGATAAACCCTTTGTCCAGAATGACACGTTTAAACAAACCATCATAAACGGCTTTAAGCGAGGCTTCACCGGCACCAAAGTTTGCCAGCACCAGCGGAAAATGAATCGCCATTCTCGCCAGTTCGGGATCGTCCTTTCCGTTATTTAAACCTGGATAATTCTCATTAACAGTAAACTCAAGAAACGGATAACGCTCAAGTATTGAAACAGCGTTCCCATTACTTAATAAAAACTCAACTATTACAGGTGTAATATTGATCCATGCAATTAACTGATGCTGAATAAAAAACAGTTTGCAGGTATCAAGCAATTGCAGTTTTTCTTGAAACAACGCTAACTCTTCTGCCGGAGTCAGACGCGGGATAACGAGTTCAGTGGGAATCCGTACATCGCTGCCGACGCCAGTAAAGTTAACCGTCACCTCTAATCCTTTAAGCTCACCGGCATTATTGCGGGCAGGCTGGAGCAACAGCTCAGACTGGTAGGCATTATCTAACGTAATAATCATTGCACTCGCCCCGCATTAAAGATGAGAGAGGACATCCTGGAGCAATTGCTGACACAATTCCACTGTCTTGATTTTAATAAGTTTAATTTCATTAGATCCGTATTAATTTTCAGATTTATCCCTGAATCTAAAATAATCTTATCCTGGTTGCTGCGTAATAGCCAGTTTTAGATAAAACAGACACATAAGGACATAAGTAATTTGTTGTAAATTTAACTTTAATCATCTTATTTGCAAAAAAACGGCATGGTTTAATTGTGCCATGCCGTCAGAAATGCGTGGTCGGTGGCGGACTAAATACGTCGTGCCTGCCAGAAATTTTTACGCCAGTAAACATTATCGAGCGAAGAACGCATCACCCCACGACTGGTCGAGGCATGAATAAACTGGTTATCCGTATCATAAATGCCAACATGCAGACCACTTTCACCCGAGCCGGTTTTGAAAAAAACCAGGTCGCCGGGTAACAACTCATCTTTATCAATTTCGGTACCGATTTCAGCCTGTTTGCGCGTTTCGCGCGGAAGCTGCAAATCAAACTTATCCCGGAACGTCATCAGCACAAAGCCGGAGCAATCCACCCCACCACGACTCATGCCACCGTAGCGATACGGTGTCCCGCGCCAGTTGCTCAGCTGATCGTTCAGGCTGGCAATCACGGTGATTGAATCTGAAAGTCGTGGGTTAGGCGGCGGTGCGCGATGGCTACTGCATCCCGCAAGAAATAACGCTGCCACCATGAGAAACCAGAATCGCATGTCCAGACGAATCCTCTGCTTTTTTTATTCTTTTCGTAATTTAGCGTGCAATGGCGCTAACAGGCAAGAAACGGTTACTCGTGTGCGGTAGAAATCAGCATCTTATGCCCTTCGATATCCAGCCTGCGGAACGGCATATGGTAAGCACGAGCGAGATTTGGCGGCGTAAGGACGCTATCGCGCGTGCCGCTGGCGATCATCTTCCCGCGCGCCAGAAGCCAGACGCTGTGCGCATGGCGCAGCGTATGGTTAAGGTCATGGCTGCTCATCACCACGGCAATGCCTTGTCGACACAGTGCACTGAGGAGCGTGTCCAGCGCCGCCTGTTGCGCCACGTCCAGACCGCTCATCGGCTCGTCCAGCAACAACAGTCGCCCGTGAGGGTTGCCCGCCGGATGGATCTGAAGGATCACCGCCGCCAGACGGACGCGCTGCCACTCGCCACCGGAAAGCTGGCTGGCATGCCGGGAAAGTTTGTCCTCTAACCCCAACGCCGCCGCCACTTCGGTGAGCAGCGCGGTCTGCTGTTTATCGTGCAGATGCAGCATCAGATAGTGCCAGACCGGCATCGCAAACGGCGGGACCTGCTGCTGAACAAGGTAGCTCCGCCGGTGCGCCAGCGCGACCGCCGACCAGTCACCAAGGGGGCTATCGAGCAAGGTGATCGAGCCTGGCCCGACTGTCAGTCCCGCCATGCGCGCCAGCAGCGTACTCTTCCCTGCCCCGTTCGGCCCCACCAGATGCAGGATTTCACCTGCACGGATGGCCGCCGTCACCGGCTCCAGACGCCCCGTCTCGGCAACGTCCGTGAGCTGCATCAGCTGCGTCATTATTTCGCCAGCGCCAGCTTGATTGACTCCATGACGATAGGATCTTCAGGCGTCATATCCGGAGAAAAACGCTGAACGACCTGGCCGTCACGACCAATCAGGAATTTTTCGAAATTCCACAGGATGTCGTCCGGATAGAGCGGTGCTCGCCCTTTGCTGGCCATACGCTCGTAAAAGCCACTGCCTTCCGGTGCCACGGCGGTCGGCGCGGCAGCCACCAGTTTGGCATACAGCGGGTGACGATTTTCGCCATTCACATCAATTTTGCTGAACATCGGGAACGTCACGCCATAGGTGGTGCTGCAAAACGTTTTGATCTCCTCTTCGCTGCCCGGCTCCTGACCCAGGAACTGATTGCACGGGAAGCCCAGTACGGTAAAGCCGTCTTTCTCCCAGGCTTTCTGAATGTTTTCCAACTGCTCATACTGCGGCGTCAGACCACATTTGGAGGCTACGTTCACAATGAGCAACACGTTGCCTTTGTAGCGTTCCAGGGTGGTTTTGTCCCCGTCGATGGTGGTCACTTCGGTATTCAGAATATCAGACTGCATAGCATTTCCTCAGGTTATCGATTTAACGTCCAGCTTTTAATAGTAGCCAGATAAACACCGGCGCGCCCAGCGTGGCGGTGACCACACCGATGGGCAACTCAGCGGCGTTCAGGGCGAGCCTGGCGATGATATCCGCCACCAGCAGCGTTGCCGCACCGGCCACTGCCGAGGCGGGAAGTAAGATTCGATGGTCGGTGATGCCACACAGACGCAGCATGTGCGGGATAACCAGCCCGATAAAGCCAATCGCCCCCGCCAGCGCCACGCTCACTCCCACCAGCCAGCCGATTGCAATCACCAGCGCATTGCGCCAGACGCCAATCGGCATCCCAAGCTGGCGGGCTGAGGTTTCACCAAGAGCGAGAATATTCAGCGGCTGCGACTGCACGCCCGCCCACAGTATGACCGGGACCAGCAGCACCATCAGCCAGCCCTGCCGCCAGTCTACGCCGCCAAACCCGCCCATCATCCAGTACATCAGCTGACGCAGATCGAACGAGGTGGAGAAGTAGACCGCCCAGGTCATCAACGCGCTGCAGATAATCCCCAACGCAACCCCGGCAAGCAGCAGCCGACTGGTTGATAAATGACGTCGTGCGAAACGCAGGAGAATGAGGGTGATCAGCAATGCCCCGAGAATGGCGCTGAGGCTAACACCCCAGGGGGAAAGCGCCTCACCGCCGAGCATCACCGCGGCAATCAGCCCTACACCGGCGCCATTTGAGACACCGAGCAGCCCCGGCTCTGCCAGAGGGTTTTCAAACAACGCCTGCATAATGGTGCCTGAGAGCGCCAGCGCGGCACCGACCAGGATCACCGCCAGCGTGCGCGGCAGACGAATTTGCCAGACGAAAAGCTGCCCTTCAGGACCAAACCAGCGTGCCGGGCTTAGCCACTGGTCGCCGGCACACAGGCTGAAACCGGCGGCAACAAAAAGCAGCAGCACCAGCAAAAGCAGGCGGCGTCGATCGGAACGCTGTTGGCGATGGGCAAAATCAAGCATGTGTACGGTTTTATTAGCGTGAGATGTAATTGATTTTACGGCGGGTTTGCCAGCGAGAGCAAAGAAAAAAGGCCGCGAGAGCGGCCTTTTTAGTTAGTTCATATTACTCTGTTTTGGGCGTTGCGTTTTCGACACGGCTTTTTAACTTCTGTCCGGGTCTGAAGGTCACCACGCGGCGGGCTGTAATGGGAATATCTTCCCCCGTCTTCGGGTTACGGCCCGGACGTTGGTTTTTGTCTCGCAAATCAAAATTGCCAAAGCCGGAGAGTTTTACCTGCTCACCATTTTCCAGAGCACGACGGATCTCTTCGAAAAACAGCTCTACCAGCTCTTTGGCATCCCGTTTGCTAAGCCCAAGCTTATCAAACAGATATTCTGACATTTCAGCTTTTGTAAGCGCCATAGGTTCAATCCCTCAATGATGCCTGGAATCGCTCTTTTAATGCCTCTACACATTTGGCGACGGTAGCGGCAATCTCCTCTTCTTCGAGTGTACGGCTGGTATCCTGAAGGATTAGGCTGATAGCGAGGCTCTTGAAACCTTCTGCTACTCCCTTGCCGCGGTACACGTCAAATAAGTTTACGCCAACTACCTGATTTACGCCAACTTTCTTACACTCGGCCAAAATATCTGCTGCAGGCACGTTTTCAGCGACCACAACCGCGATATCACGGCGGTTTGCCGGGAAGCGAGAGACGTCCTGCGCCTGTGGAATCACGCGGTCTGCAACCGGACTCCATTCCAGCTCAAACACGATGGTACGGCCGTTCAGGTCCAGTTTACGTTCCAGCTCAGGATGAACAACGCCAATAAAACCAATGCGTTTGCCCGCTAAATAGATAGCCGCACTTTGGCCCGGATGGAGTGCCGGAATGGCTTCTGCACGGAATTCAATTTCAGATAATTTACCGGTCAGATCGAAAATCGCTTCCAGATCGCCCTTCATATCGTAGAAATCAACCGTGCCTTTTGCCAGGTCCCAGTGCTCTTCATAGCGATTACCGCTGATGGCGCCAGCCAGCATGAGATCCTGACGGATGCCTAAATTTGCCTGATTATCCGGCACAAAGCGCAAACCGCTTTCGAAAATTCGCACACGGTTTTGCTGACGATTCTGGTTGTAGACAATCGTGCCCAGCAGGCCGGTCCACAGAGACAGGCGCATTGCCGACATCTCGCTGGAAATCGGGCTTGGCAGGATCAGCGCTTCCTGGCCTGGATGGATCAGCTGCTGCAGCTTAGGATCGACAAAGCTGTAGGTGATCACTTCCTGATAACCTTTGTCGTTCAGCATGGTTTTCACACGCTTCAGGGAGAGATCGGCTTCACGGTGGGAGCCCATCACCAGACCGGCCTGTACCGGCTCGTCAGGGATGTTGTTGTAGCCGTAGACGCGGGCAACTTCTTCCACCAGATCTTCTTCAATCTCCATGTCGAAACGCCATGATGGCGCAACGGCTTTCCACTCGTCCTGCCCTTTCGTCACGTCGCAACCCAGACGCTTCAGAATATCGGTGACCTGTGCATCGGCAACGTGGTGGCCAATCAGGCGATCCAGCTTGCTGCGACGCAGGGTAATGGTCGCGCGCTTCGGCAGCGTGTCTTCGTTGGTTACATCAATAACCGGGCCCGCTTCGCCGCCGCAGATGTCGATCAGCAGACGGGTCGCACGTTCCATCGCTTTGTACTGCAGCGCCGGGTCAACGCCGCGCTCGTAGCGGTGAGAGGCATCGGTGTGCAGACCATGACGACGCGCACGACCGGTAATAGAGAGCGGGCTGAAGAAGGCACATTCCAGCAGAACGTTTTGCGTTTCATCGTTAACGCCAGAGTGTTCGCCACCGAAGATGCCGCCCATCGCCAGCGCCTTACCGTGATCGGCAATCACCAGCGTGTCGGCATTCAGTTTTGCTTCGCTGCCGTCCAGCAGAACCAGGGTTTCACCCTCTTTTGCCATACGCACGATAATCCCGCCGTCGATACGATCTTTATCGAACGCGTGCATTGGCTGGCCCAGTTCCAGCAGAACATAGTTGGTCACGTCAACAACCGCATCGATAGAACGGATACCGCAGCGACGCAGTTTTTCTTTCATCCACAGCGGGGTTGGCGCTTTGACGTTGATACCTTTCACCACACGACCGAGGTAGCGTGGGCAGGCTTCAGGCGCGTCTACCTGAATAGGCAGGACGTCGCTGATGGTAGCAGCAACCGGGACAATCTCCGGCGCGTTCAGTTCGGTCTGGTTCAGCACCGCAACATCGCGAGCCACGCCGATAATCCCTAAGCAGTCCGCTCGGTTTGGCGTCACGCTAATTTCGATGGTGTTGTCATCGAGCTTCAGGTATTCGCGGATATCGGTGCCGATTGGCGCATCCAGCGGCAGTTCAATAATGCCGTTGTGATCGTCGGAAATACCCAGCTCGGAGAACGAGCACAGCATGCCTTCAGACGGCTCGCCGCGCAGTTTGGCCGCTTTAATTTTGAAATCGCCCGGCAGCACAGCGCCGACAGTCGCCACGGCCACTTTCAGGCCCTGACGGCAGTTTGGCGCGCCGCAGACGATATCCAGCAGACGATCGCCACCCACATTAACTTTGGTGACGCGCAATTTGTCAGCGTTAGGATGCTGACCACATTCAACCACTTCGCCCACGACCACGCCGGTGAAGGCGCCAGAAACCGGCTCTACACCGTCAACTTCCAGACCCGCCATGGTGATCTGGTTGGAAAGCGCTTCGCTGTCCAGCGTGGTGTTCACCCATTCGCGTAACCACAGTTCACTGAATTTCATTGTTCTGTCCTGCCCTTATTTAAACTGTTTGAGGAAACGCAGATCGTTTTCGAAGAATGCACGCAAATCGGTCACGCCATAACGCAGCATGGTCAGACGCTCCATGCCCATCCCGAACGCAAAGCCGGAGTAAACTTCCGGGTCGATACCCACGTTGCGCAGTACGTTCGGATGCACCATGCCGCAGCCCAGCACTTCCAGCCATTTGCCGTTTTTGCCCATCACGTCCACTTCCGCAGACGGTTCGGTGAACGGGAAATAGGACGGACGGAAACGAACCTGCAGATCTTCCTCAAAGAAATTGTTCAGGAAGTCGTGCAGCGTGCCTTTCAGGTTGGTGAAGCTGATGTTTTTATCAACGATCAGCCCTTCCATCTGGTGGAACATTGGGGTGTGGGTCTGATCGTAATCGTTACGGTACACGCGGCCCGGTGCAATGATACGGATCGGGGGTTCCTGCTCCTTCATGGTACGGATCTGTACGCCGGAGGTCTGAGTACGCAGCAGACGGGTGGCGTCGAACCAGAAAGTGTCGTGGTCAGCACGTGCCGGATGATGGCCTGGAATGTTCAGAGCGTCGAAGTTATGGTAATCATCTTCGATTTCCGGGCCAGTCGCCACGGTAAAGCCGAGCTCACCGAAGAAACTTTCAATACGATCGATGGTACGAGTCACCGGATGCAGGCCACCGTTTTCGATACGGCGCCCAGGCAGAGAAACATCGATCGTCTCTGCCGCCAGACGCGCATTCAGCACGGCACTTTCCAGCGCCGCTTTACGCGCGTTCAGAGCCTGTTGAACCTGCTCTTTGGCTTCGTTTATCACCGCACCGGCTGCCGGGCGCTCTTCCGGCGGCAACTCACGCAGGGTAGTCATTTGAAGGGTCAGATGCCCTTTCTTACCCAGATATTCGACGCGGACATTGTCTAACGCGGCAACATCTGAGGCCTGATTAATGGCGGCTGTTGCACTGGCAACCAGCTCTGCGAGATGTGACATGATTTTCCTCATTATGTCGGTACAGACACCGATTTGGTGGACGTATTCTCTCAAATTCAGGCACAAAAAAAGCCTCCATCGGGAGGCTTATCTGGCGCTGTTTTTCGTTTCATCTTTTACGCGCTAGCCTCCTGAAGTCAGGTGCTAAAGTAAAAGAAGAAGCGGAAAATAGCAGCATTCATGCTTGCGTTACCTTGTGTGGTAAAAACCGTTAAGACCTTATTGAAAAGCCTGCACGGATAAAAGTCAATCTTCTGATAAGGTTATACCCTAAATAATTCGGAACGAACGCAGCCAACGCAGGTACAGCTTGAAGTATGGCGGGTATATGAAAAGAGGGAGCCAGGCCCCCTCTCTCAACTGGCTTATGCCAGTGCTGCTTTCGCTTTTTCGACCAGCGCGGTGAACGCGACTTTATCGAATACTGCGATGTCAGCCAGGATCTTACGGTCGATTTCAACAGAGGCTTTTTTCAGGCCGTTGATGAATTTGCTGTAAGAAATACCGTTCTGACGTGCTGCTGCGTTGATACGCGCAATCCACAGTTGACGGAACTGACGCTTACGCTGACGACGGTCACGGTAAGCGTACTGACCTGCTTTGATAACAGCCTGGAAGGCAACGCGGTATACGCGTGAACGCGCACCGTAGTAGCCTTTAGCTTGTTTCAAAATTTTCTTGTGACGTGCACGTGCAATTACACCACGTTTTACGCGAGCCATGTGTGCTCTCCTGTATCTATTCTAAGTTAAAAAAGTTAAACGTTAACGACTTATGCGTACGGCAGGCACGCGATAACCAGGCCCAGATCGCCTTTAGAAACCATGGCTTTTGGACGCAGGTGACGTTTACGCTTGGTAGCTTTCTTAGTCAGAATGTGACGCAGGTTAGCGTGCTTGTGCTTAAAACCACCTTTACCGGTTTTTTTGAAGCGCTTAGCAGCACCGCGTACGGTCTTAATTTTTGGCATTTTAATAACTTCCACTTCGCATTGTTAAATAAACGAAACATAGGCGAGCAAAACCTATGAGGCCCGAAGGCTCCACAGATTTTGCTGCTTGAAGGCCTTACTGTTTCTTCTTAGGAGCGAGCACCATGATCATCTGGCGGCCTTCGATCTTCGTAGGGAAGGATTCGACTACTGCCAGTTCACTCAGATCGTCACGGACGCGGTTAAGCACTTCCATACCAATCTGTTGGTGGGCCATTTCACGACCGCGGAAACGCAGTGTGATCTTGGCCTTATCGCCATCTTCCAGAAAGCGAATCAGGCTGCGGAGTTTTACCTGATAATCGCCATCGTCGGTACCAGGACGGAATTTAATTTCCTTAACCTGGATAACTTTTTGCTTCTTCTTCTGTTCCTTAGAAGACTTACTTTTTTCATAAAGGAACTTGCCGTAGTCCATGATACGACAAACTGGCGGTTCGGCGTTAGGGCTGATTTCAACTAAATCTACTCCAGCTTCTTCAGCTTTTTCGATTGCTTCTCTCAGACTCACAATCCCCAGCTGCTCGCCTTCCAGACCTGTTAAGCGAACTTCCTGGGCGCGAATCTCGCCATTGATACGATTCGGACGTGCCGTTTGAACTCGTTTTCCGCCTTTAATACCTTATTCCTCCAGTTGTTGAAGACTGCGGCTGCGAATCTCTTGTTGCAGCTTCTCAATCACTTCACTTACGTCCAGGCTGCCCAGGTCTTTACCACGGCGGGTGCGAACGGCAACTTTGCCTGCTTCCACCTCTTTATCACCACAGACCAACATATACGGGACACGACGTAAAGTGTGCTCGCGGATTTTAAAGCCAATCTTCTCATTTCTCAAGTCTGCTTTTACGCGAATGCCCGCATTTTGTAGTTTCTGCGTCAATTCTTTAACGTAATCCGCCTGAGAATCGGTAATGTTCATGACCACTACCTGCACCGGCGCAAGCCAGGTTGGGAAGAAGCCCGCGAACTCTTCGGTCAGGATGCCAATGAAGCGCTCCAGAGAACCAAGAATAGCACGGTGAATCATTACAGGGACCTGACGCTCGTTGTCTTCGCCAACGTAAGAGGCGCTTAAACGCTGAGGCAGGGAGAAGTCCAGCTGTACTGTGCCGCACTGCCAAGCTCTGTCGAGACAGTCATACAGGGTAAATTCAATTTTCGGACCGTAGAAGGCGCCCTCACCCAGCTGGTATTCAAACGGAATTCCGTTCTCTTCCAGCGCCACGGCGAGATCCGCTTCTGCACGATCCCAAGTCTCATCGCTACCGATACGTTTTTCCGGACGCGTTGAGAGTTTGACCACGATCTTCTCGAAGCCAAAGGTACTGTACATATCGTAGACCATACGAATACAGGCGTTAACTTCATCACGTACCTGATCTTCAGTACAGAAGATATGCGCATCATCCTGCGTAAAGCCACGAACACGCATCAGACCGTGCAGCGCACCTGATGGCTCGTTACGGTGGCAGCTACCGAACTCTGCCATACGCAGCGGCAGATCGCGGTAAGATTTCAGACCCTGGTTAAAGATCTGAACGTGGCCCGGGCAGTTCATTGGCTTGATGCAGTATTCACGGTTCTCAGAAGAGGTGGTGAACATCGCATCTTTGTAGTTGTCCCAGTGGCCGGTTTTTTCCCACAGCACACGGTCCATCATGAACGGACCTTTCACTTCCTGATACTGGTACTCTTTCAGCTTGGAACGCACGAAGGTTTCCAGTTCACGGAAAATAGTCCAGCCGTCGTTATGCCAGAAGACCATACCCGGTGCTTCTTCCTGCATGTGGTACAGGTCAAGCTGTTTACCGATTTTACGGTGGTCACGCTTCGCCGCCTCTTCCAGGCGCTGCAGGTAGGCGTTCAGGGCTTTTTTATCTGCCCACGCGGTACCATAAATACGCTGCAACATCTTGTTGTTGCTATCGCCACGCCAGTAGGCGCCAGCAATTTTCATCAGTTTGAAGTGATGGCAGAAGCGCATGTTCGGCACGTGCGGCCCGCGGCACATGTCGATGTATTCCTGGTGATGATACAAGCCAGGCTTGTCATCATGAGCAATGTTCTCATCAAGAATAGAGACTTTATAGCTCTCGCCACGCTTCACGAAGGTTTCACGCGCTTCGTGCCAGCTGACTTTCTTCTTAATGACGTCATAGTTGGTTTCGGCGAGCTCGTGCATACGTTTCTCGAGCGCGTCGATATCTTCCTGGGTCAGTGTGTGGTCAAGGTCAACGTCGTAGTAGAAGCCGTTGTCGATAACCGGGCCGATCGCCATTTTGGTGTTTGGCCACAGCTGTTTGATGGCATGACCTAACAGGTGCGCACAGGAGTGACGAATGATCTCCAGACCTTCTTCATCTTTTGCGGTGATGATAGAGAGTTGCGCGTCGTTTTCGATCAGATCGGATGCATCAACCAGCTCACCGTTCACACGGCCCGCGATGGTCGCTTTCGCGAGTCCAGGACCGATGTCCAGGGCAACATCCATTGGGCTAACGGCGTGGTCGAAATGGCGTTGGCTGCCATCAGGAAGAGTAATTACAGGCATTTTATATCCTTATTTGCAGTGATGCCCCACACATAAGAGCATATACAAAGAAAATAATCATAGTTTAACAAGAGATTACGACACCATCTGACCAACAATCGTCAAATTGGCTCGTCATCCTGCACCTGCCAAAATCAGAATAATGCCGGTTTACGGCAGGCTTTCTAATGGTAACACTAATGACAGGGCGTATGCACCCTCTGCGACCAGTTTGAACGTATGAGGGCACGATCGCCTGCCAGAGCTCGCAATACCCGATTGTTGAGCTATTCTTGAACAGGTCCTGACACAGCCATGAGGCATCACATGAATGTATCCAGTAGAACCGTAGTGATATTGAATATACTTTCTGCTGCCGGTTTAGCGTTGATCCTTGCCGAGAGATTTCATTGGTTCTAGCCCAACCGGTGATGTGGCATAACCTTCTGTCCCCCGACAGCGCGTATTTTGATAGACTGAAGGTATCAACAGACAAGGATTAGGTTATGCCAACAAAACGATTTGCCGTCAAACACTGGAAAATGGTGCTGGTCTTAATTGCCATCTGCGGTGCAATGCTGCTATTGCGTTGGGCGGCGATGATTTGGGGCTAAGCGGGAATTTGACGCAACGGCGTACAGAATAAAACACGTTATCGATATTCCACCTGTTTTTCGTCAAGGCGAAATACAGGTGGAATAATGGCGTACACAATTACCTGTCAGGACCATTCACCTGCTACCAGTTTATGTACATCAAACGCGTCATTCATTGATTGACCGGTAGACGGCGCGCCCGGCGCGATGTTTGACCCGGCTTCAACGTCAGAAGCGTGAGTCATTCCAACCTGACTGGCATCATCTGCAGCGAATACACCAAACGAAAGTGCAGAAAGCACCATGGCTGCAGCAGTATTTTTGATTTTTTTCATACTATTATTCTCTTTCTGAAGACATGCAATACTTCTCAAGGCAAATAAATGCCTGTGTAATGAGTATAACGCTGGTTCATCCTTTTGCCTCGCCTGGTTATTATCAATTTGTGTCAAATAAACAGAATGCGGTCTGGCCAGGATGAATTATGAAGAAATTAAGAAGATTTTTGAGGACCAATTATTTTAAAACGGCGTTTAATATAAAACAGCACAGTTTCTGAAAATAAAAAACGGGCCGAAATAATCGGCCCGTCTGCATTACATCTTATAGCCCAGTGAAACGGTGGTTCTGCGGTCGGTATGATCCGGCGCAGTCTCTGGAGGCGAAGAGTTCCAGGTCACGTTATAGGCCACTTTCAGGCCAAAGTGTTCGTTGATGTCCACATTCAGCGCTGTCTCAGAATTCAGCGTTGTGTCCTCGGCGCCAAACACAGAAACACCCTGGGTGAACTTCGTGTTGTCGGTCATCTGCCAGGCGTAGGTACCAGACGCATAGCCGAGCGGTTGCGTTTTGGTATCGCCGTCGGTGAACTCGTCATAACGGACACCCGGACCGAATTCGAAGCGGAAGCTATGAACCGGACCGTTCAGGAACTGACGACCATAACCTGCGGTGAACACATCGCGTTGACGATAGCCGTTGTAGCGGTCAGTCAGCCAGCTTGCCTGGCCAAACAGGTAGTCATAGTCAGTCATGTTGTAACGGCTACGTCCACCTACCGCGTATTTCTCGGAGGAGCGTTCATCGTTAGCGGAGGTGTTGCTGGCGTTTCCCCACAGAGACCAGGCGGTGGTGTTACCGTACCAGGTCAACGTGCTATCCGCCGTCAGAGAGGAGCTTTTCGTGTTACCGGATTGCGCCAGGTACCCGGCGTTCAAATTACCTTCAAAAGGTTTTTTCGCCGCGGTGGGATCGTCCATGACAGTAAAAACGGAATCATCAGCGGTTGCGCTCATAGCCGCAAACACGCCACCCGCCAGCATCAGTGCAGCGGGCACTGTCTTCAAAAGCTTCATTTTATTAAGGAGTCCGTACAACAAAAAAAGAGACCACACGGTCCCGGAAACTTTCTTGAGGATCAATGACAAGGCGTCCAGAGAAAGGTAACAAATTATAAAAAGCCGCAAATAACATAGCAATGTTTTCTTATTTCATTTTTTGAATAAGAACGATCCCAAAATGCGTTTTATTTTATATATCGCTTAGCCTTCGCTTTGTCATTATTCATATTGAAAATCATACTGTTATTTACATTGCCTTCCTGCCAAATGGTGCCAGACTAAAAGGAACCCACGCTAAAAGGAGGTAATGATGGTTTCTATCTACACTCTGACGCTCTCCCCTTCCCTCGATTCCGCCACCCTCACGCCGCAGATTTACCCGGAAGGTAAACTTCGCTGCAGTGCCCCGGTGTTTGAGCCCGGCGGCGGGGGGATCAACGTGGCACGCGCCATCACCCATCTCGGTGGGAAAGCCACGGCGATATTCCCCGCAGGCGGAGCCACCGGCGAACATCTTGTCTCTCTGCTGGCTGATGAACAGGTCGCCGTGGAGACGGTCGAGGCCAAAGACTGGACACGTCAAAATCTGCACGTGCACGTGGAGTCCAGCGGAGAGCAATATCGCTTTGTGATGCCAGGCGCCAGACTGAGCGACGACGAGTTCCGTCAGCTTGAAGAGAAAGTGCTGACGATTGAAAGCGGTTCACTGCTGGTCATCAGCGGCAGTCTGCCACCCGGTGTCAGTACGGAAAAGCTGACGGCGCTCATTCGGGCTGCACAGCAGCGCGGCATCCGCTGTATTGTAGACAGCAGTGGCGAGGCGTTGCAGGCAGCGTTAGAGCCGGGCAATCTTGAGCTGGTCAAACCAAACCAGAAAGAGCTGAGCGCGCTGGTTAACCGCGATCTTACTCAGCCGGATGATGTGCGCAGCGCGGCCCAGGAGCTGGTGCGCACGGGTAAAGCGCGGCGCGTAGTGGTCTCTCTTGGCCCGCAGGGGGCGCTGGCCGTGGATGAAACGGGGTCAGTGCAGGTTGTCCCGCCGCCGATGAAAAGCCAGAGCACCGTAGGCGCAGGCGACAGCATGGTTGGAGCAATGACGCTAAAACTGGCGCAGGGCGCGACGCTGTTAGAGATGACACGCTACGGCGTGGCGGCAGGTAGCGCGGCAACCATCAACCAGGGAACGCGGCTGTGTTCGCTGGCCGATACGCAAAAAATTGTCGATTACCTGTCCCGAAATTAACCCGCTTTCCCCTTCGCCCTGAAGGGGAAATGCAGTGCAAAGTCGCCAAACACACACTATCGACTATGCTAAGAAAACTTTCATGATAACAACGAGGTGAATTATGAGCAGTGGTGACATCACCCGCTACGTCGTTACCGTCAACATTCATGAAGCGTCGCTGACCGAGCTGAATGAGCTTAACAACGCCTTTACCCGGGCCAATTTCCTGCTCACGCTGACGGATGAAGAAGGCAATATTCATGATTTAGGCACGCTGGCATTCGGCCTGATAAGCGCCCTCAGCGAAGAGGAGGTTCGCGCGCTGGCTGAAAGCCTGGCTGAGAGCGTGACCGATAAACCTGCCGAAATTGATGTGGATACCTGGGAAACCTGGCAGAAAAAAGAACAATAAGTGCCCTGCATGAAGGTAAACCGCTCAGGTGTGCGTTAGTTCGTATTTTTTTACCGCAGTTATGCGCTAACTTTATGATCTGGCAGACAACATGGGAGAGAGATCATGTGGCAGGCTATCAGTCATCTTTTACGTGAACAACTGGGCGAAGGTGAAATTGAACTGCGTAACGAACTGCCAGGCGGAGAGATCCACGCCGCATGGCATATACGCTACTCAGGGCGCGATCTCTTCGTAAAATGCGACGAGCGAGAGTTGCTCCCGATTTTCACCGCCGAAGCCGATCAACTGGAACTGTTGTCGCGCAGCAAAACGGTCACCGTCCCGGAGGTGCTGGCCGTGGGCAGCGACCGCGACTACAGTTTTCTGGTGATGGAATATCTCCCTGCCCGTCCGCTGGATGCCCACAATGCGTTTATTCTGGGACAGCAGATAGCGCGCCTGCATCAATGGAGCGACCAGCCGCAGTTTGGTCTCGACTTTGATAACGATCTCTCCACCACACCACAACCGAATGCCTGGCAACGCCGCTGGTCGACCTTTTTTGCCGAGCAGCGTATCGGCTGGCAGCTTGAGCTCGCCGCCGAGAAAGGTCTCGAATTTGGCAACATTGATGCTATCGTCGAGCATATACAGCAGCGCCTGGCCTCTCATCAGCCTCAGCCTTCTTTGCTGCATGGCGATTTGTGGTCCGATAACTGCGCGCTGGGCCCCAATGGGCCTTATATATACGATCCGGCCTGCTACTGGGGCGACAGAGAGTGCGACCTCGCCATGTTGCCCCTCCACCCCGAGCAGCCGCCACAAATTTATGACGGCTATCAGTCAATCTCCCCCTTACCGCAGGGCTTCCTCGACCGTCAGCCGGTGTATCAGCTTTATACCCTGATGAACCGTGCAATCCTGTTTGGGGGTGAGCATCTGGTGAACGCACAGCGGGCGCTTGAGCGCGTGCTGGCCGCGTGAAGGCAGGACGGGTGGCCTCAGGCCACCCTGTGATTATAAAAAGCCGAGCAGTGAGAAAAAGAAGTAGCCCGCCACAATAATGATCACCGGCAGGACATAGAGCGGAAAGATTTGCAGGAAAATAGAGTGACGTGGCACCACGATGCGGGACTCGATCTGTTCACGCGTCATCCCTTCCGGGCCTTTGGCCTGTTCCAGAATCATCTGGTCTTCCACCCCTTCACGTAAAAAACGGGTCTGACGGCTCATGCGTGCCCCTGACGCCTGTAACGCCATGGCGATAAAGATCAGCGCATAAATCACCCAAAACCCGATATTCAGCTGCTGGTGAAAGTCCGGCGTGGGCGAGTTGAACCAGAAGATATTCAAAAATGGCGTGTTAAAACGCATCATCTCAATCATGACATGCGCAAAATCAAGCATGACCGCATTGATACCCGGCTGTTTTTCGCTGTGATCGTACATAAACTTGAGCACAGAAATCAGCGTAGAAATAACGGCAGGAATAAAAATCACCCAGCCAGCAACCCGTTTTAAGACAGCTATGCGTCCAGCTTGTTGATACGTCATCAGTTCCTCTTCATAAAGACGCGTTATTTGTGGCTAAGTCTACCTCCTGACCGTCATTTTCGCCCGATCTTTAAAGGCAATATGCTAAATTGCAGATTGTACTTAGCACGTATCGTCTGTCGTACACCCTTAATAAGGAGACGTTGTGATGTCGACACCGCGCCAAATTCTTGCCGCTATTTTTGACATGGATGGATTACTGATCGATTCCGAACCGCTCTGGGATCGTGCTGAACTGGACGTCATGGCCAGCCTCGGCGTCGATATCAGCCGCCGCCATGAACTTCCGGATACGCTGGGCTTGCGTATCGATATGGTGGTTGACCTGTGGTATGCCCATCAGCCATGGGTGGGCCCGGATCGCGATGAGGTCACCGCCCGCATTATCAGCCGCGCCATTGCGCTGGTGGAAGAGTCCAGGCCGCTGCTGCCGGGCGTCCGTGAAGCTGTCGCCCTGTGCAAGGCGCAGGGGCTGAAGGTGGGACTGGCCTCCGCCTCCCCGCTGCACATGCTGGAAAAAGTGCTCACCATGTTCGAGCTGCGTGACAGTTTCGATGCGCTGGCCTCTGCGGAAAAGCTCCCCTACAGTAAGCCCCATCCCCAGGTGTATATGGACTGTGCCGCTAAGCTCGGTCTTGATCCGCTAACCTGCGTGGCGCTGGAAGATTCTGTTAACGGCATGGTGGCCTCAAAAGCTGCGCGGATGCGTTCCATTGTCGTTCCTGCTGAAGAGGGCCGACACGATCCCCGTTTTGCGCTTGCCGACGTGAAGCTAAACTCCCTGGCTGACCTGACGGTGCAACACCTGCGAGGCGAATAAACGCTCTGTTTCAGGCAGCCTCGTGCTGCCTGAAAATAAAATAAAACACCGTTCCATTTCGGTTGCATTTCTCACGCCCGACTCCTATTCTAAGTTTCAGAACGACAATCACCTGCTTCTGAGGCGCGAATGATACTGGATACCTTTACTCTTTCAGGAAAAGTGGCCATCGTCACCGGATGCGATACCGGTCTGGGGCAAGGCATGGCCATCGCGCTGGCACAGGCGGGCTGCGATATCGTGGGCGTCAACCGTAAAGCGCCTGAGCAAACAGCGGCCAGCGTGACGGGGCTCGGCAGACGGTTTACGGCCATTCGGGCCGACCTCGGCCAGCAGGCGAGTCTTCAGGGCGTTGTGGAGCATGCCGTCGCTGAGATGGGGCGCGTCGATATTCTGGTGAATAACGCCGGGACGATTCGCCGGGAAGATGCGCTGGCGTTCACGGAAAAGGACTGGGATGAGGTGATCGACCTCAATCTGAAATCCGTCTTCTTCCTCTCACAGGCCGTGGCAAAGCAGTTTATCGCCCAGGGTCAGGGTGGGAAAATCATCAACATCGCCTCAATGCTCTCCTTCCAGGGCGGCATCCGCGTGCCCTCTTATACCGCCTCAAAAAGTGGCGTGCTGGGGATCACCCGTCTGCTGGCGAACGAGTGGGCGGCGCATGGCATTAACGTCAACGCTATCGCACCGGGTTACATGGCGACCAATAATACGCAGCAGCTGCGTGATGACGAGCAGCGTAGCCAGGAAATCCTTGACCGCATTCCTGCCGGGCGTTGGGGCGTACCGGAAGATCTGCAGGGCCCGGTGGTGTTTTTGGCCTCCGCCGCCTCAGACTACGTGAACGGCCATACCCTGGCCGTCGACGGGGGCTGGCTGGCGCGTTGACCCGCTTTGTGACAAAGAGTTACACCGTCACCTCTTTCGCCTACTGTATAAAAACCCTATACTGTATGAATTGACAGTTTCCTGGGTTTTATCATGACGGCGGAAGGCCACCTGCTTTTTTCCATTGCGTGCGCAGTATTTGCCAAAAACGCTGAGCTTACCCCCGTGCTTGCACAGGGGGACTGGTGGCATATTGTTCCTTCTGCCGTGCTGACCTGCCTGTTGCCCGACATCGACCATCCTAAATCTTTTCTTGGGCAACGCCTGAAGTGGATCTCAAAACCTATCGCCCGTGCGTTTGGCCATCGCGGGTTTACGCACAGCCTGCTGGCCGTGTTTGCCCTGCTGACGCTGTTCTATTTAAAAGTACCTGAAAGCTGGATAGTGCCCGCCGATGCCATTCAGGGCATGGTGCTGGGCTATTTGAGTCATATTCTCGCCGATATGCTGACGCCTGCTGGCGTGCCGCTGCTGTGGCCCTGCCGCTGGCGTTTCCGCCTGCCTGTTCTCGTTCCTCAGAAAGGGAATCAGCTTGAGCGCGTGTTGTGCATGGCTCTGTTCGCCTATGCCGTCTGGATGCCGCAGACATTGCCCGAAAACAGTGCAGTGCGCTGGTCATCTCAGATGATCAATTCGCTGCAATTTCAGTTCAATCGCTTTATTCATCACCAGATTGAACAGTAAACCAGCAAAATTATCGCATTTGTCATAACCCATTCCATTTGGATATAAGCGCGACATCACACTTCTGCTAACCTTGCGCCAACAGGACCGGTAAAAACCGGCCACATAATAAATCAGGAGAACGGGGATGAATTTTCCACTCATCGCGAACATTGTCGTGTTCGTTATATTGCTATTGATTCTCGCCCAGGCGCGCCACAAACAGTGGAGCCTGGCGAAGAAAGTGCTGGTGGGTCTGGTCATGGGTGTCGTGTTTGGCCTGGCCTTACATGCCGTCTACGGCTCCGATAGCCCGATACTGAAAGACTCCATTCAGTGGTTCAATATTGTCGGTAACGGCTATGTCCAGTTGCTGCAGATGATCGTCATGCCGCTGGTATTTGCCTCTATTCTGAGCGCTGTTGCTCGCCTGCATAACGCTACGCAGTTGGGTAAAATCAGTTTCCTGACCATTGGTACGCTGCTGTTTACCACGCTGATTGCTGCGCTGGTGGGTGTGCTGGTGACCAACCTGTTCGGCCTGACCGCCGAGGGTCTGGTTCAGGGTACAGCTGAAACCGCGCGTCTGACCGCAATTCAGACCAACTACGTGGGTAAAGTCGCTGACCTGACGGTGCCGCAGATGGTGCTCTCCTTCATTCCGAAGAACCCGTTTGCTGACCTGACAGGCGCCAGCCCAACTTCCATCATCAGCGTGGTGATTTTTGCTGCCTTCCTGGGCGTGGCGGCACTGAAGCTGCTGAAAGACGATGCGCCGAAAGGCGAGCGCGTGCTGACCGCTATCGATACCCTGCAAAGCTGGGTGATGAAGCTGGTTCGTCTGGTGATGCAGCTGACCCCTTACGGTGTTCTGGCGCTGATGACCAAAGTGGTTGCTGGCTCTAACCTGCAGGACATCATTAAGCTGGGCAGCTTCGTTGTCGCCTCTTATCTGGGTCTGGGCATTATGTTTGTCGTACACGGCATCCTGCTGGGTGTGAACGGCGTAAGCCCGCTGAAATACTTCCGTAAAGTCTGGCCGGTGCTGACCTTTGCCTTCACCAGCCGTTCCAGCGCCGCATCTATTCCGCTGAACGTCGAAGCGCAGACTCGTCGCCTGGGTGTACCTGAGTCTATCGCCAGCTTCTCGGCCTCCTTTGGTGCCACGATTGGTCAGAACGGGTGTGCGGGTCTCTACCCGGCGATGCTGGCCGTGATGGTTGCGCCAACGGTTGGGATCAATCCGCTGGATCCGGTCTGGATTGCTACGCTGGTCGGTATTGTCACCATTAGCTCCGCAGGCGTTGCGGGCGTGGGCGGCGGTGCTACCTTCGCCGCACTGATTGTTCTGCCTGCGCTGGGCCTGCCGGTAACGCTGGTGGCCCTGCTGATCTCCGTTGAACCGCTGATCGACATGGGGCGTACCGCACTGAACGTGAGCGGCTCAATGACGGCCGGTACGCTGACCAGCCAGTGGCTGAAGCAGACCGACAAAGCCATCCTGGATAGTGAAGACGACGCCGAGCTGGCGCACCGTTAATCACGTTCCTGTGAGAATAAAAAAAGCCCATCCGCGACGTGATGGGCTTTTTTATGTCCGCTAATTTTACCAGGTGTATTTCACCCCGAGACCGCCCTCTACGTTACGGTACTCGCTGGCGCCCTGCTGGGTACCGATGTTGCCCCACAGGCTCCACTGGTTACTCAGTTTCGCTTCTACCCCAGCTTTTACCTCATAGCGATGCTTCGGCGTATCGGATTCCAGACGCGTGCTGTCCATTTTCACGGCGTCGGTATAGCCGTTATAGAGCCAGTTCGCCTCGATAAACGGCTGCCACTGACGTCCCTTCTTGTCTGCAGAATAGCCGTAGACCCTTACGCCCAGACGGTTGCTGAAACCACCGTCGTTCATCTTCACTTTTGTACCGTTGTCCTCTTTCACATCGTCCGCATCGTAATGCGTGTAGATAACCTGCTCCTGAGGCTGCACGAAGAAGCTCATCAGCGAGGTGTTATAGACGTTGAAGGCCCAGCCCCCCTCCACCGAAACGGCCTGGGTCGTGCTGTCGTATTTCTGTTCTGGCAGATCGTCCCCGTTCACCTTGTTGTTGTACCAGCCATACTGCGTCCAGGTATCAATGTACGGTCCCGTCCCTTCCGGGCGTCCATCCGCAAACCAGGTCCCATACAGACCGACGCTGTAGCCATCCACTTTGCTGCGGGCGACGGTGCTCTGGCCGTCGCTCTGGTTACGGGTCCGCGCGGAGCCGTAGCCCGCCATGACACCCATCTGCCAGCGGTTCTGGACCTGCAGGTTACTGGCAAGATCGAAACCAAGCTGCAGGCCATTACTCCAGGTATCCTGCCCAATCTGTCCCGCGCTTCGGCTGTCGGTACGGCTGCCGAAGGTGCGGATCCAGGCGGACGGCGCGTTCAGCTGCTGACCGTTGCCGGTGACAAACAGGCTTTCCCCCAGACGGTCGTGCAGGCTGTGGGTGAACATGTCCATCGCCGCGCTCTGGTTACCCAGATAGGCCCCCGCTTCCGGGCGAATCGGCACGACCGGTTGCTCAACGGGAACCCGCAGATACCAGTCGCCGTCATTGCTGGTTGGCGTGCCTTTTAACAGCTGATAATCATAAGCACCGGCGACCACGCGGTTCGCAAGGGTAAAGTCCCCGTTTGACGCCCCATCCACCTCAATGACGCGAATACCATTGACGGTCTGCGCGCCGGTTCCGCCTTTGTTATTGACATAAACGTCGGTATGACCGCTGGTATCGCCTTGTACCACCAGCTTATCGGTTTTCGAATTATCCCCGCCCAGCACCGTATTGAGCACCAGCGTACTGTGGGCGGTATAGTTCCCGGTGACGGTGAGCGTGTTGCCCACGCTATTCCCCGCCAGGTTAACGGTATTGTAGTTATCGAGATCCCCCTGGATGGTCAGATTCCCTGCACCACCGGTCAGCGAGGTAATGGCATCACCGGCGGAAACCGTCCCTCTGCTGGTGACATTCCCGACGATCTTACCGTAGCCGCCGAGCGTGGCCCCCTCATCCACCGTGACGGCCCCACCGCCGGAGAGAGCCGCCGCGCGGTTATCCAGCGCCAGCGTACCTGATTCAACGTGCGTGCCCCCCGTATGGGCATAGTCACTGGCGAGCGTAACCCTCCCGGCGCCCGCTTTGGTCAACAGGCCGCTGCCGCTCATCGTGTTGGCAAACGCCCAGTTGTCGCTGGCGTTCAGCACCAGTTCGCCGTTATTGATGAGAGTGGACGTACCGAGGCTGGCAGGCTGCTGCGCCGTCAGGCGATTCGCAGTACCAATGTTGATGTCGCCGCTAAAGTCCGCGTTATTGCCGGTGAGGATCACGTCGCTGCTGTTGACCAGGTTCATGGCCCCTGCCCCCTGGACGGCATTAGCCAGGGATCCTTTTACGGTATCCAGCACCAGCGTGCCGTCCAGTGTGACCGCGCCGCTGCCCAGCCCGGCCGCGTTTTTGAGGCGCGCCGTTGCCCCGCTGTCGATATCCACGGTCGCGGTCAGCGCATCGTTAGCGTTTGTAACGATCAACTCGCCGCCGGTCAGGTTGAGGTTACCGCCCCCGGTTAATGCCCCGTCGCTCTGCCCGCCATTGGTTACGGTCAGCGCGCCGCCGTTCAGCGCGAGCGTACTCCCCGCCGCGCCGTTGAGCGCGCCAATGCTCTGGCTGAATCCGTTGAGGTTGGTCGTCGCACCGTCAGCTATGTTCAGGGCGCGGGTCTGGCCGAGGGTGTTATTCCCAACGAGCAGCAAGGTGCCGCTGGTTACCTGCGTATTCCCCTGATAATCATTCGCGGTATTCGCCAGCGTGAGGGTGCCGTCGTTGGCGCGGAATTCGAAATCCCCAACGCCGGTCAGCTGTGCACCCAGCGTGCTGTCGGTGGCTCCGGTGGTATCGATCACCGCCGTTGACTGGCTGTTCAGCACCTTAAGCATATACCCCGCATACAGCCCTGGGCCGCCAGGGGCGTTCGCACCCGCGGTCATGACGGCGGTATAGCCGTAGGTGGCCAGCACGTCGTCATGACCAAAGCCGTCAGAGACCTGATCCGTCTCGTCAGCCGGGGCTGCGCCATCCAGCAGCAGGGTCAGATGCGTTCCTTCCGAACTGACGGTTGTCGCTTTCACCACCTGAATACCGTTATCCACCTCGTTATCCTGATCGAGGAAGTTGCCGTCTGGTTTAGTCCCCGGTGGCAGGGAGGTAGTCTGCAGATTAACGACGCCCACGTCTGGCGGCGTAACGGCAGAATCGACGTTCAGGTTATTCACCGTCAGGATATTTGCCGAGGAAGGCGTGCTCATCGCCACGTCCAGCAGCCCACCGTTGAACGTCAGGTTTCCGATAGTCTGGTCGCTGTTGAGCGTGGCGATTGCCCCGATCCCCAGCGACAGCGTTGCGTTGGCTAACGCGCTGGTGTTATCACCTTCCAGCGCCATCGTGCCGCGACGCAGCGCCACAATGCCGTTAAACGCGTTCCCCGCCGTGGCCGCAAAGTTAAAGGCATCGCTGATACTCCCCAATGTCGCGGCCAGCAGGCCGTTGCCGGTCAGCGCGTTGATAAACGTAAAGCCGCCGCTGGCCGGGCTGACGTTGAGAATGCCGTTCAACTGCACCGGTGAGCCGCCGAGGTTTTCCTGAGCGGTTACGGTCACCCCACCGCTGCCGGTAATATCCCAGCTGCCGTTAAAGCCGCTGTTATCCCCTGCTATTGTGGTTTGCAGGGCGCTGATGCGGTTGGTTCCCGTACCGGTGATGTCGGTGGTGAGGGTGTTTCCGGCACCGCTGATGTTCAGCACACCGTTATTGTCCACCGCGTTGCCAAAGGTGCCGTTCGCGAACGAGAGCGCCAGCGTTGCGCCGCTGTTAACCGTCGCGGCGCTGGTTCCCAGGGCGGCAACGTTCGCCGCGTTTAACGTTCCTGCGCTGACGGTAGTGGCGCCGCTGTAGGTGTTGGCTGCGGTCAGTGTCGTCTGACTGCCGCTGACCTGTTCCACCGCCCCCGCCCCGCTAATCACGCCGCCGTAGCGCCAGTCGCTGCGGTTGAACTGCAGGGCGCTGTTGTTGACGATATTTCCGGCCACGCTGCCGTCCGTGGTGCCATCGCCGATGCTTACGGTTCCGCTATTAATGACCACCGGCCCGGTCACTCCGACGCTGCTGTTGATAAACAGCGTACCGGCACCGTCCTGGTGCAGTTCACCGCTACCGGACACCGCCCCCGTCAGGGCCACGTTATCACTGCGATTAAAGCTCAGGGTGCCATTATCCGCGATCGGCCCGGCAACGCTTCCGGTTGTCCCGCCCGCGCCAACCTGTATGACCGCGCCGCTGTTAATCGTGGTGAGGCCGGTAAAGATATTTGCCCCCGTCAGGGTCAGCGTGCCGCCGGTAAGCGTCAGATTACCGAGCGCGCCGCTGGTCACCCCGCCAAACGTTCCTCCGTTGCTGATGGTCAGGTTACCGCCATTCATCGCCAGACCGCCATCGCCCGCCAGCGCGCCAATGGTCTGGGTCATGCCGTTAATATTGGCGTTTGCGCCGGTGTTGATGGTAAGCAGGCTGGTGTTACCGAGCGCCTGATTGCTGCCCAGACGCAGCGTTCCGCCGGATACGCTGGTGGCCCCGGTGTAGTTGTTGCTGCTGTTATTGAGGGTAACGGTCTGGCCGCCAGCCGCACTGGCATCAACGTCAAGATTACCGACGCCGGTCACCTGCGCCGACAGCGTTGCCGCGGCCCCAGTTGCTCCGGCATCCGACGTCAGGTGTAACGTCTGCGCACTCAGCAGATCGAGTGTGGTTAAACCGTACTGGATATACAGGCCGTCGTTACTGGTGCCGGTACTGAGGGCATAGTTGTAGGTGGCATTGGCCACCGCCGTCCCCCCTTCCGTTATCGCAAACTGCTGCGGATCGCTGATAGCGTTGCCATCATGGTCAGTCAGGGTCAGGTTATTCGCCGTACCGGTCACGGTGCCAGAAGCGGAGACCAGCCGGGACAGGATCGCCCGATCGTCCTCTTCCATCAGGTTCTGCCCCGTTGGCGCCGGGTTAGGAATACCGGCGGTCGGCGCTTCGGTGCGAATTTCACCGCTGTTTAGCATCAGGTCGCCCACCGCCACCGTGCCATCCGGCTGTCCGGGCGGAACCTCGCCGTTAAAGACCAGTGCCCCGCCGTTCATCGTCAGGTTGCCGATGGTTTGCGTTCCCGCGCCCACCGTGGTTTCGCTGTTGTTATCCAGCTGCAAGGTCGCGTTGGTCAGCGCCGCGGTATTGTCACCCGCCAGGTTGAAAAGGCTCTGCCCCAGGCGGAGCGTGCCGGTATAGGCGCTGCCGACGGTATTATCAAAGGCAAAGCTACTGCCGCTGGCAAGCGCGGCGGTCATCAGCCCTGAGCCGGTCAGGGTATTGGTGAAGGTATAATTCCCGCTGGCCGGGGCAATGTTCAGGGTACCGTCCAGATTAACGGCGGCGTCCCCGAGATTTTGTCCGCCCGACACGTTCGCCTCACCGCCGCTGATAATGTTCCAGTTGCCGGTAAAGAGGGTGTTATCCCCGCCAAGCGTAGTATTGAGCGCACTGATGCGGTTCTCGCCCGCCCCAGTGAAGGTGCTGTTGAGCGTATTCCCCGCGCCTGTAACGTTCAGTAATCCGCCATTGGCAACAGCATTCGCAAACGTACCGTTACTGAACGAGAGCAGCAGGCTGGCACCGCTGTCAACGGTTGCTGCCCCGCTACCCAGAGCGCTGCTGTTCGCGGCGTTTAACGTTCCTGCCGCCACCGTGGTCCCGCCGGTGTAGGCACTGGTGCCGCTCATCACGGTCGTTCCGCTGCCGACCTGCGAGACCCGACCATCGCCGGTAATCGCGTTGGCGACCGTCATGGCGTTGCTGCGGTTAAAGGCTAGCGCCGCCCCGCTGTCGAGCGTAATCGCGCTGGTGCCGGCAAGCGAGCCGGTGGTCCCGCCGTTGCCCAACTGCAGGGTGCCCTGCTGCACGGTGGTCGCCCCGGTGTAGCTATTCGTTCCGGTTAACGTCGTCGTCCCGGTCGCAGAGCTGTTCTGGGTCAGTGTCCCTGAACCGCTTATTGCCCCCGCCAGGGTGACATCATCTGAACGGTTAATAACCAGTTCCGCATTGTTCACCACGTTGCCGACAATCGACCCGCTGGTGCCGCCCGCGCCCAGCTGTAATACCCCACCGCCCAGCGTCGTACCGCCGGTCCAGGCGTTATTCCCGGTGAGGATCCACGTCCCGGTGCCTGCGGTGGTGACCGAGCCGGTGCCGCCGATCGCGCCCCCGTAGGTGACGCTGCCGGTGGTGTTCTCCGTCAGGGTGCTGGCACCCAGCGTGACGTTGCCCGTGCCGGTCAGATTATTCACGCTCTGATTGAAGCCGTTCAGATCGAAAGTGGTGCCGTTGTTCAGCGTGACCTGACTGCTGTCATCAATCACATTAAGCGCGCCTGCGCGCAGCGTACCGCCCGTTACCGTGGTGGTTCCGGTATAGGTGTTACCGGCATTGGTGAGGGTGAGCGCGTTGGTGGCGTCGATCGCCAGATTGCCACTGCCGCTGATTAACGCCTTCATATCCGACGCGCCGGCCGGGGTGGCGGTGTCACCAGAAAGCGTAAGCGTCTGGCCGGACTGCAGATCGAGCTGGTTAAGGGTGTAACCGACGCCCAGCCCATTGGTATTGTTCAGGCTGTAGCCGTAGGTACCAATGGCAACCGTCGCGCCGTTCTGATCAATATTGACCAGCGAACTGCTCAGCGCGGCCCCGGAGAGATCTGTCAGGGTCAGGTTCGATGCGGCACCGCTGGTGCTGGTGGCGGTAATCAACTGCAGCCCGGAACCATCATCCTCGGTTAACAGCGAGCCCCCGCTGCTGGCGACCTGAGTGGGATCGATTTGCACCGTCCCGGACGTCAGCCCCAGCTGGTCAGTAGCGATCACCCCGGAGGCGAGATTCGCAAAGCGCAGGGTTCCGCCGTTCAGCGTCAGGTTGCCGGGTGTTTGCGTGCCGCTCCCCACCGTTGTGGTGTTGCCGCCATCAAGCTGAAGGGTAGCGTTGGTCAGAGTGGTGGTGTTAACGCCCGAGAGAGCAAACGTACCTTGCCCGAGCTGCAGCGTACCGGTAAAGGCGCTGCCGACGGTGCCATCAAATGCAAAGGCGTTGCCGCCTGTCACGGTGGCGGTCATCAGGCCCCCGCCGGTCAGGGCGTTGGTAAAGGTATATCCCCCGCTAGCCGGAGCAATATTCAGCGTGCCGTCCAGATTAACGGCGGCATCCCCCAGGTTTTGCCCGCCGGTCACGTTTGCCGAAGCGCCGTTAGTGATATTCCAGTTGCCGGTAAAGAGGGTGTTATCGCCGCTCAGCGTGGTGTTCAGGGCGCTGATGCGGTTCTCGCCCGCCCCGGTGATGCTGCCGCTAAGCGTCGCATTCGCGCCGGTGACCGCCAGCAGACCTGCGTTGGCGATGTTGTTCGTCAGGGTTCCACCGGTGAAGGAGAGATCCAGCGTCGCACCGCTGCTGACCGTCGCGTCGCCTGTGCCCAGCGCCGTCGCGCTGGCGGCATTCAGGGTGCCGGCGCTGACCGTTGTCCCGCCGCTGTAGCTGTTTGCCCCGCTCAGCGTGGTCTCTCCCGTTCCGCTTTGGGTTAGCGTCCCCGTCCCGTCAATGGCTCCGCCCAGCGTCAGGGCGCTGGAACGGTTGACCACCAGTGCACCGTTGTTGGTGATATCGCCGGTAATCCCCCCCGTGGTACCGCCAGCCCCCAGCTGTAACACGCCAGAATCAATGGTTGTACCGCCGGTCCAGTTATTATCCCCCGTCAGGATCCAGGTTCCTGTTCCGGCGGCCGTCACTGCCCCGGTGCCGCTGATTACGCCGCCGTAGGTCACGGTGCCTGCAGTATTCTCCGTCAGAGTAGTTGCCCCCAGGGTCACGTTCCCGGCACCGCTGAGGTTATTAACGCTCTGATCGAAACCGTTCAGATCGAACGTAGTTCCGCTGTTTAAGGTGACCTGGCTGCTGTCGTCAATCACATTTAACGCACCCGCGCGCAGGGTGCCACCGGTCACGGTCGTGGTGCCGGTATAGGTATTGCCCGCGTTTGTCAGGGTAATGGCGTCTGTCGCATTGACCGCCAGATTACCGCTGCCGCTCAGCAACGCTTTCATATCTGCCGCTCCGGAAGGGGTGGCCGCATCGCCAGAGAGGGTTAAGGTTTGCCCTGCCTGGATATCCAGCTGGCTTAAGGTGTACCCGACGGCCAGCCCACCGCTCTCGGTCAGGCCGAAATCACCGTAGGTCGCCACCGCCACGGTATTGCCCCCCTGCGTGACGTTCGCCTGAGAGGTGGTTAAGGTATTTCCGGTTAAATCCTGAAGCGACAGCGCTGACGCCGCACCGGTGTTGCTGGTTGATGTCACCAGCTGCACGCCCGCGCCATCGTCTGCCTTCAACAAATTACTGGTATCGACAATGGCGTCAGGATCAACCCGGATGGTGCCGGAAAGCATGTTCAGCTGTCCGGTATTGATTGTGCCCGCAGGCAGGTTCGGGAAGCGTAAAATGCCGCCGTTTAGCGTCAGGTTACCTACATTTTGCTGGACTGCCCCCACGGTGGTGGTCCCGCCCAAATCCAGCTGCAGCGTGGCGTTGGTTAGCGCCAGGGTGTTATCGCCATCAAGGCTGAAGGTGCCGGAGCCCATTTCCAGCGTGCCTGTAAAAAGGTTTCCCACACTGCTGGCAAAATTAAAGGCGTTGCCGCTCGTCAATTCGACTTTGAGTATCCCGGCTCCGGTGAGGGCATTGCTAAAAAGAAAACCGCCTGTCACCGGGACCACGTTCAATATCCCGGCCAGTTGAACCGCACCATCACCCAGATTTTGCGTCGTTTTGGCAAACATCGAGCCACTGCTGAGGATATTCCAGAGACCGGAGAAGCCGCTGTTATCGCCATTGAAGGTCGTATTGAGTGCGCTGACGCGGTTCTCCCCCGTCCCGGAGATGTTTCCGTCGAGTGAGTTATCCGCGGCAATCACATCCAGCACACCGTTATTGGTGATGGTGTTGGTGAAAACATCACCGGTGAAAGAGAGGTCCAGCGTTCCTGCATTATTGATGGTGACATTTCCGGTTCCGAGAGCGTCGACATCAGACGCGTTCAGGGTTCCCGCATCTACAACGGTGCCGCCGGTGTAGGTATTGGCGCTGGTCAGCGTGGTCTGGCCGCTTCCGGCCTGGTTGACGCGCCCGCTGCCGCTGATGAAATTGGCAAAGCTAATGTCATCGCTGCGGGAGAAGCGTAGCGTGCCGTTATCAACAATATTCCCCGTTACGCTGCCGCTGGCGGAATTATTACCGAGCTGGAGGACCGCATCGCCGTTGATTGTCGTCCCTCCGCCGACCCCACTGTTGACGAAATCGCTCTCCAGTATCAATGTACCGCTTTGTACCAGCAATGCTTGTGCCGTTGTACCCGTACTCCCGATTGTTGCTCCACTTAGCACCCAGGATTTGTCTGCATCCGCCGCGCCCACGACACTATTGAAACCTGAAAAGTCACTATTCAAGGTACCTTCACCTGTGAACGTTAAACTATTATTGCTTGCCGTTGAGGTGATATTGCCGTTAACAGTGCTGCCAGTCGTCAGGGTAATGGCATTATTATTCCCTGAGACGAGAATAGCCGTTCCTCCGGTTCCAGTAATAGTGCCGCTATTTAATAAGGTATGACCATCTCTATCGATATTAATCCCGGTATTGGCGCTAATTGTACCCGCATTGTTAACATCAACTACACCCGTGGTATTAATCCATATGCCATAATCTGACGTGCCGCTAGACTGAATAACCCCACTGGCTTCATTATTAACCGAACCTGAGCTGTTATTACGAAAACGTATGCCATTGTGAAGTTCGGAAATTGTACCAGCATTATTAATTGTCACACCGTCACCATCGACCAGGAATCCGTACCCTCCGCCAACAGATGAAGTGCTGTCGCCATTATAGACGCCAGGCCCACCAAAATAGACAGATGTCCCGCCATCAGCGCCGCGTACAAAACCGCTATTATTAACGGTTCCCCCTGACGTCATGTAGATGCCATCGCTGGCGCTGTTGATTGAACCGGTAGATAAAAGGTTTAGCGTTCCGCCATTGTCAAACTTCACCCCTGCAACATTCCCGGATGCACCTGTGCCAGAGGTGACCACGTCGCCACCGAGATTAAGCACCGTCCCTCCGGTCAATGACCCTAAATCAAGACCAAATGTTATGGCCTGTATTGAGGCACCATCAGCAATGGTAACCTGCCAGTCGGCAGTGCTGTCACCGCTTATCGCGGCACCCAGATCGGTCAGCGTAATAGTATTTGGAGAAGGCATCACAAACGGACCAGGTCCGGCCAGGGTATAGGGGGTGGTTTGACTGCCAATTACGGTATCGGCATAAACCGGCATTGAAGCCAGGACTAAAACAGGGATTGCATTTCGAATGGCGATAGCCAGACGAGAAAAGTGAAAACCATCGTTTTGCAACGCACAGGATTTATTCATTTTTCTGACCCGTAGGTGTTTAACAGACGCAACACTTAAAGGATAGAATTAATGAATTAAAATATTACATTATTTTTTCAGCATTAAATCATAGCATTAGGAGGTGTCAAAAAAAATTAGTGACCAGGATCATAAAAAACAGATAACCCTGAAGTGTTATTTTTTTTCAAATATACATTCCAGACAGGAATGCACATTTATTTTCCGATGAATAATAGCCATATATTCATCGGAGCAATATATCCCGTTTTACAAACGGGATGTTCTGTATAAAAAACTATTCCTGAATTTCTTCATCCTGACGGACCTGCATGGCCCACCGCTGGGCCGCTTCCGGCACAGTAAACACCGGAGAACGACGGAAATGCTCGCCAATCAGCACAAAGGCCACATATTTGCCACGTAACTGCCAGACATCGCGATAGCCATCCACCTTCAGCGCATGTTCAGGAGGAGCGGGTTCGACACGGGGCACGTAGCTAATAACCTGGCGATTTTGTTGACGAAGAGGTTTCATAAGCGACTGGTTCATTAAAGCACATTCTGAAAGCAGGAAATTTCTATGATAGCCGATCCTGCCCCCACGCGTCGCGCCTTGCGTGTGGTGGACCGCCTCTTTTACTAAGGCGGTGTCTGAAAAAGCTGAGTTCGCCTGCCCTTTCCGTACATTGTTCTATAGTTAACAGGGTTTTTTAGGAATGAATAAAGGAGAAGCGTGCAATGTCGAACAAAGATAACACACATCAATCACCCATTCATGGCACTGAAGAATCACAGCCGGGTATGGACTCCCTTGCACCTGAAGATGGCTCTCATCGCCCTTCACCGGGCCCCTCAGCCCCTGGCGAGCAGCCCACCGCGCCCGGTAGCATGAAATCGCCGGACACCGGCAATGAGAAGCTAAAATCACTCGAGCCACACCGCAAAGGCGGAGAAGGCTATGCGTTGACCACCAATCAGGGGGTGCGCATCGCTGACGATCAGAATTCCCTGCGCGCGGGATCCCGCGGACCGACTCTGCTGGAAGACTTCATCCTGCGGGAAAAAATTACCCACTTTGACCATGAGCGTATCCCGGAGCGTATCGTGCACGCGCGCGGTTCCGCCGCTCACGGCTATTTCCAGCCCTACAAGAGCCTGAAGGAAATCACCAAAGCTGACTTCCTTTCAGACCCGGATAAGATCACCCCCGTGTTTGTGCGCTTTTCCACCGTGCAGGGTGGCGCAGGTTCGGCTGATACCGTGCGAGATATTCGCGGCTTTGCCACCAAGTTTTATACCGAAGAGGGTATCTTCGACCTGGTCGGCAATAACACCCCGGTCTTTTTCATTCAGGATGCGCATAAATTCCCTGACTTTGTCCATGCGGTAAAACCGGAGCCCCACTGGGCCATACCGCAGGGACAAAGTGCGCATGACACCTTCTGGGACTATGTCTCCCTGCAACCCGAGACGTTACACAACGTGATGTGGGCGATGTCTGACCGCGGGATCCCGCGCAGCTATCGCACCATGGAAGGGTTTGGCATTCATACCTTCCGGATGATCAACGCCGAGGGCAAAGCGACGTTTGTCCGTTTCCACTGGAAACCGGTCGCCGGGAAGGCCTCACTGGTATGGGATGAAGCCCAGAAGCTGACCGGGCGCGATCCGGACTTCCATCGCCGCGAGCTGTGGGAATCCATTGAAGCGGGCGACTTCCCGGAATATGAGCTGGGGTTACAGCTGATCCCGGAAGAGGACGAATTCAAATTCGATTTTGACCTGCTGGATCCGACCAAACTGATCCCCGAGGAGCTGGTACCGGTTCAGCTGGTGGGCAAAATGGTGCTTAACCGCAACCCGGATAACTTCTTTGCCGAGAACGAACAGGCGGCTTTCCACCCCGGTCATATCGTCCCGGGCCTGGATTTCACCAACGATCCGCTGCTGCAGGGGCGACTGTTCTCCTACACCGATACGCAGATCAGCCGACTCGGCGGGCCGAACTTCCATGAAATTCCGATCAACCGCCCCACCTGTCCGTACCACAATTTCCAGCGCGACGGGATGCATCGTCAGGATATCGATACCAACCCGGCCAACTATGAGCCGAACTCCATCAACGATAACTGGCCGCGTGAAACGCCTCCTGGCCCGAAACGGGGTGGATTTGAGTCGTATCAGGAACGTGTGGATGGCAACAAAATCCGCGAGCGCAGCCCGTCATTTGGAGAGTATTACGCCCACCCTCGCCTGTTCTGGAACAGCCAGACACCGATTGAGCAGCAGCATATTATCGGCGGCTTCAGCTTCGAACTGAGCAAGGTTGTGCGGACCTACATCCGCGAACGCGTTGTCGATCAGCTGGCACACATTGATATTCAACTCGCCCAGAGCGTGGCCGATAACCTCGGCATTACGCTGACGGATGAGCAACGCAATCTTGCCCCGCCAAAAGAGGTCAACGGGGTGAAAAAAGATCCGTCGCTCAGCCTGTACGCGGTGCCGGGAGGCTCGATTAAAGGCCGGGTGGTGGCGATCCTGCTTAACGACAAAACCCGCGCCAGCGACGTGCTGGGGATCATGCAGGCGCTGAAAACCAAAGGCGTACACGCCAAATTGCTCTACTCCCGAATGGGTGAAGTGACTGCCGATGACGGGTCAGTGCTGCCGGTTGCCGCCACCTTTGCCGGTGCGCCATCCCTGACAGTGGACGCGGTGATTGTGCCGTGCGGCGATATTGCCAGCCTGCTGAGCAACGGTGACGCGGTCTATTATCTGCTTGAAGCCTATAAGCATCTGAAGCCGATCGCCCTTTCCGGTGATGCGCGACAGTTTAAAGCACGCCTGAACGTGGCCGATCAGGGTGAAGACGGGATTGTGGAAGGCGATAACGTCGACGACGCGTTTATGACGAAGCTGTTTGATCTGCTAGCCGCGCACCGCGTCTGGTCGCGCAGCAGCAAGATTGACCAGATACCGGCGTAAAAAAAGCCGGGTGGCGCTTGCGCTTACCCGGCCTACATTTCGACTGGTTTTGTAGGCCCGGTAAGGCGAAGCCGCCACCGGGCTTTGTCTTAAAGATCCCCGAAAGTCCCCAACCGATACCCGCGCTCGGCAATCGCGTATTTCAGCGACGGCGACGTCAGCACCTCCAGCTCCGCCAGGCGCGGCCAGCAGTAGGCGCTCTTACGGACGGTGTTATCGACAAACGCAGGATGCGCCATCACCTCCAGCGACCGTTCCCCCCGGGCTGCGGAATCATCCAGCACCTTCAGGAACAGCGCTTCGTCGATCTCCTCACCGTAAAATGCGCTGCTGAACCCCTCCGATGTGGTCACGGCAAAGTCCGGCAACCCGCGCACGTCACGATCCACACGCATCGCCACGCCTTTACGCTGAGCAAAATCCGCAATGAGCGGAAAAATCGCCGGGATCATATGCACATGATGATGGCTGTCGATATGGGTTGGTTCGCGACCAAAGAGGTCAACAAAACGGTTGTACTGACAGTCCAGCTCGCGGGCAATCTCTTCGAGCGGCAGCGCGTCCTGCTCCGCCAGTTCCCAAATCCATTTCCCGAGTTGCCCGTCACGCGTCAGGCCCGGCATCGCTGAAAGCGGCCTCCCCAGCGTCAACACAAAGTGCATGCCCACGCCCAGCTCAGGCGCTTCACGGCTCAGCTGCGCCGCGTGCTCTATCGCCTCTCCATTCACCAGCGCGGTGGTCGAGGTCACCACACCCCGTCGGCAGGCTTCAACAATGCCGTAGTTTTGCCCCTTAGACAGGCCAAAATCATCAGCATTGACGATCAGCAGGTTTTCCATCGCACGTCCTCTTAACGGTGTTGATGCTTGAGCTTCTCAACCGTGGCGGCAAAGTTTGGCAGCCATTTTTCATGCGCCAGTATCATCTCGCTGGCCAGCCCTTCCGCATCGCGGTCGGAATGCACCAGCGGGCTGAGGTTCAACGCCAGCAGCACATCATTCAACTCACCGCTCAGCGCAGCGTTGCTGGCCGCCACTTCAAACCCTTTGATGGTATGGATGAGCCCCATCACTTTGTCATCAAAGTGGGTAATACGCGGATGCGGTTTTGCCCCCTCACGGCCCAGGATACAGGTCATCTCTACGGCCCAGTCGGCCGGGATATTGTCGATATGGCCGTGGTGCGGCACATTGACGTAGTGCTCAGCCTGCTTGTCATTGTAAATGGCGTTGATCACTTCGCACGCCGCGTCGGAATAGTACGCCCCACCGCGCTGTTCAAGCTCTTTCGGCTTCACGTTCAGGTTTGGATCTTTATACAAATCAAACAGCTGCTTTTCAACTTTCTGCACAACCTGAGCGCGGGCACCGCCTTTATAGTACTCGCCCATTTCGATGGCCAGCATCTCTTTCTGCTTGAAGTAGTAAAGCAGATACGAGCATGGCAGCAGATTCAGGGAACGGATGAGCCCTTCGCTGAACGGCAGGTCGAAGATATTTTTTACGGATGCTGCGGTCAGGCGGCCGGAAGCCACGCCGTCCAGCAGTTCAGCAAAGCGAGACTGGCCGTTGACTATCACATCTTTGATGAACACCATGTGGTTAAGGCCAAACAGATCGATAGAGAGATCGTCGTTGTCGGTCAGCTCCAGCACGTCGCGGATGAACATCTTCATGCCAATCGGAATATTGCAGACGCCGATAAAACGCTTGAAGTTGGTATGGCGATAGACCGCCTCGGTGACCATCCCGGCCGGGTTGGTAAAGTTAATCACCCATGCGTTCGGGCAGATCGCCTGCACATCTTTGATGATGTCGAAAATGACCGGGATGGTGCGCAAACCTTTAAACAGGCCGCCCGCGCCGTTGGTTTCCTGTCCCAGATAGCCGTGGCTCAGCGGAATGCGTTCGTCCAGTTCACGCGCTTTGAGCTGGCCCACGCGCAGCTGAGTGGTGACGAAGTCAGCGTCCTGCAACGCCAGGCGACGATCGAGGGTTTTATGCACGGTTAAGGGCACACCGGCTTTTTCTACCATCCGCTGGCACAGGTCAAAAATAATATTCAGCTTTTCCTGCCCTTCTTCAACATCCACCAGCCATAATTCACTGACCGGTAATTCATGATAACGTTTCAGGAAACCTTCCAGTAATTCCGGGGTATAGCTGCTGCCGCCGCCAATGGTCACGACTTTTAATTTCTTTTGCATAACATCTCCCTTAGCGTATCAGGTTAATCGCCTGCAAGGTATAGCGGACTCTTCCCGCTATTTGGGCAAGCAATCAAGTCAATATTCGTGGCGAATAAACTCGCCAGGCACTAATTAATTACCGTCAAATTCTTCCGGTAACTGTTTGGTGTGAATGAGGTAAATTTCTTAAAGGTTTTAATAAACAGGCTGGGGCTACTGTAACCGGACTCATAAGCAATATCGGTGACAGAGTAGTTGGTAATTTCCAGCTGTTTTTTGGCAAAATTAATGCGGATTTCATTAATAATTTGCACGGGCGTTTTACGATAATAACGCTGTGTCGCCCGGGTCAGGTATTCCTGGGATTTTCCGGACAGTGACACCATATTTTCCAGAGCATTCTCGCTGAACTGCCCTTTGTCGTGCATCAACTCGACGGTACTGCGCAGCCATTGCGGAATGTCGTCGCTCACCTGCTGCTCTTCACGGTGATGGCGAAGGCGGTTCATCACATAGAACGTCACGGTTTCAATAAATTCATCGAACTCATTGTCGCGGAAGTTGAGCGAGGCGATCACCGTTTCGATCCAGGTCATAAATTCGTTTTTTACGCGATAGACCTGTGACGCCACAAAGCAGAACGGCACCAGCGGCAGATAGTGTTTCTCAAAGAAACGTCTGCTGACGCCAACATTCAGAATACGGGTGGCGCCAAATTCGTAAAAGCTCTGGTGATAAGATCCCATCGGCAGGAAAACAAAGTCACCGCGCTCCAGCAGGACACGCTTGCCGTTAATCTCCTGATAGTAGCGGCCGGTCAGAACAATCGTGAACTCGTAGTAGTCATGCTGGTGCAGACCACTGGCGCTCTCCGTCTTGTTGTAAATAACCACGTGAAAATTCTTGCCATTAAACAGCTGCTGTTCAAGTGCGGTTTTAATTTCCATCGTGCTGACCTCCTGCTACTCAGTCTGACTTACTGCAGCTTCTCGTGAAGCTCAATTAACTCTGCCACCAGCTCGCGTGCCAGCATTGAGGTCATCAGGTGATCCTGTGCATGCACCAGCACCAGGCTGACTTTCATCTTCCCTTCCCCCTGGTCGCCTTCGATAAGCTTAGTCTGCACCAGGTGCGCTTCATTCAGCGCGATACGGGATTGATCCATCATGGTCTTAGCGGCGGCAAAATCGCCCTGCTTGGCCTGCTTAAGGGCGGCATACGCCAGGCTACGTGCTTGCCCGGAGTTGATGATAAGCCCCATCACCACTTCTTCCAGATCGTTCTCTACGGCGTCTTCGGCTACGATACTATCCAAATCTAACATCTTTAAGCTCCTTTTCGCTGGCGCGGGTTACCCCGCGCCGGGCAATATTTAGAATTTCAGTGCGAGGGCGATATCCTCTTCGCTCTCTTCTTCATCAATCACGGTCGCGGCTTTGTTGGCTATCGCCACGAATGGCATGTAGAGCAGTGTTGCAATCCCGAGGTTGAATATCGCCAGCAGGAAGGCCGCGACGCTACCGTTGGTGTTGAAGAACGCTCCCAGCCCCGCCGGCATGGTCCACGGCGCAATGTTGGTAACAGGCGGGATAATGCCCAGGTAATAGGCCGTCAGGGTGATCCCCGCCAGCAGCGGCTGAATCAGGACGAATGGAATGAACATCACCGGGTTCATGATGATAGGCAGACCAAACAGAATCGGCTCGTTAATCTGGAAGATGCCTGACGGCAGCGCCAGCTTCGCAACCTGACGATGGTCAGCGCGACGAGAGACAATAAAGACCGCGATGATCAGACCCAGCGTCGCCCCGGTACCCCCCAGGAAGATATAAGAGTCCAGCATCGGCTTCGCCCACACATGGAAGGTTTTACCGGCTGCCAGCGCCGCATCAACGGAGCCGTACTGCTGATAAAGTGCAACGTTTTCCAGTGCCCATGGGGTCATGATACCGCTGTCCAGCGCGGCCAGTGCCAGTGAACCATGTACGCCGAAGAACCACAGCAGGGAGGTGAAAATCACGTACGCCCAACCGACCACGCCACCCATCGACGCCAGCGGCGTAGAGATAGAGTCCATGATGATCTGGTGGAAGTTTGTGCCCCAGTGAGAGAGCGCCCAGGCAATAATCCCCATGATGGAGAGAATAATGAAGCCTGGAATCAACGCGGAAAATGAACGGGAAACGGAGCCCGGTACGCTATCTGGCAGGCGAATTACCCAGTTACGGCGGATAATAAAGGTGAACATCTCGGCAACCACCAGACCGATAACGATACCGGAAATAATGTTTGCCCCACCCAGCCAGTTGGCACCCACAGCATAAGCTTCACCCACGCTGTATGGGGTGACGGTCATAAAGGCGGCAACGGACAATAACCCCGCGGCCAGTGGATCCACCTTACGTTCTTCGGCTAATGCCATCCCAATAAAGAAAGGCGCCATCAGCGACATAATACCCAACGTACCGTTATATACATTGCCGCCGATGGCTTTAAAACCGTTAAGGGTTTCAATGGTTGAAGCGTCTAACCGAATTCCTAATGAATAAAAAAAGGAACCTTCACCAAAGCTCAGAAAAACGTTGTTAATTAAAACGAACATTGCCCCGGCCAGCGTCAACGGCATTAATTTAATAAAGCCGTTTTTGATGGCGTTAACATGAGGCTGCTTTCCTATTTTAACAGCAAAAGGAAGGAGTACCTTTTCAAGTGAAGCGATGACTTTACTCATAGGAAAATACCCTTAAATGCCGCAACGTATGTCGCGGCGTATTGTGTGTGAAATAACTCTTTGACGGGAAAAATAAAAATTAATTAGCAGCTTTTTTAATTGCTGCCACAGCAGCTTTCAGTACACCTAAACCATCAATCTTACCGTACAGCCCTGAATCGATTACCTCGACCGGTTTATTCGGTAACAGACGTTGAATTTCTGGCAACATGTAAGCGATCTGCGGCCCCAGTAAAATAACATCTGCGGTCTGGCCTTTTTCACCCGCCAGCGTTTCCGGGAACGCTTCGATCACCACCGGCACTTCATACTTTTCGGCCTGTGCACGCATCTTCGACACCAGCAGTGACGTTGACATGCCTGCAGAGCAGAACAGGTAGATATGTTTCTTTTCCATCATGATTTCCCTCTTTTATGACTACCTGCCGTCTCGCTATCACTCGACTCGCTCTCCTGGCTGACAGGTAATGTGCTGACTGTTGTTTATCGTTGGAGTGAGTATACGTAATGGTACAGAGGGGGGATAATTCTGCACAGGCCTAAATTGTCTCTCATTGACCTGGCTTGTTGACTACCTTCACATTTCAGGCAAATAATTCGCGCAAAGAAATAAGATTTACGTATGCATAAAAAAACCGGCCCAAAGGCCGGCTTGTTAACATCCTCAGGCAAGCAGGGTTACTGCGCCTTAGGTGCCTGCGGATCGGTATCGTATTCTGCACAGGTCTGGTAACCGGAATTGATGACGTGACCGGTGTCATCCAGAGCAACAAAGTAGGTTTCTGCCTTACCATCACGTTGACCCAGGATATAGGTCTGGCAGGTACCACGCGCGTGGATCATGGTCACTTCTGACGAAGGCTTACCGGCAATCGCAGCCACCTGCGAACGGGTCATGCCTTTTTTGACATCTTTCACTACCGGCTGTGTAAACTGATCTTTGGTGCGATCGTAAGCCGTACACCCTGCCAGCATAGTCAGTACCGCCGCTGCGCTAAGAATTCCTGCTACGTTCTTGTTCATATTCCGTCCTCTTGTTTATCAGCGTGTTATCTAAGCATGGGATAAAAAGTACTATTGTTCAACTTTGCGAGTTACGCCAGACGAATTTCGGAAAATTCTAATAAAACAACGATAAGCTGCTAAAACGCCGCAAAATAGCGCACTCGAAACTGTGATCCTTGTCGTTTTACGCCTGAAGGGTTAGTTTTAACAGTTAACACATTCTGTTTATGGTCTGCATATGGAGGGCGTGATGGCTCTGCAACACGAGATTATTCAGGCGCTGGGCGCGAAGCCTGCGGTAGATGCAAATGAAGAGATCCGCCGAAGCGTTGATTTTTTAAAATCCTATTTAAAAACGAACTCGTTTCTGAAAACGCTGGTACTGGGCATCAGCGGCGGACAGGACTCGACGCTGACCGGCAAACTCTGCCAGATGGCCATTTCAGAGCTGCGCGAAGAGACGGGAGATGAAGCGCTGCAGTTTATCGCCGTGCGTCTTCCGTATGGCGTGCAGACAGACGAACAGGATTGTCAGGATGCCATCGCCTTTATCCAGCCAGACCGCGTACTGACGGTCAATATCAAAGGATCGGTGCTGGCGAGTGAGCAGGCGCTGCGTGAAGCGGGCATTGAGCTGAGCGATTTTGTGCGCGGCAATGAAAAAGCGCGCGAACGTATGAAAGCGCAGTACAGCATCGCAGGCATGACCAAAGGCGTGGTTGTCGGGACCGATCACGCGGCAGAAGCCATCACCGGTTTCTTCACCAAATATGGCGACGGGGGCACCGACATTAACCCTATCTTCCGTTTGAACAAGCGTCAGGGTAAACAACTACTGGCTGCGCTGGGCTGCCCGGAGCATTTATACAAGAAAGCGCCAACGGCAGATCTGGAAGACGATCGCCCTTCCCTGCCGGATGAAGCGGCGCTCGGTGTGACCTATGACAACATCGATGATTATCTGGAAGGCAAGAAACTGGACGAGAGTATCGCGAAGATTATCGAAGGCTGGTATCTGAAAACCGAGCACAAACGCCGCCCACCCATTACCGTGTTTGACGATTTCTGGAAGAAATAAAAGCAAAACGGTAACCCAGGTTACCGTTTTTAATGTTTGCGCCCTCTCCCGTGGGAGAGGGTTGGGGTGAGAGCATAAGGCGACCCGGCTCTTTTTTAACCACCCTACACCTGCTACACTGTATACCTGAACAGTATATGGAGTCGTATGTGAGCAGGCGTCAATCTGCCCCGCGTCTGGAGTTTGAAGCGGCGGCTATCTATGAATATCCCGAACATCTCCGCCCCTGGCTTGAGGAATTACCTAAACAGCCGGGCGTGTACATCTTTCATGGCGAAAGCGACACCCTGCCGCTCTATATCGGCAAAAGCGTGAATATTCGCAGCCGGGTGCTGTCCCATCTGCGCACGCCGGACGAAGCCGCCATGCTCCGCCAGTCGCGACGCATCAGCTGGTATCCGACGGCAGGGGAAATGGGAGCGCTCTTACTGGAAGCCCGGCTGATCAAAGAGCAACAGCCGTTGTTTAATAAGCGTCTGCGCCGCAATCGTCAGCTCTGCTCGCTGCAGATAACCGCGGGCAAACCGCAGGTTGTCTATGCGCGCGACGTCGATTTTTCGCACGCACCGAATCTGTACGGCCTGTTCGCCAACAAACGTGCGGCGCTACAGGCGCTGCAAACGCTGGCGGACGAGCAGCAGCTTTGCTATAGCCTGCTGGGGCTGGAGGCCACCACCCGTGGACGCGCCTGTTTCCGCTCTGCGCTCAAACGCTGTGCGGGTGCCTGCTGCGGCAAAGAGAGCGTCGAGGATCATCACGCCCGGCTTCTTGGCGGGCTGGCGGCCATCAGCGTGAAGTGCTGGCCGTGGGAAGGGGCCGTTGCGCTAAAAGAGGTGGGAGAGACGATGACGCAGTACCACATCGTTCATAACTGGTTCTGGCTGGGGGCGGTCGATAATCTGCAGGAGGCCGCCACCCTGTTACGCACACCCGCCGGCTTCGACCATGATGGCTACAAAATTCTCTGTAAGCCCGTGCTGACCGGCGAGTTTGACGTTATTGTGCTTAATGACCAGGCAGCCAGTTGATTTCGCTGAATAATAACCTGCCGTGCGATTCCAGCAAACGCAGGGTGTGGGTTCCCTCCTCCCAGCTCGCGCCCTGATCGGCTGTCAGCAATTTATCCCCCAGCTGCCACGCACCGCTTAAGACGAAGACCACACCCCCGCGTGAGCCAAAGGTAGTGAAGGTGCGGTCCGCCACCCGCACTTTCGCCTGGCAGCAATCCCGCCGGGTCATGATGTTGAAGTCCATCGACATCTGCCCGTCGCTTAACAGCGCTTTTACCGGCTGGTCGCCGGAAAAACAAAAGGGCTGATGGTGCTTCAGGGTATGGCAAAACGCCTGACCGGCATCGAGCGTCACTTCCCCCCCTTCCAGCAGGGTGATAACCCGGTCAACACCGGGAAAGGAGGAGAATTCGCCATTGCTGGCGATCGTCGCAATGCTGGCACGCCAGAAAAAATCGCGCGTCGCGGGAGGAAAACAACAAATTTCGCGCGTCTCACCAGCACCATTGCGCCAGAGACTGACCGGCATTTTACGGATATCAAAGAACTCCATCACCACTCCTGAATGGCGCAACGAGCGCCAGGGCAAGGATATCGCTATCGTTGCTGTCTTGTTTGTTATGATTGAATAGTTACAGACGTAGTATCGGCAGCAGAGCGGGCAAGCCTTAGCGGGACGCTGATAAAAAATCTAACGTCATGAATTCTCTGAAGCGATGACAGGAGAATACCGCGCCTGTTGCGGCAGACAAGAGGGTAAGAAAGAAAAAACCGCCGGTCCTGTCCACAGCATTTGCGCTTTTGTAGACAGGATCCCGGCGGTCTTAAGAGAGTGAACCGTTTATTCGGTTGGTGCTGGCATTTTACCTTCCATTGCCGGACGTTCTGTCAGACGCTTCTCAAAATTGGCATTAAATTGTTTTTTCTGTTCCGGCGTCAGAATGTTGTAGATCTTGTTCTGGGTTTCCATATGAGCCAGCATGCGGGCTTTATGCTGCTCAGCCATTTTGTCGATCTGCGCTTCGGCTTTTGCCTTATCGAAGCTGTCGCTGGCGATAATGTCATGCATCGCGCGGCGCTCTTCCAACGGAGGACGTTTCATCTGGTCACGCTGGCTTTTCATGATGTCGCGGATCTGCTGTTTCTGCGCATCCGTCAGGTTCAGATCTTTGAACATCATCATCTCGTGCATACCCGGCTTGCCTTTGTGATGCATCATCATTTTGCCTTCAGCAGGCGCGGCAGTGGTGGTTGCGGTATCTGCGGCGAACGCCATGCTGGTAGCGCCCAGAGCCAGGGTAGAAGCAACAAACAGTGCAGTAAACTTACGCATAATTTATTTCCTTACTTTCAGTTATTCTTCGGCGCTATGCCGTGTTGACGAGATTAACTTTACGGGGTTTATCGTCAATTAGTCAGAGCAACGGTAAAACAATGAAAGTGTAAAAAACAAATTTTCGCCAAATATGGAGGAAATAAGGATAAAGCGTGGAGAGTTGCAACTAAAATATGCAATAAGCTGATTATTAAGAGATTGTGAAGAAGTATAACCAACTGCCGTTTAATAATAAAGCAATTATCCAGGAATATTCTGCAAAGAAAATGCGATCGCCTTAATCGCTAAGAATATAGTTTTAATATTCCCCTCCCGCAGACAGGAGGGGACACGATCAGGACACTTTTTCCAGCATCAGCCCGGCCCGCAGACCAAAGGCCACAGACGGGTTGGGGAACAGCACATATTCGGTTGTTTTCTGCACCTCATAGCGCTCGTCGCCGTCCTCCGCCAGTAATGCCCCCTTGCGAAACGGCGTAAAATTGAGCGTGTGGGCCGCCATATGTAGCTGGAAAGCCTCGCTACGGCGGGTGATCTGCTGCACAACCCGATAACACTCGACGGGCTGGCTGGTGTGCTCCGGCTCCTTCCCCCCCAGCAGCGCATGCAGCGCAAGATGCGTCGGGGCAAAGCGCGTAAGATCGTTTTGCCCAAACGGCAGCGCTTTTCCCAGCTCCAGCGTGCAGGCCAGCGCGCCGAAGCGTTCGCAGGTAAAGTGCGTGAAGGTCCCCCCCGGCGACTGATGGAAGACCAGCGCTTCCAGCCCCGCATCCCCCAGCCAACTCAGAAAATCTTCCTCCCAGGGCTGATTACGCTGCGGCAGTACGCCAAAACGTACGTGATACGAGGCGCGGATCGCCGTATGCAGATCGAGATGCCAGCGCAATGGCCCCGCGTCGGTGAAAAAGGAGGTGACGATCTGCTCCAGCCACTGCGCCCGTGCCGTTTCATCACTTTGTGGGAATTGCGACCAGCGGCCACCGAACATGCGGTTGATGTCGCTCACCAGATAGCGTTTGTTTTGCGCCAGCGCAGGCGGGTTTCCCAGAACCACCAGCAGACGGCAGTGCAGCGCGATCTCCCCGCTATACAACGCGCCCAGCAGCAGGTCGACAATCTCGACGGGCGCCGTTTCATTGCCGTGAATGCCGGTTGAGAGCAGAAGCGACAGTTCACTCCTGGCGCTCGGTGTCAGTTCAAGCACACCGCGCCCCAGCCACCGCCAGTGGAATGAGGGCCCCTCCCCCTCACGTTGTGAGGGCGTTTCGTCAGTCAGCGTCAGCGCCAGTAAATTTTCCATAGCGCCTCCTTTAGCGCTGGAACGGGTAAACCGAACCCAGCTGCAGGATTGAGGTTAACGCGTCGAGCGCCTCGCGGCCTTCGCGCAGCAGCTGCGGGTCAACCAGATCGGCCTGCGTTAACCGGTCACGATAGTAGCGGTCCACCCAGTCGTTCAGGATGTTAAACAGCGTCTCATTCATCATCACTGCCGGGTTAACGGCCTGCATTTCGTTGGGCGTCAGGACCACGCGCAGGCGTAAACAGGCCGGACCGCCCCCGTTTGCCATGCTCTCGCGCAGATCAAAGACGCGCAGTTCCGCAATCGGGTTATCGGCTTTCACCAGTTCAGTCAGATAACGCCACACGCCCGGGTGATCGCTGGACTCCTGCGGCAGCACCAGCATCATGCTGCCATCGTCCCGGCTCAACAGCTGGCTGTTGAAGAGGTAGGTCTCAACCGCATCCTGCACGCTCACCGCCTGCGTCGGCACCTGAATCGGCGTAAACCCGGGCACGCGTTCATGCAGCGTGGCGAGGAGTTTCTCCTGATGGGCGAACGCCTGCTCGTGGCAGAACAGAACCTGGCGGTTAGAGACGGCAATCACGTCGTTATGGAACACGCCCTGGTCGATCACATGCGGGTTCTGCTGGGCAAAAATCACCTGCGACGGATTGACCTGATTCAGACGCGCCACGGCCTGGCTTGCCGCCAGCGTCTGTCGGGCCGGGTAGCGGGTTGGCGCAGAATGGCCGCCCTCTTCCCGCCCGTAAATAAACAGCTGTAACCCCGGTTCGCCGTAATCGCCGCCCAGACGGTTATGGTTGGCAGCACCTTCATCACCAAACATCGCCACCTGCGGCAGAGCCGGATGGACAGCAAAATGGGCGTCATTATGGAAAATGGCGCGCAGCACGCGCTCCGTGGTCTCCGCTTCGGTGGCGCGGTGGAATTTGTTGTTCAGGTTCGCCACCGTCAAATGGACCTTGCCATCCAGCGTATCGGCAGAGGGCGCAACGGTCGCCGCATTGGCCACCCACATTGAGGAGGCGGAACTCGCCGCCGAGAGCAGGTGTGGCGTCTGCGTTCCCGCTTTCTCCACCACCTGTTCATCAGTGCCGCTAAAACCAAGCTGACGTAACACCGCCACGTTTGGACGCTCCTGCGGCGGGATCACCGCCTGCGGAAAACCCGCGTCCGATAGCGCCTTCATTTTCAGCAGCCCCTGCTTTGCCGCCAGTTTCGGGTTGGAGACCTGAAAACGGTGTTTCGTCGAGGCTTCATTACCAAAGGAGAGCCCGGCATAGTGGTGCGTCAGTCCCACCAGGCCGTCAAAATTGACTTCACGCGCTTTCATGGCGATCTCCCTGACTAAAATCCAGACCCGGACTCAGCGTTTCCGGCAGCGTCAGCGCAGGTGTTTCCAGGCTCGCCATCGGCCACGCGCAGTAATCTGCGGCATACCACGCGCTGGCGCGATGGTTCCCGGAAGCCCCTACGCCGCCAAACGGGGCGGTACTCGCGGCACCGGTCAGCGGTTTGTTCCAGTTAACAATCCCGGCGCGCGCTTCGAGCAGCAGCTGATCAAACTTCTCGCGCTGCGGTGAAATCAGACCGCTCGACAGGCCGTAGCGGGTGTTGTTGGCCATCGCAATGGCACTGTCAAAATCGTCATAGCGCCAGACGCACAGCAGCGGCCCAAAGACCTCTTCATCCGGCACGTTGCTCGCGCCGCTCATCTCAACAATGCCCGGCGTCAGCAGCGACGTGCCCGGCTGAACCTGCTTCGGCTCCAGCAAGGTTTTCGCGCCGCGTGAGACATGGTCCTGCCAGGCTTTCAGAACGTTCAGCGCCGCCTGTTCGGAGATGAGCCCGCCGATAAACGGCTGCGGGTCGGCATCCCACGTCGCAGGCACCAGACGCGCGCTCACCTCAACCAGACGCCTGAGGAACGCATCGCCCTGCGCCCCGCGCTTCACCAGCAGACGACGCGCACAGGTGCAGCGCTGGCCGGCAGTAATAAAGGCCGACTGGATGGTCAGGTGGACTGCCGCATCAATATCATCAGGATCTTCAACAATGAGCGGGTTGTTCCCCCCCATCTCCAGCGCCAGAATTTTTTCCGGCTGCCCGGCCAGCTGGCGATGCAGCTGATAGCCCGTCCCGGCGCTGCCGGTAAACAGCAGGCCATCAATATCACTTAACGCGCTCAGCGCCTGGCCGGTTTCACGCCCGCCCTGCACCAGGTTCAGCACGCCCGGCGGCAAACCCGCCTGCTCCCAGAGCTTCACCACCACCTCACCGGTCAGCGGCGTTAATTCACTCGGTTTGAAAATGACGTTATTTCCCGCCAGCAGTGCAGGCACAATATGCCCGTTTGGCAGATGCCCCGGGAAGTTGTAGGGGCCAAACACCGCCAGTACGCCGTGGGGGCGATGGCGCAGCGTGGCCGCGCCGTCAGCCATTTCGGTATGCTGCTCGCCGGTGCGGGTATGGTACGCCTTTACCGAGATAGCGATTTTGTTGATCATCGCCGTCACTTCAGTCGCCGCTTCCCAGCGTGGCTTGCTGGTCTCCAGGGCGATCGTGCGGGTCAGCTCGGTTTTATTCGCTTCCAGCAGAGAGGCAAACTTTTCGACAATCCCCTGGCGCACGGTGAACGGCTGTTTCGCCCACGCCGGAAACGCGCGGCGCGCGGCGTGGCAGGCCTGTTCAACCTGCCCGGCGCTGGCATCATTACCTTTCCAGAGCACCTCGTTGCCGACCGGATTGGTCTTCACTCGCTGTTCGCCTTCGCCCGTTACCCAGTCTCCGTTGATCCATAAAGTCATGCTGTTTTCTCCTCAGGGCAGAGTCGCACCAGGCGAACCGTATCGCCGGCATTACATTTCAGGGCATCCAGTTCTGCAGCCGTCAGCACCAGACGTTCACATTTCGGGTTGGTACGCACCAGCATGGCGCGGAAGTTGGTGTAATTTTCGTTCGCCACCAGGCACGCCGGCCAGTCACCCGGCGCAGGCTGACCTTCAGAGACGTCAACCAGTCGGCTTTTACGGATCGCGCGCACGCGGTCGATGTCGCACTCCAGCGTCGGCCCGCCGTCAAAGATGTCGACATAGTTACGGTAGCGGAAGCCTTCTTTCTCCAGCACCGCGCGGGCAGGCGCCGTTTGCGGATGGACTTCGCCAATCACCGCCTGTGCTTCCGGGGTTAAGAAATGGGTATAGATAGGGTGTTTCGGCATCAGCTCAGCGATAAACGCTTTCTGTCCGGTGCCGCACAGATAGTCTGCCCGGCTGAACTCCATCGAGAAGAAACGCTCGCCCAGGCTCTCCCAGAACGGCGAATAGCCTTTATCGTCGATCACACCGCGCATTTCAGCCACCACCTTTTCGTTAAAACGATCGCGGAAAGCGGCCATAAACATAAAGCGCGATTTGGAGAGCAGATACCCGTTGCCCTCTTTACGCCACGCCGGATCAAGGAACAGCGTACAAAGCTCGCTGGCACCGGTGTGGTCATTACAGAGAAACAGCGTCGGCAGCGCGTTATAGACGTTCAGCTCTTTTGAGGCATGAACCATGGTGCCCACGCGGTAGTTGTACCACGGATCATTAAGACCAACGGCCACTTCGATGGCGCAGATCCCGGCTACGGTCCCCGTGTCGGTATCTTCCAGCACGAACACATAGCCCTGTTCGCTTTTTGGCAACGTCCCCTGCCAGGTTAGCAGGGCGCGCTCAATGCGCGCCGACAGCGTTTTTTCATCGGCAGGAAGCGAGGTTAGCCCGCCCCCCGTCTTACCGGCAAGCTGCATGAGCCCGGCGAGATCGCCGCGCTCAACGGGACGGATGACCATCATGATGACACCCCGGATTTCACACGTTCACAGGCCAGCGCAAAACGGTCTAAACCGGTGCTCACCTCTTCCTCGCTGACAATCAGCGCAGGGGCAAAACGCACCACGTTGGCACCGGCAATCAGCACCATCACGCCCTGTTTCGCCGCTTCCTGTGAAATAAGTTTAGCTTTTCCGGCAAACTCCGGCGTCAGTTCGCAGCCAATTAACAGCCCCAGGCCGCGAATCTCTTTAAACAGACCGGTCTTGCTGTTAATGGCGTTCAGACGCTCCACAAACCAGTCGTGACGCTGTTTAACCCCCTTCAACACTTCCGGGGTATTGATGATATCCAGAACCTGTCCGGCCACGGCCGTTGCCAGCGGGTTACCGCCATAGGTGGTGCCATGCGTGCCCACGACCATTACGCTGGCGAATTTATCGGTGGTCAGCATCGCGCCAATCGGGAAGCCGCCGCCCAGCGCTTTCGCCGTTGAGAGAACGTCCGGCGTTACGCCGTAGTGCATATACGCATACAGCTCACCGGTACGGCCAACGCCGGTCTGCACTTCGTCGAAAATCAGTACCGCGTTATGACGATCGCACAGTTCGCGCAGCCCCTGCAGGAACGCTTTCTGTGCGGGCAGCACACCGCCTTCTCCCTGCATTGGCTCAACGATCACCGCGCAGGTGGTGTCGTCGATCAGCTCGCGGGCTGACTGCAGATCGTTATACACCCCGTGGCGGATATCCGGCGGCAGCGGCGCAAAGTCCTGCGAGTAGGACGGCTGCCCCCCTGCGCTGACGGTAAAGAGCGTGCGGCCATGGAACGCGTTCTTAAAGGCCACAATCCCGCTCTTGTGCACACCGAATTTATCGTGCGCATATTTGCGTGCCAGCTTCAGCGCCGCTTCGTTCGCCTCCGCGCCCGAGTTGCAGAAAAAGACTTTCTCCGCAAACGTCGCGTCGATCAGTTTTTTCGCCAGACGCAGCGCCGGTTCGTTGGTATAGCCGTTCCCGGTATGCCAGAACTTCGCCGCCTGGTCGTTTAACGCCTGGCGTAGCGCCGGGTGTGCATGGCCCAGCGCGTTAACCGCAATCCCGCCCGCAAAGTCAATATACTCTTTACCCTGCTGATCCCACAGGCGCGAGCCTTCCCCACGAACCGGAATAAAAGCCGCCGGAGCGTAAACCGGCATCATCCATTCATCGAAATTTTCACGCGTAATTGACAGAGACATAGCGACCTCATCCGGTAAATAAAAGGTTATTTGAATGTTAAATAATTGAGTGTTTGCACTGTGAATGTAGATTGCAGCCTTCGTGCCAGCCAGCGATAAAAATGCATAAACGGGTGGGGGTAACAGAATATCAATAAGTTACAATATGGAGTTATTCACTTTTAGTGCATAAAAAGTGAATATTTTTACGACAAGCGGCGCTTTGCCGCATGAAAATCAGAAAGAGTATGCAGAGGCCAAATATAATTCTGGAATTGTGATCGCTCGCGAAATTTATTGGCCATTTACGCCCCTTTTAAGGGCGAAGCGCGTCAGAATGGTGCAAATATTGCACCGTTGGCATTATCTGTCGCAGTTATTGGTCAATCCCCGTAACAGACGACGCAAATTCTGCTACCATCCATGCACTATTCACCTTGCACTGGCAGCGACTATGAAATTTGTCTCTTTTAATATCAACGGCCTGCGTGCCCGCCCTCACCAGCTTGAAGCGATTGTTAAACAACATCAGCCTGATGTGATCGGCCTGCAGGAGACAAAAGTTCACGACGATATGTTCCCCCTCGAAGAGGTGGTGAAACTGGGTTACAACGTCTTTTATCACGGACAGAAAGGGCATTACGGCGTTGCCCTGCTGACCAAAGAGACGCCGGTTTCCGTCCGCCGCGGCTTCCCGGGTGATGGCGAAGAAGCGCAGCGCCGTATCATCATGGCGGAAATTCCTTCAGCGCTCGGCAATATCACCGTGATCAACGGCTATTTCCCGCAGGGGGAGAGCCGTGACCATGAGACCAAATTCCCGGCGAAAGCGAAGTTTTATCAGGATCTGCAGGATTATCTGACCACCGAACTGAAAAAAGAGAATCCGGTGCTGATCATGGGCGACATGAATATTAGCCCGACCGATCTGGATATCGGCATTGGTGAAGAGAACCGCAAACGCTGGTTGCGCACCGGCAAATGTTCATTCCTGCCGGAAGAGCGCGAGTGGATGGATCGTCTGCTGAGCTGGGGTCTGGTGGATACCTTCCGCACGGCTAACCCGGACACCCAGGATCGCTTCTCATGGTTCGATTACCGCTCAAAAGGCTTTGATGACAACCGCGGGCTGCGCATAGACCTGCTGCTGGCAAGCTCCCCGCTGGCGGAACGCTGCATTGAAACCGGGATCGACTACGATATCCGCAGCATGGAAAAACCGTCGGACCACGCGCCGGTGTGGGCGAAATTCAAGCTGTAACCCCGTGTGAACATTCGAAAAATTGTCGTACTGTGCGCCCTGCTGGGCGCCTTTATGCTGACGTGGCTCACTCTTACTCCGGGCACGCTCTCTCTTGAAACCGTCAAAACGCATCAGCAGACCTTGCTCGCCTGCGTCGAACACGCCCCGCAGCAAAGTGCGCTGATCTTTTTTGCCCTCTATGTGGTGGTTTCCGCCCTGTCTATCCCCGGTGCCGCGATACTGACCCTGCTGGGCGGCGCGCTATTTACGCTGTGGAAGGGGACGCTGCTGGTGTCGTTTGCCTCCACGCTCGGCGCCACGCTCGCGATGCTCGCCAGCCGTTATCTGCTGCGCGACTGGGTTCAGCGACGGTTTGCCCAACAGATGAAAACGGTGAACGCCGGGATGGCGCGTGACGGCGCAGGGTATCTATTCGCCCTGCGCATGATGCCGTTGTTCCCGTTTTTTCTGGTCAATCTGCTGATGGGGCTGACCCGCATTGGGGTGCGTCGGTACTGGTGGGTCAGCCAGCTCGCCATGCTGCCCGCAACGGTTATCTTCCTCAACGCCGGCCGCGAGCTGGGAAAAATCACCTCGCTGCGCGATATTCTGTCGCCGGGCATGCTGTTAGCCTTTACACTACTGGGGTTATTACCGCTGATGAGCCGATGGCTGTTTTCCCGACTCCCCTCTTCGTTTAAAAAGTGAGGCATTATGCGCCGTGTGCGTTTTTGCGCGTTTCTGACCGGTCTGCTGCTGACCACTCCTCTGTGTGCCGCCGACAGCTGGCACGTTATCCAACAACAGGCCAAAGGCCAGACCGTCTGGTTTAACGCCTGGGGAGGCGATCAGGCGGTTAACCGCTACCTCGACTGGGTCAGCGGCGAGATGAAAACGCACTACGCAATCAACCTCAACATTGTCCACCTGGCCGATGCGGCGGATGCGGTAAAACGGATCCAGACAGAAGCTGCCGCCGGGCGTAAGACCCATGGCTCGGTGGATCTTTTGTGGGTTAACGGTGAGAATTTCCGCACGCTGAAAGAGGCTAACCTGCTGCAAACCGGATGGGCACAGACGCTGCCTAACTGGCGTTATGTCGACACGGGCAAACCGGTCACGGAAGATTTCGCCCTGCCAACCGAGGGTGCAGAATCTCCGTGGGGTGGCGCGCAGCTCACCTTTATCGCCCGCAAAGCGAGCATGCCGACTCCACCGTCAGACCCGCAGGGATTACTGGCCTGGGCCCAGCAGCATCCGGGTAAAATCAGCTATCCTCGTCCGCCTGATTTTACCGGCACCGCGTTTCTGGAACAGTTGCTTCTCACGCTCACCTCCCGACCCGATGCGCTGAAACGCGCGCCCGATGACACCTTTGCACAGGTTACCGCGCCGCTCTGGGACTACCTCGACAAACTCCACCCGCTGCTGTGGCGAGAAGGAAAAGATTTCCCGCCTTCACCTGCGCGGATGGATACCCTGCTCGCTCGCGGCAGTCTGAGCCTGTCGCTGACCTTTAACCCGGCACATGCGCTGCAAAAAGTGGCCAGCGGTGAACTGCCTGCCGACAGCTACAGCTTTGGTTTTCACAACGGGATGATCGGTAACGTTCATTTTGTTGCCATCCCGGCGAACGCCAGCGCCAGTGCGGGGGCCAGGGTGGTTGCCAATTTCCTGCTCTCACCTCAGGCGCAGATCCGCAAAGCCGACCCGGCTATCTGGGGCGATCCGAGCGTACTGCAGGCGAACACGCTGCCCGCAGATGAAGCAAAACAGCTTCAGGCCCACACGCCACAAGGGCTTCCGCAGATGCTTGCGGAGCCACACGCAGCCTGGGTTAACGCGCTGGAGCAGGAATGGCTGCGTCGTTACGGCACCCGCTGAGCGCACTCATCTGGCTGGCGATGGCGGCAGTGTATCTGCCGCTTGTTCCCGCCGCCGCCATGCTGTTGACGCCGGCGCTGTCGGCAGAAAACTGGCAACGCCTGTTTGACGACCCGCAGATCCCGCAGGCGCTCGCTGCCACCCTGGTATCCACGCTGATTGCCACTCTCGGCGCCCTGTTTATCGCCCTGATTTTCGTCACCACGCTCTGGCCCGGTGAGCGCTGGCGTCTTCTGTGCACCCGTTTGCCGTGGCTGCTGGCCGTTCCCCACGTTGCTTTCGCCACCAGCGTGTTGCTGACTTTTGCCGAAGGCGGTCTGTTTTATCAGCTCTGTACACGCTGCTCCCCGATGTTGGATCGCTACGGGATTGGGCTGGGGCTAACTCTCGCCGTCAAGGAGAGCGCCTTCGTGCTGTGGGCGATATACGCGGTGTTACCTGAAACCATACTGGCCCGCCAGAATGTCGTGTTGCAAACCCTGGGATACGGGCGGTTCCAGCGACTGTGCTGGCTGGTGATCCCGGAGATCGCGCCGGCGCTGGGTGCCACAATGCTGGCGGTGCTCGCCTGGTCCCTCTCTGTTGTGGATGTCGCCATCATCCTGGGGCCGGGGAATCCGCCTACCCTGGCGGTACTGGCCTGGCAGTGGCTGACCCAGGGCGACGTGCAGCAGCAAACGAAAGGAATGCTGCTCTGCCTGCTGATGCTCGCGCTGCTGGCCGCGCTTTCGGCGCTGGGGTTCGGTATCTGGAAGGCGTGGCGTCGCACGTTGCCTGCGCTGACAGGGGTGCGACGCACGTTCCCCCTCGCGCCGCCCGCCCGTATGCTCAGCGGAATCCTCCCCGCATGCGGCATGCTTTGCGCCGGCGTGCTGCTGATGCTGGCCCAGTGGGATGATGTTAGCGCCGTGCGTGCCAGCTTATCGTTCGGCCTGCTCGCCAGCCTGATCGCCCTGATCATGATACTGCTCTGGCTGGAATGGGGGCCGCGGCGTGGTGCACTGTGGGTCTGGCTCCCTCTCGCCCTTCCTGCGCTGCCGCTGGTTTCCGGGCAATACAGGGTGGCGTTATGGCTGGGTATCGACGGGCAGTACGCCGCCGTGCTCTGGAGTCATCTGCTGTGGGTGTTGCCGTGGATGCTGCTGATACTGCAACCCGCCTGGCGGCGCATCGATCCGCGGCTTCTCCTCACGGCCAGAACGCTTGGCTGGCGGCGGACAAAAGTCTTCTGCCTGATCAAATGTCCCCTGCTGTTGCGCCCCGCGCTGCTGGCGTTTGCAACCGGATTTTCGGTCAGCATGGCGCAATACATGCCAACACTCTGGCTCGGCGCGGGGCGTTTCAGCACCCTTACCACCGAAACCGTGGCGCTCAGCAGCGGCGGCAGCATCCCGATTCTGGCTAACCGGGCGCTGTGGCTTCTGTTGGTGACAGGGGCCGTCTTCGGCGTTGCCGCACTGTTATCCCGGCTCGCAGGCCATTATCGACGAGGATTACGTTAATGCTGAAGGTCAACAATCTCACCATTGCGCCGCTGTTCCGTGAAGTTAACTTTTATGTCCCTCGCGGTGAAATTGTCACCCTGATGGGGCCGTCCGGCAGCGGGAAATCGACCCTGTTCTCATGGATGGTTGGGGCACTGTCTGACGACTTTCAGGCGCAGGGCGAGCTGTGGCTTGACGATCGCCGCTGTGACGGGCTGCCTGTCGAGCAACGCGGGATCGGTATTCTCTTTCAGGACGCACTGCTGTTTGACCAGTACAGCGTCGGGCAAAATCTGCTGCTGGCGTTACCGGCGCGAATAACCGGACGCGCACGCCGGGAAAAGGTGCAACAGGCTCTGGATTCAGCCGGGCTAAATCGCCACTATGCCAGCGATCCGGCCACGCTATCCGGCGGGGAGCGTGCCAGGGTGAGCCTGCTGCGGGCTCTGCTTGCCGAGCCACAGGCGTTGTTGCTGGACGAACCGTTTAGCCGCCTTGATAAATCACTGCGGTCGTCCTTTCGGACATGGGTGTTTGATGCCCTGCGCGCACGCAATATCCCGGTAGTGCTGGTCACGCATGACGATGAAGATATTCCGCCGGGTGGCGAGGTGATTGAGATTTCTCGCTGGCAATAATGTGCTAACGCAATGTTTTACCTTTCAGGAGAGACGACAATGCCCCCCTCTTTTACTGACGTCAGGTTATTCGATGAAACGTGTTTCTCAACTGACCGCGCTGGCCCTGCTTTGCGGCCTCGCCTCACTCTCTTGCATGGCCGCTGATATGCCCCATTCGCTCACACTGGCTCAGCTTCAGGAACAGCACGGCGCGGCGATCGATACCCGTGCCAGTGCGTTTTATAACGGCTGGCCGCAAACGCTGAGCGCCCCCTCCGGGCACGAGCCCGCTGCGCTTAACCTCTCTACCACCTGGCTGAGCGCGATGAGCGACGACCAGATTGGCCGCTGGGCAAAACAGCATCAGCTTACCCCCACAACGACTATCGCCCTCTACGGCAGTGACGCTGACAACCAGGCGGTGAGCGCCCGCCTGAAGAAAGCCGGTTATCCCCGGGTTTCCGTTCTCAGTGATGCCCTGCAGTCCCCTGAGCGTCTGCAGCGCCTGCCGCACTTTGAACAGCTCGTTTACCCGCAGTGGATTTATCAGCTTTCGCAGGGCAAACCGGTGGCAGCCGCCCCGGCCGGTGACTGGAAAGTGATTGAAGCCGCCTGGGGTGCGCCGAAGTTCTATCTACTGAACCACATTCCCGGCGCGGATTATATTGATACCAACGAAGTGGAAAGCGAGCCGCTGTGGAATAAGGTTTCTGACGACAAACTGAAAGCGATGCTGGCAAAACACGGGATCCGTCACGATACCACCGTCATTCTGTATGGTCGCGATGTCTATACCGCCGCCCGCGTGGCGCAAATTATGCTCTACGCGGGCGTGAAGGACGTGCGTATTCTTAATGGTGGCTGGAAAGCGTGGTCAGAGGCCAACCTGCCGGTGGAAAGAGGGATGCCTGCTGATGTCAAACCCGCTCCCGATTTCGGCGCGCCGCTCCCCGGTCAGCCACAGCTGATGATCGATATGGCGCAGGCGCGCGGGATGCTGCATCGCCAGGATGCTTCGCTGGTCAGCATTCGCTCGTGGCCGGAGTTTACTGGCGAAACCAGCGGCTACAGCTACATCAAACCCAAAGGTGAAATTGCCGGTGCCCGCTGGGGTCATGCCGGAAGCGATGCCACCCATATGGAAGATTTCCATAACCCGGACGGCACCATGCGCAGCGCCGATGACATCGCCGCCATGTGGAAAAGCTGGAACATCCTGCCGGAACAGCACGTGGCCTTTTATTGCGGTACCGGCTGGCGAGCTTCAGAGGGCTTTATGTATGCCCGGGCGATGGGCTGGAAAAACATCTCCGTCTATGACGGTGGCTGGTACGAATGGAGCAGCCACCCGCAAAACCCGGTGTCGTCTGGCGAACGCGGACCCGACAGTTCGCGCTAGGGCGTGAGTGAACGCAGCGTCAGATACCCGCTCCAGATGCGCGTTGTGGTGGTCAGCCAGCACAACGCGCCAAATACCCACGCGAGAAGCGTGAAGTGCGCCGGAAACAGGCAGCACAACACAAACAGCACGATGGTCTCCGTCCCTTCCGTTAATCCGCCGATATAGTAAAACGACTTGTGCGCATAGCCGGGGTTATCGATATTGTGTTTCGCCGCCAGAGCGGCAAAGGCCAGAAAGCTGCTGCCGGTTCCGATAAAGGCGAACAGTAGCCAGGCCGCGGCCAGCGCATTCTCAGCGGGAGCCGCGAGGGCAAAACCAAACGGCACCAGCGCGTAGAACAGAAAATCGAGCGCGATATCCAGAAACCCGCCCGCATCCGTCAGCCCTCTGCGGCGTGCCAGTGCGCCGTCCAGGCCATCCAGCAGGCGATTAGCCACAATGGCGACCAGGGCCGCCGGATACCAGCCAAGCGCCAGAAACGGTAGCGTCAGCACGCCTGCGGCAAATCCGGTTAACGTTAAGCCATCGGGCGTGATGCCGGGTTTATCCAGCCAGGAGGCCAGCCGGTTAAGGGCGGGCTTTACCCGGGGATGAATATGTCGATCAAGCATGCGGCTTTCCTTTAAACGTGTCGCACAGTCCCTGCGCCGGGATATCAAGGGCGGCATTAAAGCGGGCCGAAAGGTTTTGAAACGCAATCAGCGCCGTCATTTCGCTAATCGTCTCATCGGTAAAAAGGCGTTTGAGCTCGCTTTTGAGCGCCTCATCCACCTGCGGCGGCGTGGCGGTGACGGCCTCCGCGTAGGCCAGCGCCGCGCGCTCCTGCTCATTGAAAAGCGCGGCGTCACGCCACTGACTCACGGCCTGCACTTTATCCAACGCGCCCGCGCGTTCGGCAAGACGCAGGCTATTGGCATCAATACAAAATGCACAGTGACAGAGCTGGGATACCCGCGTCATCAGCAGCGAGCGCAGCACCGGCGTCAGGCGGGCGTTGCGTCGCTCCAGAAACCCGACAAACAGCGCCACCAGCCAGAACAGGCGCGGCATACGTCCCCACCAGCGCGTGGGGTTAAGCACTGCGCCAAAGTGTTTTTTCTGCATGGCGGCAATAGGTTTGAGGCTGGCGGGAAGGGATTCAACCGGGGCAACCCAGGTGGATGTCTCTTTCACGTGATTCTCCTGATGACTGGACTCCTGGAAAGGGCACGATAATATGGTGTTTTTCGCTATCAAGTATTGACGACCATGCTGAAAACACTCGATGTCGTTGCGGCAATCATCGAAAAAGACAATAAAATTTTACTGGCGCAGCGCCCCATGCATGCCGATCAGCCGGGCCTGTGGGAGTTTGCCGGTGGAAAGGTGGAAGCCGGAGAAACGCAGCCCGAAGCGCTGATCCGCGAGCTGCAGGAGGAGTTAGGGATCCACGCGCGACCGTCGTACTACGTGGCAAGCCACCAGCGGGAAGTGTCACAGCGGTTAATCCATTTACACGCCTGGCACGTGCCCCACTTCAGTGGTGAGCTAACGGCGCACTACCACAGCGCCCTGGTGTGGTGTACGCCTGAAGAGGCGTTTGACTACCCCTTAGCCCCGGCGGATATTCCGCTGCTGGAAGCCTTTATTCTTTTACGCGACGCCAGACCAGTGGATTCGTACTGATGGTGCGTTCATCGCGCTGGCACTGCAGCAGGATGCCGTCCGCTTTCACCACCGCCCCTTCTGAGTAGTTCTGATCCTGATAGATGCAGCACTGGTTACAGGGCTGCGCTCTCTGGCCGCTGGAGCTAAAGACCTCCGGCGGTACGTTCACTTCCACATCCGGGCGAATGCGGTCAGCCTGCGCGCCAGCGCTCAGCATCAAACATAACGCGGTCATCACGTAACGGTTCATAGACTTCTCTTCCTGTTGTGTCCTGATAATGACTATAACGGTTAATCATCGCGGAACCTTTAATTTATCTCGTCATCGCTTTTGGTTATGACGCCGCACTGGTCATTAATTTCCCTTTCGACATAAATTTCTGCTTGCTTCGCAAAGCGGTACGGGTGGTATAGTCAAAAAAACAACACAAATCGTATAAGACACATACGGAAATTATCATAAGAGGTTCTTATATCTATGGATCAGACACGCACTCTGGAAAGTTTTCTCACCCATGTTCAGCAGCGCGACCCGCATCAGAGCGAGTTTGCGCAGGCCGTACGTGAAGTAATGACCACCCTGTGGCCCTTCCTGGAACAAAACCCACGTTATCGTCAGATGTCTTTGCTTGAGCGCCTCGTCGAACCTGAGCGCGTGATCCAGTTCCGCGTGGCGTGGGTGGACGACCGCAATCAGGTGCAGGTGAACCGCGCGTGGCGCGTGCAGTTTAACTCGGCTATCGGGCCGTTTAAGGGCGGGATGCGCTTCCACCCTTCAGTGAACCTGTCGATTTTGAAATTCCTTGGCTTTGAGCAGACCTTTAAAAACGCGCTCACTACCCTGCCGATGGGCGGCGGTAAAGGCGGCAGCGATTTTGACCCGAAAGGCAAAAGCGAAGGCGAAGTGATGCGCTTCTGCCAGGCGCTGATCACCGAGCTTTATCGCCACCTTGGCCCGGACACCGACGTCCCTGCTGGTGATATCGGCGTGGGCGGGCGTGAAGTGGGCTTTATGGCCGGAATGATGAAAAAGCTCTCAAACAACAGCGCCTGCGTCTTTACCGGCAAAGGACTCTCCTTTGGCGGCAGCCTGATCCGCCCGGAAGCGACCGGCTACGGTCTGGTCTATTTCACCGAAGCGATGCTGAAACGCCACGGCTTAGGCTTCGAAGGCATGCGCGTGGCGGTCTCCGGCTCCGGCAACGTGGCGCAATATGCCATCGAAAAAGCAATGCAGTTTGGTGCCCGCGTGGTCACCGCGTCTGATTCCAGCGGTACCGTTGTGGATGAAGCCGGCTTCACGGCTGAGAAACTGGCGCGTCTGTGTGAAATCAAAGCCAGTCGCGATGGCCGCGTGGCCGATTATGCCCGCGAGTTTGGTCTGACCTATCTTGAGGGTAAACAACCGTGGGGCGTGCCGGTGGATATCGCCCTGCCGTGTGCAACCCAGAACGAACTGGACGTTGAAGCCGCCCGCACCTTAATCAGCAATGGCGTAAAAGCGGTAGCCGAAGGGGCGAATATGCCAACCACCATCGAGGCGACCGATCTGTTCCTGGAAGCAGGCGTACTGTTTGCACCGGGCAAAGCCGCCAACGCCGGCGGCGTGGCAACGTCCGGTCTGGAGATGGCGCAAAACGCCGCGCGTCTGGGCTGGAAAGCAGAGAAAGTGGATGCCCGTCTGCACCACATCATGCTGGATATTCACCACGCCTGCGTAGAGTACGGCGGTGAGGCCTCGCAAACCAACTACGTGCGTGGTGCGAATATCGCCGGGTTCGTGAAGGTGGCGGACGCGATGATTGGACAAGGTGTGATTTAAGTTTTAACGTGCGGCCGGGTGCCCTCTCCCTTTGGGAGAGGGGAAAAAAACGAGGGTATCAGGCCGCGCTCTTTTTCTTTTTAAACGGTTTCTTCGCACCACCACCCGGTGCCACCATTCCTCTGAACCGCTTCACCGGCGTGCTGCGTGCCTGATCGATCAGCTGGTACAGCGTCCCCACCAGCGGCTGCATAAAGTCCTGATAACGGCACTGTTTCTCGCTGATTTGCGTCAGCACCGATTCCCAGTGCGCCGTCATATCCGGCCTGGCGGCCAGCTCCGGCAGGGAGTGGATTAATGCCCTGCCCGGCTCGGTGGAGTGAATATAGCGCCCTTTTTTCTCCAGGAAGCCGCGTTTGAACAGCAGCTCGATGATCCCCGCGCGGGTCGCTTCAGTTCCCAGCCCGTCAGTGGCGCGCAGGATCTTTTTCAGCTCTTTGTCCTGTACAAAACGGGCAATCCCGGTCATGGCGGAGAGCAGCGTCGCATCGGTGAAATGGCGTGGTGGCTGCGTCTGGCGCTCTACCACTTCCCCTTTCTCACACAGCAGCTCGTCGTCTTTAGCCACTACCGGCAGCGGAGTGCCGTCGTTCTCTTCGTCACGCTCTTTGTTGCCAAGCAGCGTACGCCAGCCCGCTTCCGCCAGAAAACGCGCTTTGGCAATAAATTTGCCTTTGGCGATCTCCAGCTCAATGACGCACTTGCGGAACACCGCGTCCGGGCAGAACTGCATCAGATATTGACGCGCGATCAGGTTATAGACCTTCGCTTCGTTCTCCGTCAGGTTGACGTTGCTGGCCCGCGCCGTCGGGATGATCGCATGGTGGGCATCGACTTTTTTATCGTCCCAGCAGCGGTTATGGGTATCCGGGTTGACGACCGGCTGCGGCAGCAGATCCGGCGCATGCACGCCGATGGCGTTCATCACCGCGTGGCGTCCGGCAAAGTGCTCTTCAGGCAGGTAGCGGCTGTCTGAACGCGGATAGGTGATGAGCTTGTGGGTTTCGTAGAGCTTCTGGCAGATATCCAGCACGTTCTGCGCGCTCAGGCCAAAGCGCTTCGCGGCCTCAATCTGCAGGGCAGAAAGTGAAAACGGCAGCGGTGCGGGTTCGGATTCCCGTTTATCGTTATAGCTGGTGACGATGGCAGGTTGACCGGTGATCCGGTTGACCACGTGCTCCGCCAGCGGACGGTGCAGCAGACGGCCTTCTTCATCCTGATACGATTCGCAGGCATCGCTCGGCTGCCAGACGGCGGTAAAACGCTCCTCTTTCGGGGTGACGATGTGCGCTTTCACTTCGAAGAAATCTTTGGCGACGAAGTTTTCAATTTCTTCATCACGGCGCACCACCAGCCCCAGCACCGGCGTTTGCACGCGGCCTACGGAGAGTACCCCCTGATAGCCGGCATTCCGCCCAAGGATCGTGTAGGCGCGGGTCATGTTGATCCCGTACAGCCAGTCTGCGCGCGCGCGGGCTAACGCGGACACGCACAGCGGGATAAACTCGCTGTTGGCGCGCAGACGTGAAATCGCCCGCTCCACCGCCTGCGGGTTGAGGTCGTTAATCAGGCAGCGCTGCACCTGCTGGCGTTTTTCCGGCGCCAGCTCCAGATAGTCCAGCACTTCATCCACCAGCAGTTGTCCTTCCCTGTCCGGGTCACCGGCGTGGACAACTTCAGACGCTTCATGCAGAAAGCGCTTAATGACGTTGAGCTGTTTGGTGACGGAGGGGCGCGGTTGCAGGCGCCATTTTTCCGGCACGATAGGCAGATCGTTGAGGTTCCAGCGGGCATAGCGGCTGTCGTAGACGTCTGGCTGTGCCTGCTCAAGCAGGTGACCAATGCACCAGGTGACCACCTGCCCGTTACCGCATTCAATAAAGCCGTCGCCTTTGCGATGCGGCTTCGGCAGCACATCGGCGATGGCACGAGCCAGACTCGGCTTTTCGGCAATAAACAACCGCATCGAATTAACGGATCTCAATCATCGGTCGGCCACCGCGCGCGGTCACCAGTTCGCCGATCGCCGTCAGGGTAATACCAAACTCGGCGGCCGTTGCCTGCACCTCGGCTTCTGACTCCGGCGTGACTGCCAGCAGCAGACCACCCGAGGTTTGCGGATCGCACAGCAGGTTACGCCACTCTTCAGGCATTTCGCCCATCAGATGACCATAGCTGGCAAAGTTACGCTGAGTACCGCCCGGCACGGCGCCCTGGGCAATGTACGCTTCCACGCCTGGCAGCTTCGGCACGTCCTGATACCAGACCTGCGCCTGCACACCCGCGCCCTGACACACTTCAGAGAGATGCCCCAACAGGCCAAAACCGGTGACGTCGGTCATCGCCTTCACGCCGTCGATATTGGCGAAAGCGGCACCGGCCAGGTTCATCTGGCACATCACTTCCGTTGCCAGACCTTTATGCTCGGGTTTCAGCAGGGATTTTTTCTCGGCGGTGGTCAGCACGCCAATGCCCAGCGGCTTGGTGAGGAACAGCTTGCAACCCGCCTGCGCGGTGCTGTTGCGTTTGACGCGCTCGGTAGGCACCACGCCCGTGACCGCCAGACCGAAGATCGGCTCCGGCGCATCAATAGAGTGACCACCGGCCAGGGCAATCCCCGCCTGCTGGCAGGCAAAGCGTCCGCCCTCAATCACCTGGCGGGCTATTTCTGGCGCAAGGGTGTTGATCGGCCAGCCCAGAATCGCAATCGCCATAATCGGTTTACCGCCCATCGCGAAGATATCGCTGATGGCGTTGGTCGCTGCGATGCGCCCGAAATCGAACGGGTTATCGACAATCGGCATAAAGAAGTCAGTGGTACTGATAATGCTGGTGCCGTTACCCAAGTCATAAACCGCTGCATCGTCACGCGTTTCGTTGCCAACAAGCAGGTTCGGGTCGACAAACTTCGCCTGTTCACTGTGCAGGATGGTTTCCAGCACTTTGGGGGAAATTTTACAACCGCAACCGGCTCCGTGGCTGTATTGCGTTAAACGAATGGTTTGCTCGCTCATGGACATCTCCTGTCAATGCAATCGCGCTATGGTAGCGCTCATTCCTTAAAGAGGTAAGTATGACTGTCTGAATTCTGCGGCAGATGCTCAGAATCCAGACAGTTTAGCGCGCGTTATCAGAAACGGCTGACGAAAGGCGTGGTGTCCGGCACGCTAATGGTGCTGGAGGCTTTAAGCTGAGGGGTGCCGAGATAGAGGAAACCGACGATTTTGTCATGCTCGCCGCAGTTGAGTCCGTCGCGCACCGCCGGGCTTTCAGTTAGTGGCCCGGTACGCCAGATACCGTTGAAGCCTTGTGCAACAGCGGCCATCTGCATCGCCATCACCGCGCATCCCGCCGACATCTCCTGCTCCCATACCGGCACTTTATGCTCCGCCTGACACTTCGCCACGACGGCGATAATCATCGGCGCACGGAACGGCGCATTACGGGCTTTATCGATCCCTTTCTCATCCTGACCGGCGGCAACCGCCCCCTGCTCCAGCAGCTGGCTGAAGCGCTCGCGGCCTTCACCTTCAATAATAAAGAAGTGCCACGGCTGAAGTGTGCCGTGATCCGGCGCACGCATACCGGCACGCAGAATGTTCTCCAGCTGCTCACCCGCTGGCGCAGGTTCCGCCAGACGTGACGCGCTACGGCGGTTAACAAGCAGTTCAAGTGCGTCCATTGGTTAACTCCTTTCTTGAAATTTACTCACAAAATTAACACGACGGCAGATTTTGTTACAGCCTGGCAGGCGATTCCTGCTGACAAGTGGCGGTTGGGTCATTACGATAACCCAACATTACCGTCCAGTGGCGACGGAAACAGTCATTTTCTGGTTAGGGAGAATACATGCGAACCCTTTGGCGAATCTTTGCCGGTTTCTTTAAATGGACGTGGCGACTGCTCAATTTCGTCCGCAACCTGGTGATGAACCTCGTTTTCATCCTCCTGGTGCTGGTTTGCGCGGGCATCTGGATGCACATCAGTAACGCAAACCAGTCACAGCATTCGACGCGCGGCGCGCTGCTGCTCGACATCACCGGCGTGATTGTCGATAAGCCTTCCACCAGCAATCGTCTGGGAGTGATTGGTCGTCAGCTGTTCGGCGCTACCTCGGACCGCCTGCAGGAAAACTCCCTGTTCGATATTGTCGATACCATTCGTCAGGCAAAAGATGATCGCAACATTACGGGTATCGTGCTGGATCTGAAAGATTTTGCCGGGGCCGACCAGCCTTCTATGCAGTACATCGGCAAAGCCCTGCGTGAATTCCGTGACAGCGGTAAACCGGTGATCGCAATAGGCGACAGCTACAGCCAGGGGCAATATTATCTGGCGAGCTTTGCCAATAAAATCTGGCTTTCACCTCAGGGTACGGTCGACCTGCACGGCTTTGCCACGAACGGGCTTTACTACAAATCTCTGCTCGACAAGCTGAAGGTCACCACCCACGTGTTCCGCGTCGGTACGTATAAATCTGCCGTTGAGCCATTTATCCGTGATGACATGTCTCCTGCCGCCCGTGAAGCGGACAGCCGCTGGATTGGTGAGCTGTGGCAGAACTACCTGACCACAGTTGCCAGTAACCGCCAGATTACCCCTGCACAGGTCTTCCCTGGTGCTCAGGGCGTGCTGGACGGCTTGCGCAAGGTTGACGGCGATACCGCGAAATATGCGCTTGATAACAAGCTGGTCGATGCCCTGGGAACCAGCGCGGAGATCGAAAAGTCCCTGAGCAAACAGTTCGGCTGGAGCAAAGAGGATAAAAATTACAGCGCGATCAGCATGTACGATTACGCGGCGAAAAAACCGGATGAGAGCGGTGACAGCGTTGCGGTCGTCTTCGCCAATGGCGCAATCATGGACGGTCAGGAGACTCCGGGGAACGTCGGGGGTGATACCACCGCGTCGCAGATCCGTGACGCGCGTCTTGACCCGAAAGTGAAAGCGATTGTGCTGCGTGTGAACAGCCCGGGGGGCAGCGTCAGCGCCTCTGAAGTGATCCGCGCCGAGCTGGCCGCTGCGCGTGCAGCAGGTAAACCGGTGGTGGTTTCCATGGGCGGCATGGCGGCTTCCGGCGGTTACTGGATCTCAACCCCGGCTAACTACATCGTCGCTAACCCAAGCACCCTGACCGGATCAATTGGCATCTTCGGGGTGATCAACACGGTAGAGAACAGCCTGGATTACCTGGGTGTGCATACGGATGGTGTGGCCACTTCACCGCTGGCGGATGTGTCGGTAACCAAATCCCTGCCACCTGAAGTGTCCGAGATGATGCAGCTCAGCATTGAGAATGGCTACAAGCGCTTTATCACGCTGGTCGCTGACTCGCGTAAAAAGACGCCGCAGCAGATCGACGAAATTGCTCAGGGCCACGTCTGGACAGGACAGGATGCGAAGAGCAACGGCCTGGTCGACAGCCTGGGTGACTTTGATGACGCGGTGAAGAAAGCCGCCGAACTGGCGAAGCTCAAACAGTGGCATGTTGAATACTATCAGGATGAGCCGTCGTTCTTCGATATGGTGATGGACAGCATGTCCGTCTCCGTGCGCGCCATGTTGCCGGAAGCGCTGCAGGCTTATCTGCCAGCGCCTGTCGCCACGGCCGCTAAAGCGATGAAAGCGGAAAGCGATAAGCTCGCGGCGTTTAATGATCCACAAAGTCGTTACGCGTTTTGCCTGACCTGCGCAAACGTACGTTAAACCCCGTCCCCTCTTCCGGTGAAGAGGGGATTTTTTTCTTTTGAAGAACAAGAAATCACTACCATGCAGAAGAAATCGATTTATGTAGCCTACACTGGCGGTACCATCGGGATGCAGCGCTCTGAAAACGGCTATATTCCTGTGTCCGGTCATCTTCAACGTCAGCTTGCCCTGATGCCGGAATTCCACCGCCCGGAAATGCCTGACTTTACCATCCACGAGTACGAGCCGCTGATGGACTCCTCCGACATGACGCCGGAAGACTGGCAGCATATCGCGGATGACATCAAAGCCCATTACGACCAGTACGACGGCTTTGTGATCCTGCATGGTACCGACACCATGGCCTTTACCGCCTCGGCGCTCTCCTTCATGCTGGAAAACCTGAGCAAACCGGTGATTGTCACCGGCTCGCAAATTCCGCTGGCGGAACTGCGCTCGGATGGACAGATTAACCTGCTTAACTCTCTCTATGTGGCGGCGAACTACCCGATTAACGAGGTCTCGCTGTTCTTCAACAACCGTCTGTATCGTGGCAACCGTACCACCAAAGCGCACGCCGATGGGTTTGACGCCTTCGCCTCTCCAAACCTGCAACCGCTGCTGGAAGCGGGTATTCATATTCGTCGTCTGGGCACGCCGCCTGCGCCGACCACCTCAGGCGAGCTGATCGTTCACCCGATCACTCCGCAGCCGATCGGTGTGGTAACCATTTATCCGGGCATCTCTGCTGATGTGGTGCGTAACTTCCTGCGCCAGCCGGTAAAAGCGCTGATTTTGCGCTCCTACGGTGTGGGTAACGCGCCGCAGAACAGTGAATTCCTGAAAGAGCTGCAGGAAGCGAGCGAGCGCGGGATTGTGGTGGTTAACCTGACGCAATGTATGTCCGGCAAGGTCAATATGGGCGGCTATGCCACCGGTAACGCTCTGGCGCATGCGGGGGTGATCAGCGGATTCGATATGACCGTCGAGGCCACACTGACTAAACTTCATTATTTACTGAGTCAGGATCTGGACATCCAGTCCATTCGCAGCGCCATGATGCAAAACCTGCGCGGCGAACTGACCCCGGACGAATAAGGAGGCCTCATGAAGCAACGCGCCCTGTTACTGGTCGATTTGCAAAATGATTTCTGCGCGGGCGGCGCACTGGCCGTCGCAGAAGGTGACAGCACGGTCGACGTGGCCAATACCCTGATTGACTGGTGTAAATTGCGCGGTGAAGCCGTTGTCGCAAGCCAGGACTGGCATCCGGCCAACCATGGCAGTTTTGCCAGCCAGCACGGCGTTGAACCCTTCAGCCAGGGTGAGCTCGACGGTCTGGCGCAAACCTTCTGGCCCGATCACTGCGTGCAGCAAACGGAAGGCGCCGCGCTACATCCGCTGCTGAATCAGAAAGCCATCGACGCGGTGTTTCATAAAGGCGAAAACCCGGCTATTGACAGCTACAGCGCCTTTTTCGATAACGGACATCGTCAGAAAACGGCGCTGGACGCGTGGTTACGTCACCACGAAATCACCGAGCTGATTGTGCTGGGTCTGGCAACCGATTACTGCGTGAAGTTTAGCGTGCTGGACGCGCTCCAGTTGGGTTATACGGTCAGCGTCATCACCGACGGCTGTCGCGGGGTGAACATTCAACCGCAGGACAGCGCGCAGGCGTTTATGGATATGGCCGCTGAAGGCGCGACGCTGTATATGCTGGCAGACTGGCTGGAGACGCAGGCGTAGTCTTTTATGCCGGGGGGCGGCTTCGCCTTTCCCGGCATTTCCACTCCGATCCCCATAAAGTGAACTCCCTCGCATCACAAGCGAAGCGGCAATGCTATGCTTTTCAGGCTGTTTTTTCGCCACGCTTTTTCTGTGGCGTGGTTATTTTTATTCTGTCAAAGAGGAACACCTATGAAACGTTTGCCATTGCTGGCAGCTTTACCCTTGCTTTGCGCGTCAGTTGCTTACGCCGCTCCCCTGATGTCCGTGGGCTACTTTAACGGCGGTGGTGATGTCACTGCCGGACCCGGCGGCGATATCAATACGCTTGATGTTCGCCAGATCACCCACCTGAACTATTCGTTTGGCCTTATCTACAATAACGAAAAAGACGAAACCAACGCCGCATTGAAAGATCCGGCGAAGCTGCATCAGATCTGGTTATCTCCGAAAGTGGCGTCCGATCTGGCGCTTATCCCACAGCTTCGTAAACAAAACCCGAATTTAAACGTTCTGCTTTCCGTCGGCGGCTGGGGTGCCCGTGGTTTCTCGGGCGCAGCAGCCACCAAAGAGAGCCGCGCGGTGTTTATCCGCTCGGCGCAGGAGATTGTTGAGAAATACGGTCTGGACGGGATCGACCTTGACTGGGAGTACCCGGTAAACGGCGCATGGGGGCTGGTCGCAAGCACGCCTGCTGACCGGGATAACTTCACCTTCCTGCTGAAAGAGCTGCGTGCCGCCTTCGGGCAGAAAAAACTGGTCACGATTGCGGTTGGGGCCAATGCGGAAAGTCCGAAAAACTGGGTCGATGTGAAAGCCATCGCTCCCCTTCTCGACTATATCAACCTGATGACCTACGACATGGCGTACGGCACTCAGTATTTTAACGCGAACCTGTATGACTCCAGCGCCTGGCCGACCGTGGCGGCAGCAGATAAATACAGCGTTGATTTTGTGGTGAACAATTATCTGGCCGCGGGGCTGAAGCCACAGCAGATGAACCTTGGGATTGGTTTCTATGGGCGCGTGCCAAAACGCGCTGTGGAACCGGGCATTGACTGGAGTAAGCCCGATGCGCAAAACAATCCGGTGACACAGCCTTACTTCGGCCCACAGGAGATCGGGTTGTTCAGATCACTCGGTTATGACCTGACCAAAGATACCTACGTGAAGTACAACGATATCGTGAAGAAACTGCTAAACGACCCGCAAAAGCGCTTTACTGAACACTGGGACGACCAGGCGAAAGTGCCGTGGCTTTCCGTGAAGGGCGCCGACGGGAAGGATCTGTTTGCCCTCTCGTATGAGAATCCACGTTCCGTCGCTATCAAAGCGGACTATATCAAAGAGAAAGGTCTGGCAGGCGCAATGTTCTGGGAGTATGGGGCGGATGATAACAACCAGTTAGCGAAGCAGTTGGCGGAGTCGCTCGGGATCTCGCACAAGTAATGAGGCAATCAAACCCTCTCCCACAAGGAGAGGGTTGAGTGAGGGCATCAACCCACACCGTTATTGTATTTTCATCGTCGCAATCGGCTTTGGCGTGATACCAAACTCTTCCTTCAGTTCACGCTTGCTCTTCATCACCATCTGGCCGTTGGTATCGATTGTCATGTGCTGCGCATCGGTATTGTTGCGCGCCTGCCACAGCATGACCAGCTGCAGACTGTTCTCTTTTTGCTCCGGGGTTAAGGCAACGCCATCAGGCCATTTCCCCAGCTCAACGGCGGTGACCAGACGCTGATAAACCTCCGGCGTCATACCGTTAATCATGTCATCAATATTCACGATCTCTCCCTTTTAAAGGAATAATTTGCTGAATCGTTTTTTCAACCTTTAATCTGGTCGCCGTTTTCATCGTCGCTAAAGCTCAGAGAAGCTGAGTTAACGCAGAAACGCTCGCCCGTTGGCTGAGGGCCATCCGGGAAGACATGCCCCAGGTGCGCATCGCAGTTGCCGCAGCGAATTTCGGTACGCACCATCCCGTGCGACGAGTCAGTTAAGTAGCGGATCGCGTCATCGCTCACCGGCTCGTAAAAGCTCGGCCAGCCGCAGCCAGAATCGTATTTCGTTTGTGAATTGAACAGGGGGGCGTCACAGACCAGGCAATGGTATACGCCATCGCGTTTGTTGTGCAGTAAACGCCCGGTAAATGGCGGCTCCGTGCCGTGATTCTGCGTCACGTAAAACTGCATTTCTGTGAGGTTTTTTTTCAAATCGTCAGGGTTACGTTGGTTCGACATATGCTTACATCTCGCTGTAGAAACAGACACCTTTTAACCCGGATTCTAACAAAACATTAACACCCTTGCGTGCACTTTTGATCTAAACTTATGTGTCGCGAAAAGGCGGTCAGGCAATTGTGATCATGCTCACATATTTATCCTGCGAGGCCTTTAAAATTCCGGGCGCAGCCCCCATGTGGTTGCTAGCTCAAAGGGAAAGTGAGGCGAGTCAGTCGCACAAACGTTAGTCACAGGATTGATTTGTCGCAATGATTGACACGATTCCGCTTGACGCTGCGTAAGGTTTTTGTAATTTTACAGGCAACCTTTTATTCACTAACAAATAGCTGGTGGAATATATGACTATCAAAGTAGGTATCAACGGTTTTGGCCGTATCGGCCGTATTGTTTTCCGTGCTGCTCAGAAACGTTCTGACATCGAAATCGTTGGTATCAACGATCTCCTGGACGCTGAATACATGGCGTACATGCTGAAGTACGACTCAACTCACGGTCGTTTCGACGGCACCGTTGAAGTGAAAGACGGCCACCTGGTTGTTAATGGCAAAACCATCCGCGTTACTGCTGAGAAAGACCCAGCTAACCTGAAATGGAACGAAATCGGTGTTGACGTTGTTGCTGAAGCAACCGGTATCTTCCTGACCGACGAAACTGCGCGTAAACACATCACCGCGGGTGCGAAAAAAGTTGTTCTGACTGGTCCTTCCAAAGACAACACCCCAATGTTCGTTCGTGGTGCTAACTTCGAAACTTACGCTGGCCAGGATATCGTTTCTAACGCATCCTGCACCACCAACTGCCTGGCACCGCTGGCAAAAGTTATCAACGACAACTTCGGCATCATCGAAGGTCTGATGACTACCGTTCACGCGACCACCGCTACTCAGAAAACCGTTGACGGCCCGTCTCACAAAGACTGGCGTGGCGGCCGTGGCGCGGCTCAGAACATCATCCCATCCTCTACCGGTGCTGCTAAAGCGGTAGGTAAAGTACTGCCAGAACTGAATGGCAAACTGACTGGTATGGCGTTCCGCGTTCCAACTCCTAACGTATCCGTTGTTGACCTGACCGTTCGTCTGGAAAAAGCTGCTTCTTACGAAGACATCAAGAAAGCAATCAAAGCTGCTTCCGAAGGCCCAATGAAAGGCGTTCTGGGTTACACCGAAGACGACGTTGTATCTACCGATTTCAACGGCGAAGTATGCACTTCCGTGTTCGATGCTAAAGCAGGTATCGCACTGAACGACAACTTCGTTAAACTGGTATCCTGGTACGACAACGAAACTGGCTACTCTAACAAAGTACTGGACCTGATCGCTCACATCTCCAAATAAACTGGAATGAGTGCTTGATCCAAAAAGGCGACTTCGGTCGCCTTTTTTATTTATAAGACAGAGGATTGCTTAATGATTAATAAAATTTTTGCACTTCCGGTAGTCGAACAACTTACCCCTGTGCTCTCCCGTCGTCAGATTGATGGCGCTGATGTTATCGTCGTTGACCACCCGCGTGTGAAAGCCTCCGTTGCGCTGAACGGCGCCCACCTGCTCTCCTGGAAACCAGAAGGTGAAACGGAAGTGCTGTGGCTGAGCGATGCGACCTCTTTCAAAAAAGGAGCGGCGATCCGCGGCGGCGTGCCTGTCTGCTGGCCATGGTTTGGCCCGTCAGCGCAGCAGGGACTGCCTTCTCATGGTTTTGCCCGCAACCAGCAGTGGACCCTGAAAGCGCATAACGAAGATGATAACGGTGCCGTGCTGACCTTTGAGCTTCAGGCCAATGACGAGACCCGTGCGCTGTGGCCGCACGAGTTTACCCTGTACGCCCGCTTCAAGCTGGGTAAAACCTGCGAGATTGAGCTGGAAGCGCACGGCGAGTTTGAAACGACCTCTGCCCTGCACACCTACTTCAACGTGGGTGATATCAGCGCGGTAAAAGTGAGCGGCCTTGGCGATACCTATATCGACAAAGTGGACAATGCAAAAGAAGGGAAACTCAGCGACGGCGTGCAGACCTTCCCTGACCGTACCGACCGCGTTTACCTGCATCCGGAAGCGTGCAACGTGATCCACGACAGTGCCCTCAACCGTGGCATCGAAGTGATTCACCATCATCACAGCAACGTGGTGGGCTGGAACCCAGGTCCGGCGCTCTCAGTGAGCATGGCCGACGTGCCCGATGACGGTTACAAAACGTTTGTCTGCGTCGAAACGGCCTGCGTCACTACGGCGCAAAAAGCCAGCGAAGAAAAACCGTCTCGCTTAGGGCAAACTATTCGCATTGTGAAGCGCTAAGACGCGGTATTATTTTGACCGCACCAGCACAATGCAAACGGGGCGCAAGCGCCCCGTTATAATGCAAAGATTGCACTGTTTTAATGCGCAATCAGAACTTGTAGGTCACACCGACAGAGAAAATACCCGCCCAGGACTTGTCGACCATTGGGCTGTCTTTCACTTCGTCGCTCAGACGCTCGTAACGGCCAGTACCGTATACATTCCAGTCACCCAGGAAGTTGTAGCTCGCGGTCAGCTCCAGGTACGGATCCCAACCATCATCTGCGCTGTAGCTCTTCAGACCACTACGACGGGATTCATTCTTAGAAACGCCATAGTAGTAGTCGTTGTAGTTCTCACTGTTGTACTGCACACCAATACCTGGCGTCAGGGTTAACGCACCGTTCGTGTAGCGATAGAGCCACGCCAGATCCCAGATAAAGCCGTTGCTGTTATCCAGCGTGTCTCCCGCCAGCGCGGTACGCAGGAAGCCATACTCGGTGTTATGCACATAAGAGAGACCCGCCATCATGGTGCTCTTACGCTTGTCGAGTCGACGCAGGGCGTGGCTGTCGCTGTCACCCGGTTTGAAGTGCGTCGGATCGTAGTAGGCCATAATGGAGAGCTTATCGGCCGTATCGTTCCACAGATAGTAGCCGCCGCCGAGTCCACGGAACCAGAAGTTATCGCCTTCATAGGTGACAACCGGAACGGGATAAACATCACGATCATACTGTTTATACGGGCTGTTAATGACGCCAACGCCCGCACCTACCGTCCACTGGCTTTCCGCCTGTGCGGTGCTAACTGCGGTCGCGGCGAGTACGCCCAATGCCAGAAGTTTGAGTTTGGTCACAATCCATTCTTTCCTGTAGTCAAATAATCAGCGGGAGAAGTGTAACCGCCAGACCCGTACTTCCCCAAATTTTTTGCCTGCTAATCAGTTTGATTAACCCGTTATTTTTCATTTTTCAGATGACAGGCCGTTTTCACTTCTGTGACCGCAGGGTGAAAAATGCCCGTATGACATATAACGGCAATGGATATTTTTGGATGAGTTATTGATATGTCATTGAAATTAGATTTTATCAGCATGCAAGTTTTGCAAATGCCATCTACGCTTTAATTTAAGAAGAGTTTTCCTGCACGCCCCGCGGTTCTTAGCGTCTGACCTGGCACACAGGTTGCTGCTCTGGCAGTGAGGTGCGAGAGATTCTCTTCCGGGAGCCTCCACTACTCATACGAACGGCTCTTATCCTGTGCTAAAAAACGAAAGGACGGCATGCCATGAATATATTCGATCACTATCGCCAGCGCTATGAAGCTGCCAAGGACGAAGAGTTCACACTGCAGGAGTTTCTTACCATCTGTCGGCAAGATCGCAGTGCCTATGCCAACGCGGCAGAACGGCTATTGATGGCTATTGGTGAGCCAAACATGGTTGATACTGCCCAAGAACCACGGCTTTCCCGTCTCTTTTCGAATCGGGTGGTCGCCCGATACCCGGCGTTTGAAGAGTTCTATGGCATGGAAGATGCCATCGAGCAAATCGTCTCCTACCTGAAGCATGCTGCTCAGGGTCTGGAAGAGAAGAAACAGATCCTCTATTTACTCGGCCCGGTGGGTGGCGGTAAATCGTCGCTGGCTGAACGGCTGAAATCGCTGATGCAGCGCGTGCCTATCTATGTGCTGAGCGCCAACGGTGAACGCAGCCCGGTGAACGACCATCCGCTGTGCCTGTTTAACCCGCAGGAAGATGCGCAAATTCTGGATAAAGAGTACGGCATTCCGCGTCGTTATCTCGGCACCATCATGTCGCCGTGGGCGGCGAAACGCCTGCATGAGTTTGGTGGCGATATCACCAAATTCCGCGTCGTAAAAGTGTGGCCATCCATTCTGGAGCAGATCGCCATCGCCAAAACGGAACCGGGTGATGAGAACAACCAGGACATCTCGGCGCTGGTCGGTAAAGTCGATATCCGTAAGCTGGAAAACTACGCCCAGAATGACCCGGATGCCTACGGCTACTCCGGCGCACTGTGCCGGGCGAACCAGGGCATTATGGAATTCGTCGAGATGTTTAAAGCACCCATTAAAGTGCTGCATCCGCTGCTGACGGCCACCCAGGAGGGGAACTACAACGGGACGGAAGGTATCTCTGCCCTGCCGTTCAACGGCATCATCCTGGCGCACTCGAACGAATCCGAGTGGGTCTCCTTCCGAAATAACAAAAACAATGAGGCGTTCCTTGACCGTGTGTACATCGTCAAAGTGCCTTATTGCCTGCGGATCTCCGAAGAGATCAAAATTTACGAAAAACTGCTTAACCACAGTGAGCTAATGCATGCCCCATGCGCACCGGGCACGCTGGAAACGCTGTCGCGCTTCTCCATCCTGTCGCGTCTGAAAGAGCCGGAAAACTCCAGCATCTACTCCAAAATGCGCGTGTATGACGGGGAAAGCCTGAAAGATACCGACCCGAAAGCGAAGTCTTATCAGGAGTACCGCGATTACGCGGGTGTCGACGAGGGCATGAACGGTCTGTCCACGCGTTTCGCGTTTAAGATCCTCTCCCGCGTGTTTAACTTCGACCATGCGGAAGTGGCGGCCAACCCGGTCCACCTGTTCTATGTTCTGGAGCAGCAGATTGAACGCGAGCAGTTCCCACAGGAGCAGGCGGAACGTTACCTTGAGTTCCTGAAAGGTTATCTGATCCCGAAATATGCCGAGTTCATTGGCAAAGAGATCCAGACGGCCTACCTGGAATCCTATTCAGAATACGGCCAGAACATCTTTGACCGTTACGTCACCTATGCTGACTTCTGGATCCAGGATCAGGAGTACCGCGACCCGGATACCGGACAGCTGTTTGACCGTGAGTCCCTGAATGCGGAGCTGGAAAAAATTGAGAAGCCTGCCGGGATCAGTAACCCGAAAGACTTCCGTAACGAAATTGTGAACTTCGTACTGCGTGCCAGAGCGCATAACAACGGTCGTAATCCGAACTGGACCAGCTACGAGAAACTGCGCACGGTCATCGAGAAGAAAATGTTCTCTAATACCGAGGAGCTGTTACCCGTCATTTCGTTTAACACCAAAACCTCAACTGACGAGCAGAAAAAACACGACGATTTTGTCGACCGTATGATGGAAAAAGGCTACACCCGCAAACAGGTTCGTTTGCTTTGCGAATGGTATCTGCGCGTACGGAAATCGTCTTAAAACAAGTGCCCGGTAGCGTTTAACGCTCACCGGGCCGACAAAATGCAAGTTGGCAAATGCAGTACGGGGGGTATATGACCTGGTTTATTGACCGGCGTCTGAACGGCAAAAACAAGAGCATGGTGAATCGCCAGCGCTTCTTGCGCCGTTACAAAGCGCAAATTAAACAGTCGATCTCCGAGGCCATCAACAAACGCTCGGTAACCGACGTCGACAGCGGCGAGTCTGTCTCCATCCCCACCGATGACATCAGCGAACCGATGTTTCATCAGGGGCGTGGCGGCCTGCGCCATCGCGTACACCCAGGTAATGACCACTTCGTTCAGAACGACAGAATCGAGCGCCCACAAGGAGGCGGCGGTGGTTCAGGAAGCGGTCAAGGACAGGCCAGTCAGGATGGTGAAGGTCAGGATGAATTCGTCTTTCAGATCTCAAAAGATGAGTATCTCGACCTGCTCTTTGAGGATCTGGCGCTGCCTAATTTGAAAAAGAACCAGCACCGTCAGCTTAACGAATACAAAACCCATCGCGCGGGTTATACCGCGAACGGCGTACCGGCCAATATCAGCGTCGTTCGTTCGCTGCAGAACTCGCTGGCGCGGCGCACGGCCATGACGGCCGGTAAACGGCGGGAGCTGCGCGAACTGGAAAGCAGCCTGAAGGTGGTAGAAAACACAGAACCGGCGCAACTGCTGGAAGAGGAGCGCCTGCGTAAAGAGATTGCCGAGCTGAGGGCGAAGATTGAGCGGGTACCGTTTATTGATACCTTCGACCTGCGCTATAAAAACTACGAAAAACGGCCGGAGCCTTCGAGCCAGGCTGTCATGTTCTGTCTGATGGACGTCTCCGGTTCAATGGACCAGGCCACCAAGGATATGGCGAAGCGTTTTTACATTTTGCTCTATCTGTTCCTGAGCAGAACCTATAAGAACGTGGAAGTGGTTTATATTCGCCACCACACCCAGGCCAAAGAGGTGGATGAACATGAGTTCTTCTACTCGCAGGAGACCGGCGGCACCATCGTATCGAGCGCCCTGAAGCTGATGGATGAGGTGGTGAAAGAGCGTTACGATCCGGCTCAGTGGAACATCTATGCTGCGCAGGCGTCGGATGGCGACAACTGGGCGGATGATTCGCCGCTGTGTCACGACATTCTGGCGAAGAAAATTTTGCCGGTGGTGCGTTACTACAGCTATATCGAAATCACGCGTCGTGCTCACCAGACGCTGTGGCGTGAATATGAACATCTGCAATCGATGTTCGAAAATTTCGCCATGCAACACATCCGTGACCAGGATGATATCTATCCGGTGTTCCGGGAGCTGTTCCACAAGCAATCGGCCACCAGCAATGCCTGACCCCACAGCCAGCAACACGCTGGCTGTTTTCTTTCCCCTTCGTCCATCCCCTTCGCAAAATGATCTGTGTTACTGTTGGAAACTGCGTATTGGCAGATAACAGGTAAACTGACTATGTCTGATGAGGTTAAGGGTACGGCTACCCACCAGCAACTCATTTCGCTGTTAACGCAGCAAGGTGCGCGCTTTCGCGTGATGGAGCACGAGGCCGTAGGAAAATGCGAAGCGGTAAGCGAAATTCGCGGAACCGATCTGGGGCAAGGCGCAAAAGCGCTGGTCTGCAAAGTGAAGGGAAATGGCGTAAAAAAACACGTTCTGGCGATCCTGGCCGCTGACCAGCAGGCCGACCTGAGCCAGCTTGCCAGCCATTTCGGCGGCTTAAAAGCCTCTCTCGCAAGCCCGGCCGAAGTCGATCATTTGACCGCCTGCGTGTTTGGCGCTATCCCACCGTTTAGCTTCCATCCGGATCTGACGCTGGTCGCCGACCCGCTCCTGTTCGAGCGTTTTGACGAAATCGCGTTCAATGCCGGTCTGCTGGAAAAATCCGTGATCATGGATACCCAGGATTATCTGCGCATTGCCCGCCCTGAACTGGTGACGTTTCGTAAAGCGTGACCGTGATGGCTGACACCTCTGTCAGCCTCTCTTTTCCAGAAACAGAACTGATGCGATCAAAATCACCGCAATAGCGAAAAACGATGAGGAGATAATCAGCGTTTCAACAAACATGTGATCGTTCATCTTTAGCGACCCTTTGCGATGCCTGATGCCGTTTTATCCCCTGCAAATGACACGGATATGACAATACCCTATTTTTTTAAAACGCTGTCGTCAGCCGTTTTTCCGCGTAAAGTAAGCAGGCTTACTATTCTGGCAAGGACTCCTCATGTTTGACCCTACTCTGCTCATTCTTCTGGCACTCGCTGCACTCGGCTTTATCAGCCATAACACCACCGTCGCCATCTCGATCCTGGTGTTGATCATTGTGCGCGTCACCCCGTTAAACACTTTTTTCCCGTGGATAGAAAAACAAGGCCTGACGATCGGGATAATCATTTTGACCATTGGGGTGATGGCCCCCATTGCCAGCGGCACGCTTCCGGCCTCAACGCTGCTGCACTCGTTTGTTAACTGGAAATCACTGGTGGCTATCGCGGTGGGGATTTTCGTGTCATGGCTGGGTGGTCGCGGCGTCACGTTGATGAGCAGCCAGCCCTCGCTGGTGGCTGGCCTGCTGGTGGGAACGGTGCTTGGCGTGGCGCTCTTTCGCGGCGTTCCGGTGGGCCCGCTCATTGCCGCCGGGCTGGTTTCGCTGTTTATTGGGAAGTCGTAGTCAGGCTGGCAATATAGCGCGCGGGCGTTTGCCCCAGCCCCTTTTTAAACATCGTAATAAAGGCGGTGGTGGAGTCATAACCAAGTGACTGCGCCACCTGCTGAACTGACTTCCCGCCAATCAGCAGCTGCAACGCCACAATCAACTGCAGCTGATGACGCCAGCGGCGAAAGCTTAAGCCCGTCTCTTTGACCACCAGCCGCGCCAGGTTGCGCTCACTCATGGCAAAGTGGTTCGCCCATTGCGCCAGCGTCTGCCACGCGGCGGGCTCTTCCGCCATCTTTTCGCTCATCAACCGAATTTTAGGATGAGGGGAAACAGGCAGCTGTAAATGCTCCTGTCGCTGGAGCGGCAGTTCATCAAACAGCACATCCACCAGACGAGAGGTGGTGGCAAGCGGCAGTTGCTCACGCGTTTTTCCCGCCAGCGACAGAATCAGCTCCCGCACCAGCGGCGATATTTTCAGGGTACAGCACCGGTCCGGCAGACTGACGGCACCCGGTTCAATAAACAAAAAGCAGAGCTGCGCGCCTGGCGTGGCCCTGTTGCTGTGGGGCATCTGCCCGGGGATCCACACGGCATACTGGGGCGGTACCATCAGCATGGCATTTTCTACCTCACAGGTGATTGCGCCCCCTAGCGCCAGAATCAGCTGCCCTTTGCGGTGCTGATGGAGCGGAATATATTGCTCCTGCGCTACCACGCGGATGCGAAACGCGACCGCGGCATCGAATTGGCTATCGGGATCGTAGCCGTCGAGTCCCAGACCGTTCATCAGGTTGTCCGATATTAGCGATAAACTGTCATTTTAGCCTGATTTCAACCACGGCGAAAATCGGTATTGTGTGCGCTCGCCTGAACGTATGAGAAAACAATGACTACTGCTACTCGCAAAGGCGCGTTGCTGATCGCCGGCATTCTGATGATTGCCACGACGCTTCGCGTCACCTTTACCGGAGCAGCGCCGCTGCTCGATACCATTCGCCTTGAATATGGATTAACCACCGCGCAAACCGGCCTGCTAACCACCCTGCCACTATTAGCGTTTGCCCTTGTCTCGCCGCTTGCCGCGGGCGTAGCTAGGCGTATCGGCATGGAGCGCAGCCTGTTCCTCGCCCTGCTGCTGATCTGCGCCGGGATTGCCGTGCGCCCTCTGCCCTCTGCGGCCCTGCTGTTTACCGGCACGGCGGTGATCGGTTGCGGTATCGCGCTCGGGAATGTGCTGTTACCGGGCTTAATCAAACGCGACTTTCCCAGCCAGGTTGCCCGCCTTACCGGGGCCTATTCCCTGACGATGGGCGTTTCGGCGGCGTTCGGTTCGGCGCTGATTGTTCCTCTCGCCCAGGGAGCCGCAGGCTGGCATGGCGCGCTGCTGATGCTGATGATCTTTCCCCTGCTGGCGCTGCTGCTCTGGCTGCCGCAGTGGCGCCAGAAGCAGGTCGCCACGGTGACCGGTGCAGGGGCGCTGCACAATCGCGCCATATGGCGTTCTGCCCTCGCCTGGCAGGTGACGCTCTTTCTCGGCATTAACTCGCTGATTTACTACGTCATCATCGGCTGGTTGCCCGCGATATTACTCAGCCACGGCTACAGCGAAGCGCAGGCGGGCTCCATGCACGGACTCTTACAGCTGGCCACGGCCATTCCGGGCCTTGCCGTACCGCTGATCCTTCATCGTCTGAACGATCAACGCGGGATCGCCGGCGCCGTAGCCCTGATGTGCGCAGTGAGTGCGGCCGGTTTCTGGTTTGCACCGGATTTGGCAGTCGTGTGGACGCTGGTGTTTGGCTTTGGCACCGGAGCAACGATGATCCTCGGTCTGACGTTCATCGGCCTGCGCGCCAGCTCTGCTCATCAGGCGGCGGCACTGTCCGGTATGGCGCAGTCGATTGGTTATCTGCTGGCCGCCTGCGGGCCTCCGCTGATGGGGAAAATTCACGATACCGCCGGTGACTGGCAGATTCCCCTTCTGGCCTGCGCGCTGGCCTCGGTGGTGATGGCCATCTGCGGCATGCTTGCCGGGCGCGACCGGGAGATCACGCCCCGCTAAAAACAGTGGCAGACCTGACGGTCTGCCTGTTATTTATCCCCGTGCCGCACGCAGCATCGCCTGTACTAACACCACCGGACGCCCCGCCAGCGCTGCACGCTCGTGCTGGAATAAGGTAATCACGAAGAACGGATGGGTGACCAGTTCTGCGGCACGGATTTCCCCCTGCTCGTCCCAGCCCGTCACGCGCATATCACCGCTCTCCAGCTCCTGCGCAAATTCCGGGGATACGCCGTAGTTGCAGTGATATCCCTCTTCAATTTCCGGCTTGCCGTAGGCTTTCGCAATAAGCGTGTTGTTGCGCAGTTCAATCGCATCGGTTTTTTCCACCAGCGAGCAGGTCAGCGGCGCAATCACCATTGAGCCTTCGGTGTCCGTTTCGGCGTGCGCCGCATCGCTCCAGCCGAGCACATTACGCGCATACTCAATCAATGCATGCTGGAAACCGCCGCAGGTGCCGAGAAACGGAATGCTGTTTTCGCGCGCGTAGCGTGCAGCGATAAAGGCGGCTTCGGTGTTTTTGTAGGGGCTTGCAGGAACCAGCCAGATGGCATCGTAACCCACCAGATCTTCAGGGCTGGTCAGCTCCGTCGTAGCAAGCCAGTCGTAATCAGCGGTGAGATCCAGTACTGCAGCAGCATCATCAATGGCCAGCGGGATCGCCTGGTGCGCAATCACATCGGGATTGTAATCGCCAACCAGCGCAATGCGCAGCGTCGTTTTAACCGGGAGGTGTTCCATGAAAGGTTCCTTATGCCAGAGTATTATCAGATAACATAAGGAACCTCAGACTACCGATCTTCTGCAATAATCACAATACCTTAAATTGGGAGGGGGAAATGATGATTCAGTGCAAGCGCGTCTATGAACAGGCAGCCCCGGAGGATGGTTATCGGGTGCTGGTGGACAGACTGTGGCCGCGGGGGGTGAAAAAAGCAGACCTTGTGCATAATGAATGGTGCAAGGCGCTCACGCCTTCTGACGGGTTACGTAAGGCCTTTCACAGTGAAACCATTGATTTCACTGCCTTCAGCCAGGCGTATCGGGAAGAGCTGGCGCAGCATAAAGACGAAGGTTTGCGTCTTGCAACCCTCGCCAGACAGCAAACCTTAACCCTTCTCTACGCCGCGAAAAATACCGAGCAGAATCACGCGATGGTCTTAGCCGACTGGCTGCGCCATCTGTAATTAGCTGGCCGTCAGCGCATCGAAGGTTTGCGGTGCCTCATCCGGCGTGAGCGGCAGCAGATGTTCGGCGCGCACAAACGCAAAACCGTGCTGATTATCAAAGGCGTAGACATCGCCAGTTACCAGCCAGAGCGCGCGATCCGCTGTCGCAGGCAGCTGCGTCATCACGCCATTGACTGGGTTAACGAAGCGCTGGCCGGGCTGGCAAAGGCCAAACAACTCAACGGATTTACCCACATTGCGACGGCCTGAGGCCGTGCGGGCACCAATGATCAACGCCATGCTGCCCGGTTTAAGCTGAAACATACTTCTCTCACGATAACGGTGGCCAGAAACTGGCTAAGAATAATCCTAAAGAGAAGTGTATCGCAATCTTTGTCCTGCTGTCACCTGGCGGGTTGCGGATGATCGCGGCGGTAGAGCTCCCATTCGTCGATCACTTCGCCACCGGGCAATTTACACTCCGTACGCACGCCCTGCGGGCTCTGGATTGGGATCTGCTCTCCCCCTTTTTCCAGACAATAGACAGAGGCAGGGTTAGCCATCCCCACCCTATGCGGCGGCGGTGGGGCAACAGGTGGAGACGTTTTTGTGGTACAGGCCGCCAGGGGTAGCGCGAGAGCCAAAAGCAGAAATCTCATCGTGTTGATCCTTTTTACATCATCAGAAGATAAGGGTAACGGGTCGCCGTCGCTTTCTCCATCATTTCTCCATTTTAACTGCACTTTTCAACACTATAGTGAGGCGTGTTCTCCTTATGACCAGAGAACATCATTCCGTAATCAAGATGTCTTTGCCCCGGTCTCAACAACGGGGCCTTTTTCTCCCCTGCCTGCTTCTGGTGGATATATAAAATTCTCACCATTCATGTTTTACTATGGCTGAAGTCGAAATTTTCAGCATAACATGCAGATGCAGACGTCTTGTGCATGGGAGTCAACCTACGTCATGTCAGATATCATCCTGGCCCGAGTGTCAGAAACGCTCACCACGGAACAATCCCTTGAAAGTCTCGTTCGCCAGTTGCTGGAGATGCTGGAACTTGTGACCGAAATGGAGTCGACCTACCTGACGAAGGTCGATATCAATGCCCGTCTTCAGCATATTTTGTATGCCCGAAACAGTAAGCAGATGCAGATCCCGGAGGGACTAAGCGTGCCCTGGGGCGATACATTGTGCAAACGTGCGCTGGACAGTGACACCATTTTCAGTAACGAGGTTCCTGAACGCTGGGCGGATTGCGACGCCGCGAAAGCGCTCGGTATTACCACGTACATGAGCGTGCCGGTTCACCTGGCGGATGGTTCCCTGTACGGCACGCTCTGTGCGACCAGCACGGAAAAGAAGCTGCTCAGTGAACGCGGCGAACACGTGCTAAAACTCTTTGCCGGGCTGATTGCCCAGTATATTCAGAAAGAGTCGTTGCTTTCTCAACTTCGAGAAGCAAATGCAGCGCTCATCGCCTACTCCTTTACCGACGTTCTCACCGGTTTACCCAACCGCCGCGCCATCTTTGAAGATCTCAATACCCTGTTTTCTTTAGGCCGCCACCTTAAACGCAACGTAATTATCGCTTTTATCGATCTGGATGATTTTAAACGGATTAACGACCAGTACGGGCATGAAGCAGGCGATCAATTCCTCATTGAAGTCGGCAAACGTCTGTCAGATGAAAAGACCGAAGACGAGATAATCGGCCGCCTGGGTGGCGATGAGTTCCTGGTAGCCTGCCTGAGTAAAGCGGAAAATCAGGCTGATGAGGGCCAGATTAACCTGCTCAGGGCGCGGCTTCGCGACCGGATTGCCGGCCAATACGGGTTGGGCAGTGTGAGTATTGTGTACCCGGGTGCAAGCCTGGGAGTTGTCGAAGTTGATCCTGCCGGGATGGATCCGGACAGCGCATTACGCGTCGCGGATGTTGCGATGTATCAGGATAAAAAGGGTAAAGGCAAAACGCGCTTTCACGTTTTGGATTAACCCCGTACACTCTACGGCATTCTGAAAACCAAAACAGGTGATGGCATGAGAATAGGGATCCTCTTCCCGGTCGTTATTTTTATAACGGCAGTGGTTTTTTTAGCATGGTTTTTTGTCGGTGGTTACGCGGCTCCGGGAGCATAAATGAGAAAAACCACCCTCATAATGCTGCTCGTCGCCATCGTCGCCGTTGCTGGCACGCAATTTGGCTGGTGGTAACACCGCAACGTAAAAAGGCCGCCATCTGGCAGCCTTTTTTAACGCTTATCAAACTTAGCTTTTGATTTTTCTGTAGATAAACAGAACAACCAGCGCGCCGATCACGGCGACAGCAAAACTGCCGAAGTTGAAACCGTCAACTTTGCCAAACCCGAACAGCGTACTGATCCAGCCGCCGACGACCGCGCCGACAATACCCAGTATCACGGTAACGATAAAACCACCGCCATCTTTGCCCGGCATGATCCACTTCGCCAGAATACCCGCAATAAGCCCAAAGATAATCCAGGATAAAATTCCCATAACTTTCCTCTCTGTATGGTTTTTGTCATTAAATCAACGACACAAAAAGGATAGCACAGGATCCGGGAAAGGAAATTTGTGATTAGTATCACAGCGAGAGAGTGCGCATTTAGTATCCAAAACCGCACCACACGAAATGTGGGGTTGCAACTTAAGATGAGAAAGATTATCTTTCTCAACATTGAATAGTTGAGTTAAACGCTCAGGTATTCAGTACGACATTGCTCACATTGCTTCCAGTATTTTTGCCCACGCTTTAGTGGGCATTTTTTTGCCCGCTTAAACGGCGATAAAGGCATAGCGGTTGCGTCCTGCGCGTTTTGCCTGATAGAGCGCCTGGTCAGCCGCAATAATAATGTTCTGCTGGCTGCCTGCAATGTCAACGGCACGTGCGGTTGACACCCCGACGCTGACCGTTACCCGTCCAAAGGGGCTAAAGGCATGCTCAATATGCAGTGAAAATACATTGCGGATGATCGTCTGGGCCAGGCGGATGGCTTCCTGAATATCGGCGTCTGGCAGGATCAGCGCAAACTCTTCGCCGCCATAACGCGCCACAAGCTGGTTGTTGCGGGTGAGGCTCTCTCTGAGGCTATTCCCCAGTAGGGTAAGGCATCGGTCTCCTTCTGGGTGACCGTAGTTATCATTGTATTTTTTGAAATAATCGACATCGACAATGAGGATAGAAATTGGCGTGTCGTTATCCGCACACGTGGCGATTTCAGACAGAATTTTTTCATCAAACGTGCGGCGGTTGAAAAGCCCCGTCAGCGCATCTTCAGAGGCTATTATCTTGAGCTCTTTGTTATCTCTGGTTTTTCTGGACAGACCCGAATAGAGGAAATAAGACGCGACGATAAGCGCCACGGTAAAAATAAGAATGAGTACGGCGAGCTGAATGGCCTGCTTACGCCAGGCTGCAAGTGCTTCTTCTTTACTCACTGCAACGGTGGTAACCAATCCGTAACGTTTGTTTTTCTCAAAAGCGAAAATGCGTTCGACTTTATCAAACCGCGAAACCGAGCTGGCAATCCCTGAATTTTGTACCTTCAGGTATTCTCTGAACAGGGGTGAGTCTGAAACAATCGCGCCAATGTAGTTATTTTTAAACGGATAACGAACCAGCAACACGCCGGATTGTGTCGTGAGGCCAATGACACCAGCATGGCCAATATTAATCTGCCCGTAGAGTGCCAGAAAATTTTCGATTCCAAGCGTCACCACGACAACGCCGTTAAAGTCTCCGGTCTGCGTTTCAAGCCGTCGACTGATCGTAATCACCCATTTCCCGTTCGTTCTGCTCACGACCGGCTGGCCAATAAAAATCTGCTGACTTTTATTTTCCTTGTGATAGATAAAAAACGATCTGTCAGCCCCTTTTCGCGGCCCGGAAAAACGTCCGTACAATGCCGTAAAGATGTCACCATTGACATCGTAAATAACCACATTGTTAATCTGGCTAAGAAGATTATCCTGATTTTCTATTATCCGCTGAATATTGGTCGCCTGTTCCGGGGTCATACCATAAATGTCGATCATGTCTGAAATGGTGGTGATCAGCATTTCGCTTTGACGCATGATCCCCTCAGTATAAACATCCAGGGTATGGCTCAGGTTAGCAACGCCGGTATTAATTTGCTGAATTGACTGCTGTCTGGACGTGGTAATTTGGACCGCAAGCGACAACGAGATGATCAACGAGACAATGATGACAGTAATGGTTGTTGTGTAAAAAGTATTTTTCACATGCACGAGCTTTTCCACCTTATCACGCCTGACATCCCTGGCTGACAACTCGTGTCACTGTAACAAAGGTCAGGATAAGAGGAAAATAAATTGCACTTAAGCGCACAATAAGAAGCGGTTATTATTTTGCTTCACTAAAATTTGCGTCAGGGTTATTACGGAGATCCCCTGGCGCCTGCCGCTCTCTCCCGTGAGTACCAGGCTTGTACCCTGCCCCGGCTGTGTTAAGATTCACCCCATCAGGGAGCTGACAGGATAACCGGAAAATGAAAAAAATCATTGCCGTTGCTATCGTATCAACGATTCTGGTCATTCTGTCTCTGTATGCGGTGAATGCGGTTATCATCAGCCAGCAGAAGGATAAACAGCGTGAGATCGCCCAGACGCTTTTGCACTATTCCGAAGGATTATCCGAAAGCATCGCGCTGGCCCTTAAAGAGGTAACAACCCGAGGCTGCAATCAAACCAGCCTTGATCGCTACAGAAAGCTAAAACTCGACAGCCCCTATTTTTCCGATATCGGTTTTGTTGAAAATGGGCAAGTCGTCTGTACTGCCTTTTGGGGTAAGCTCGCCACTCCAGTCCCTCTACCGACAGAACTCCATAAAACACCAAGAGGCTTTCTGTTAGCGCAGTTTTCGAGAAAAGATTTTTTCACTGGCAACGCGGCAATCTATAATAATGTGATTATTTTCACCTCGCGTTATGCCTACGATAAATTCACGCCGGTTACGGCAAACTATGCGCTGAGTACCACGACGAAAGATTTCGACCGAACATTTTTCTCGGTTAAGCCAGATGTCATAAAACACCACTGGCCAGATTCAGCGCTTTTTACCCTGATCCTGACGCAGTGCAGCACGCGATGGGACATATGCGTTACGGTGAAGCATTACGATGCGGGCCTGGCTTCGCTCCCCATTGTGGTGTTTATTCTTCTGACGACTATTCTGTGTTTTATCTGGACAGCAATCTCGTTGTTTTTCATGCGCATTTACGAAGATCGCTTCTCACTGGAGCGAACGCTGGTTAAGGCGGTAAAAAACAATTCTATCAGCGTTAACTACCAGCCGATTATACGTATCCAGGATAAAAGCATTGTCGGGATAGAAGTGCTGTCGAGATGGCGCGATTATCATCGCACCGATGTTTCTCCGGAACTGTTTATTCCTTTAATTAAGAAAATTGGGCTGTACCGACAGTATTATATTAATATTATTGAAAAATCGCTGTCTGAGATCGCACCGCTTGCCATTAAACATCAGCTGATGATTTCGCTGAACGTTGGGCGAACGGAGATTGAAGATGGACAGTTTATCCAGACGTTACGTCGTGAATGTGCATTTAATCACATCCCCCTGTCTTTGATAAAAGTGGAACTTTCAGAAAAAGCGGTATCCAGTGCAGATATTCTTGAAGGGTTTTGTCTGGAGCTGAAAAAACTTGGGGTGAGAATATCGATAGACGATTTCGGAGTGAAAAACTCAAACCTGGACCGACTCTCTCTGCTGGAATATGACGAAATCAAAATCGATAAGTCGCTGGTGGACGGTATCAATGAACATTATAAGCAGAATATTTTTGCTATTTTTTGCGATGCGCTTGCCAGGCTCAACAAAACGCTCGTTTTCGAAGGGGTGGAAAGTGAAACCCAGTTTCGTTTTATTGCGGACAGGTATCCTGACGCGCTGATCCAGGGGTGGTACTTCTCAAAATCACTGACACGCAGTGAACTGGCGAAGAAACTTACGATGAGAATGCCCTTGCGGGCTACTCGTTCCCCCACTGATTAAGGAAATTCGCAATATCATCGATGCGTGCCGTGCGGAGCCCCGCCTCACTGGCCATTTCCTGCTGGGCTTCCTCGCTGATTTCCTCGTTGTTCGTTAACCGCGTCAGCAGCAGCTGGAAATAGTACGCCAGCGCGTCATGCTCTGACTCACTGACTGGCTCAGCGGTTTCCGTCGAATACTCATCGACGATGTCATAATATTTAAGCGGAATATCGTTGTTCATAAACAGTCTCTCGTCTGTCATTTAGCGGGTGATGCACCGAGTATAGCGGACGCATTACGTTGACCAAAGTATTAGATAAGCAGCGCAAGTAAGGCAGCGAGAGCCGGCATAGCCTGAACATAGAGGATTTTTCGACTGGCAGTCGCTGCGCCAAAAATTCCGGCAAGTAGCACGCAGCTCAGGAAAAAGACGGTCACAGGGACACCGCGCTCTCCGAGCCAGAGTCCCCAGAGCAGACCCGCCGCCAGAAAACCGTTATACAGCCCTTGATTCGCAGCCAGTACGCGGGTGTCACGCGCAAAATCGGGCGTGAGATTGAAAGCCTTGTGCCCGGTTTTGGTGTTCCACAGGAACATCTCCAGCACCAGAATATAGAGATGGATTAACGCAACAATAATGATAAGTACAGTGGCTAACATGAGGCTGTCTCACACAGTCAGTGGCAAAATAAATGCCGTCCCATCGGACGGCATTTTGGTATTAACGAACCAGATGCAGGAAGTGCAGATGTTTTTCGTACTGGTCCAGTATGTCATTGATAAGCTGTTCCTGATTCCAGCCCATCACATCATAGTTCTGACCGCCCTCTTTCAGATACACTTCAGCGCGATAATAGCGGTGTTGCTCTGCCTGTTGCTCGTCATTATCCATAGCGGCAAGAGCAAAAGTTGGCGAATTATAGCCACGTAGCCTCACTTCATAAATAAAGTTCAGCTCATTGCCTAAATCAACTTCAAGCCGGAGACGATCGTCAGCCGCATCATTGATATGACTCAACGTCCCCTGCTTGTTCAGTTCTTCCTGAACCAACGTCATGGCAGGCTGGATAACGTCGTCCATAAACCGTTTCACCAGAGAACGTTTCGGCAGATAGGCAATATTGCGCAACCTTCTCTGCCACGGAATAGGGTTACGTGCGGCAGTCGGCGCAATCGTCGCCATGCTCAGACTTTCACGTTTGGTCAAATCCCGACGCAGGGCTTTTAACAGTCCGTATATTGAGATCAATAAGATCACGGAGAACGGTAATGCGCTCGCTATTGTCACGGTTTGCAGCGCGCTCAGCCCACCCGCAATCAGCAATGCAATGGCCACAATCCCCATGAGCGAGGCCCAGAAAATTCGCTGCCATACAGGCGTGTTAGCGACGCCACCCGATGCCAGCGTATCCACAACCATCGCCCCGGAGTCAGCCGAGGTTACAAAGAAGACAATGACCATCGCCATTGCAATAAATGACAACACTGAGGAAAACGGGAAATGTTCAAGGAAATTAAACAGGGCCAGCGCGACATCCTGCTGGACGGTATTTGCCAGATCTGTTGCTCCCTGATTCATGATGAGATAAATGGCGCTGTTACCAAACACCGTCATCCACATGAGGGTAAAACCTGCGGGAACAAACAGCACGCCCGTGACAAACTCACGAATTGTCCTGCCACGGGATACGCGCGCGATGAACATACCGACAAACGGCGACCAGGAAAGCCACCATCCCCAGTACAATAGCGTCCAGCCACCAAGCCAGTTGCTTGATTTCGGTTCGTAGGCGTAAAGGTTAAAGGTTTTACTCACTAATTCCGAAAGATAACCGCCGGTATTTTCGACAAAAGATTTCAGTAAAAGTACGGTTGGTCCAAGACACAGCACAAGCGCCAGAAGTAAAACAGCCAGACCCAGATTGAGTTCAGAGAGGATACGTATTCCCTTGTCCAGACCGGACACCACTGAAATCGTCGCTAACCCCGTGATGACCACAATCAGAATGACCTGCACCGTTTCATTGATGGGCACCCCAAAAAGATGGTTCAGACCGGCATTAACCTGCAAAACACCGTAACCCAGCGATGTGGCAACGCCAAAGACCGTCCCTATCACCGCAAAAATATCGACTGCATGGCCGACAGGACCATAGATGCGATCGCCGATGATGGGATAGAGTGCGGAACGCAGCGTTAATGGCAAACCGTGACGGTAGCTGAAGAATGCCAGAATCAGCGCCACTATGGCATAGATGGCCCATGCATGCAGTCCCCAGTGGAAGAACGTCAGGCGCATGGCTTCTTTCGCTGCGGCTACGGTTTCAGGGGTGCCGACGGGCGGAGAAAGGTAATGCATTACCGGTTCGGCAACGCCAAAGAACATCAGGCCAATCCCCATCCCTGCCGAAAACAGCATCGCAAACCAGGAATGGTAGCTGAAATCAGGCTGGGCATGATCCGGCCCCAGTTTGATATCACCGTAACGCGAAAGACCGAGGAAAGTAACACTCAGTAAAATCAGGGCGACAGCAAGAATGTAGAACCAGCTGGCATTGGTGAATATCTGTTGCTGCAGGAGTTTGAATTTTTTGTCGGCCAGATCCGGGAATACTGCGGCAAAGGCGACAAGAAGGAAAATTAACAAAGCAGATGTGAAGAATACCGCTTTGTTAATCTGGCTTGTAGACTTCTTTGGGATAGTATCATTTTCACTCATAATCAATTCATTCCATTATCGTAGACCGCCCCGGTTGAGAGGCGTTACCTCTCATAGGGTAGCAAAATTCAACACCCCAGGGGGACAATAATCTGAATGAATGTCAGGGTGGTATAAACTGTCCGGTGACGATCGCCGCGTTATCAATAAAGCCTGCGGGGTGGACATCGGGATTTACCGATTTGCAACGTGCCGGCAGCATGTACCAGATCCGCTAACGTACGAACCTGCATTTTATCCATCACCCTGCGTCGATGTACCTTCACCGTAATTTCTGTTATGCCCAGTTCCGATGCGATTTGTTTATTTTGCAAGCCATTAATTGCCAGCTCAAAAATCTGTTTCTCACGTCGCGTCAACGCTTGGTAATTTTTGCACAGTTCAAATAACCGTTGCTGTTCCAGAAAATGGTTTGTCGCGTCGATCAATACCTCATTCACCACGCGCAAAAGTTGTTCAGGTTCGACCGGTTTGGTCAAAAAATCCCGGGCGCCTGCTTTCATTGCCCGAACGCAGGAAGGGATTGAGCCGCTCTTCGTCAGAATGAGTACCGGTATAGCGCATCCACGCGCTTTGAGTGCATCCATCACGTCAAAGCCATTCATACGCGGAAGGTTTAATTCAAGGATTAAGCATGAAGGATGATCAACGATGGGAGAGGATAAAAATTCTTCGGCATTACTGAAGTCAAACGTCTGATAGCCCGCGGCTGTTAAGAACTGAACAACAAACGACCGATATGCATCATCATCATCGATAACATAAATAACCTCTTCCATATCAATTTCTCCTGATTAAATCTTTCAGGGACATAATACGAACAGTTGCGTCCATTCCCAAAGTATTTATGACTGCTAACGTCATGCCGGATATCTTTTCCACACCAACAGTAGGTAAAATCAAACAAGCCAACCATTCGTCAACCGTCAGGCTTATTGACTGCGAGTAGCATCAGGACAATCCGAAAAAAAACTGAACTTTCACAACATTCGCTTTCGAGTGTGAATCTGTCCGCGCCACACTTTTATATTCAGAGGACGACATGATATTGACGGATGGTCAGCCAATCATCAGCTCAGTCACGCCCTTGATAAGCCAACAATAGCCGCTCATTCGCAGCCAGAATTTGAAGGGTTCGTTGTCAAAAGCCGCTTTCTGAAACTTCCGGGGGACATCCCCATCATGGCGCTAAAAGCGCGCCGGAAAGCAGTTTCATCGCTATATCCGCAAATATTTGCGATCTGTGAAATAGTCTTTCCTGGGCTTTCAAGAAGCACAGATGCAGTTTCAATACGAACCCGCGTAATGAAGTCTTTCGGACTTTCCTGGATGAGCGTTTTCATTTTACGGTTCAGAGTGCGGGTCGTCATATTCAGAGCTGCAGCAAGTTGCTTTACCGTCATTGCAGGGTTCTGATAACGAAGCAGACTCTCTGCTTTAGTCAGTAGAGGATGTCTTGAGTTGAGAAAACCTGCGGGCGCATAAATTTGCTGTGACAAAGGCTGGCTGTCAGCAACGGCCATGTCAGCTGTCAATTTTGCCAGCTCATTACCAGCATGATTGCGTACGAGGTATATAACCAGATCGACCCATGAAAGCGGGCCGCCCGCGGTTATCACATTGTCTTGTTCTGCCAGGGTTTTTCCCCATATGGGTTTTGCAAGTGGATAGCGTTCAGCGAAAGTTGGATATAACCACCACGTAGTGGTGCAGACCCGTCCGTTGAGCAAACCCGCCTCTCCCAGCACAAAACCGCCCGCACATGCTGAGGCAATACAGCTTCCCTCTGAATATTTAACTTTCAACCACTCGGCCGCATTCGATACAGCTGCTTTGTCAGCCGGAAATCTTTGCTCATCCAACTGCATACCGCTGGCAATGATCAGCTCGAAGTTGTCAGGTTCATTAAATGAGCCATCACTTTCGATGATTCGTCCCTGAACGTCCCTGACGGGCTGCCCATCCGCGGTAATCGTCCTGACGTCAAAAAATGGATCAGCCCTGGATAGTTCAGGGCTCACTGTAGGGTTTAGCCTGATCACCTGATTCGCCAGCCAAAACATATCAGCCAGCCCTGCCAGCGCCGAACGCATGTTGCCCGGAAGCGCAAGTAACGCAACTCGCATTTTAACCCCAGTGCCGAAGAATGTCTTATTTCGCATGTTACCTGTCATTAATGACACTTCATACCCCCTGTCAGCATGATTACACTGCCTGAAACTGAGAAATACGGGAAATACAGTTATGCGTAAGCAAAATTTAATGTCGGTCGCGCTGCGAAAAGGAGTATTTGCTTTGTGTCTTTTATTTATGAGCAACCCGCCGCTTATGGCACAGGATTCGGGTGTAAAAAATATCGTGCTGGTTCACGGTGCCTTTGCTGACGGATCGAACTGGTCAGCCGTCATCGCTCTCCTGCAGGACCGGGGCTACCACGTTACTGCTGTTCAGAATCCCCTGACATCCTTACGAGAGGATGTGGCTGCAACAGAGCGTGTACTTGAGCGTCAAAATGGTAACGTACTGCTCGTTGGCCATTCATGGGCAGGGGCGGTGATCACCCAGGCTGGTAATGCGAATAACGTAAAGGGGCTCGTCTATTTGTCCGCCCTTGTTCCGGACAGCAATCAGTCTGTTTCTGACGCACTTGCGCACTTCAATGCCCCCATGAAAGGTATGGAAGCCGATAAAAACGGCCTCATCTGGCTTGATAAGCCACAGTTGTTTCATCAGGTTATGGCTAATGAGCTAAGCATGAAACAGAGCCTTCTGATTTCTGCGGTGCAACAGCCTATCGCCGCTGCCGCTTTTAACGAAAAAGTGAACGCGGCAGCCTGGAGAGAGAAACCCTCCTGGTATCTCATCACAGAAAACGATAACGCGCTGAACCCGTTAGTACAGGCAAATTTTGCCCGTGAAGCAGGCGCACATATCACACGAATTCACTCAGATCATCTATCCATGATTTCTCATCCCAAAGAGGTTGCAGCACTGATTGTAAATGCTGCGCAGAGTATTCACTGACCCTTACACAACAGGACGATATGCAATGAAAATTCTCCATCTTGATTCAAGTATCAATTATGAATTTTCAGTAACCCGACAGTTGTCGGCTGAAACAGTGAAACAACTGATGGCAACCAGTCAGGGGAATCAACTGACTTACCGGGATCTTGTAAAAGACGAAATCAGCCATCTCACCGGGGAAATCGCTGCAGAATTCAGGCCTGTTACCGGACGACCCGCAACTATAACGCGTCTGGACTCTGAGCGAGAATTATCAAATGCTCTGGTCTCTGAGTTTCTTGAAAGCGACGTGATTGTTATCGGAGCGCCAATGTACAACTTTTCTGTTCCCAGCCAATTAAAAGCCTGGATGGACAGAATCGCGCAGCCAGGGAAAACCTTCAGCTACACCCCAACAGGCCCTGTTGGTCTTGCGGGGGAAAAAAGAGTCATCATAGCCTCAGCCAGGGGTGGTTTTTATGCCGGTACGGCATTTGAAGAAATGGACTTTCAGGAGCAATTTCTGCGTAAGTTTCTGGGCTTCCTGGGCATTTCAAATGTTGTGTTTGTCCGGGCTGAAGGCGCATCTAAAGGGGAGGAAGTAAAGCTCAGAGAACTATCCCGTGCTTTCTCTTTAATACCACAAGCCATTAATACCGTTTCTGCCGCTAAGGAATAAACCATGTTGCACGCCGTCACGCTGACTTACCTGACACAACCTGATGCGATTTCTGATCATCTTGACGCACATAAACAATGGCTGCTGAGGGGGTTTGATGAAGGAGTGATTCTTTTTGCCGGCCCGCTCAGCAATGGTGCTGGCGGCTTCATTCTTTTTCAGGGGGATAACATCAGCAATATTCATAACTTTCTTCAGGATGACCCCTTTATAATTCATAACATTGCAGATGCCGAAGTAATGAGTATTGAGCCGGCGTTATGCGCGCTGGGATTCCCAAAAAAATGGGCGGAGAACGCTCGTTTCATCTGACCATTACTCACTGTAAAGCGTCCTGAAACCTATGAAATGAGTCTGTTTCATGTATTTCGAGGACGCTTTTATTTGTCATTAAACAGCGCGCCATTAAGAATAAATCTTAGAAGCATTTTTTATTTAGCTCAGTTTTGAGGCTGCCTTTTTTTAGCTTCCATCTGATTTTTTCATTCCAAATAACCTCCGAAAATACACATAAATAATTTTAAACATCTCGATGTGGACTGATAATATAAATCCCTGCATAAACAAATAGTTAATAACTGTCAGAGAAAAAACTTCAGTAATGATAACCGCTGATGCAGCACCAATCAATCCGAACCTGATAGAAAAGGAATAAGAAAGCACCAGACTTAAAACCAATATAAATATAGTCTTCCATAATAAAAACCTATACCCAGAAAACTTAATTATTATTTTTGATGAAGCCATACCAAGTGTAGACAATAATGTTGAGAAACATAACAAAATGCAGGGTGTTATTGACTCCTTATAGGATTCCCCGTATAGATAGAGAATTGCGAAGTTTACTAAAAATGTAATCACCAACATTACCGGAATCGACAACAAAATGATATTTAAATGTAACCTGGCACCTAATTTAATTATTTTTTGATTATTTTTCTCTCGAAATACAGATGGAAGACAAGACGTCAACAACGATAATAAAATGAAACTCCAACTCGTTGCAATGCTTTGAGAAACTGAATAAATACCGACATCATGATTACCATATAAAAAAGAGATTATAAGCACATTCAACCTTGGATAGATTGATGAAATGATTGAAGGAATAACAAGAATGCTTCCCGCATAACTCAGATGGAATAATCTTTTTTTTAGTACACTATACTTAATTGTTACCATCCTTTTATATTGTTTTCTAAATACATATGATTTTAGAAAATAAGGAATGGCACTTATTATTATTAGAGGCAATCCAAAATAGATAATCGGCACTTGATATCTAACCATTAATGCCCTGGCTACTAAGCCGAAAATAAGGCCAACTACGTTTGCAATAGCATTAATTCTTGAGTTCAGTAGTGACTCGTTAAAAATTGTGTAAGTATCAATAGTATAAAAATAATACGCCAAACAGATTGACAGCACTAATGTCATACCTGTTAAATCCATTCTCATATTTAAAAAAATTATGCAAATACTTGCCAAAAAGATAAATATTATACTTCTCAACACAAATACAGGCATCATTAATTGTATGCCGCCAATCAAGTTTGTGCTTATCCTTTTATAGAATATACTATCGCTGCCAAACACCCCTACAACCTGAACAATTTGAAAAATGGCAGTTGCAATTGCTATTTGCCCAATTACCACAGGCCCCAGGTATTTAGCCACCAAAGCATTTATAAAGAAAAGGCCCACTACGCCGATTGTTTTTTCTGCAATCATCCACAAGAAATTTTTTTGAGTTTTGCTTAACACTTACTCAACCTCATTTAAATATTCATTTCTCTTCATCATCTTTATAAAGCAAATCTATAAATTGAGTTACATCCATACTTTTTTTATTCAACCGAATAAAATAAAAAACAGCTACTATTAGTATCAATAAAGCTATGCATAACAATAGAAACAACATATCGAGTCCCCGTGTTAATACTCAGCCCAACTTAAAAAAGAGATGATTTTTTAAGTGCCAAGCATCAATCCATATAGAATTAATGAGTTGTTTTGCGCAATACCGATAAAAAGTAAATAGTCGTATATCATTCCTATATAGAAATAAATTTCCATATAAATGATTAACTCTAAAAATCACGCTCAAATAACATAAAGCCATCTTCGAATCGACTATTAACAATGATAGGTTGATAAAATCTTAAGAACTCAGCACTTACTTTTGATGATCTGGCCTATAAAAATTAAATTATGTATAATTACACAAACATATATTTAAATTTAAACTTGCCATCTTCTAAAAAGGTTATATGATTACCTAACATCAAACTTTAAGAATGAAAATAGTAGCTGAGGCTTCACACCATGTTTAACCATATCTTAGAGATTGTTGAAGGATCTAACAAGTTTATGCGCATTTATGCGTCAAATGGACAACGAATAAACTTCATGCTTAATAATAAACCACATGTATACTTTCTCACTGAAGGTAGAGTAGACATTTATAGAAAAGCAGACGATATTTTAATTTTCACTGTATATGCGCCTTATATTCTAGGGATAATCTTTATGTTCGAAAAGGATGATTACCATTACTTTCGAGCTTCAACGGATGCAACTTTCACAGCAATTTCAACTGTGGAATTGGATTGTTTGGCTGATAGTAATAACTTGTGGAAACATTTTTTCTTAATGACTTGTGAAATCACTTTAAACTTTTTCAAAAGAGACCAGAGATTTTCATCAAAAAATGCCTACGATATTATAAAAAACAATTTAGAAGCCATATGGGAATTACCAGAGAATGAAAGATCTCAAATTTCAGTATTCAAGTTCATTTTGTCCAGAAGCTCAATTTCTCGTAGTTCCTTAAATAAAGTTTTAAAAGATTTGAATGATGGTGGATATATTAACATTCACAGAGGAAAGCTTCTAAACATCAAAAACTTACCATTAAAATATTAATCATTTAGGAGGCAGAAATATCTTTCGCCATAATGGTGTTGTTTCTGATGCAATTCTTTTGTTTTCATTGATGCGATAATTAGCATAAAAACAATAAATTGAAAATGGAATCAATACCATTATCGTTAAAATAGATATTATGTTATACGTGTTCATACAACCCTTCTTTTGTTGCCAAAGCATACATATACAATTCATGCCTATTCTTCAGGTTTAATTTTTGCAAAATATTACGCCTATGAGAGCTGATTGTCTTTTTTGTTATGTTAAGCATAATAGCAATTTTGTCATCTGTTGCTCCCTCAGAAAATAAAGTTAACAGCAGGGTCTCTTTCGATGATAACTTTTTAAAATAAAGTGCATTGTGAAAATAATCTTGATTTGTTAAATCATTAAAACACTCTATATATTTATCCAAATCATAATTACATGGCAAAATTAACGTTTTTTCCGGTCTATATTTTGAAACTGCGTAACAATGTAAGAAATTATCTGTAATGATGATATCTTGAGTATGATACTTATGATAAAAAATAAGAGCTGGAAGCTTAGCGGTTTGCTCAACGTTATATGTGTAAGATTCAAATACTTTAGAATCGTAAATGAGTTCCCTGATGCCGTAATATAAAAAATAGTTATCAGTAATAACATATATTCTTATTATTTTTTTTGATATCATTTCATTCACCTTGAAAGTCAGAACAAATATCCTATCCCAATGATGAAAGTATCTATTTCTTTGTTATCAACAAGACCCAATTCATATCCTGTATTTAATTGAATATTGTTTGTTAAATTGTAAAACAAACCAGTACCAAAAGCTGCCCCATAAATCTCATGACTTTGATCAGGTTTCATTTTTGAACCACAAGAAATACCTGCAAGTCCATAAAAATTTATATCTTGTGTGATATTAATAGCGAGCCCCGGCATAATTGATGCGTATTTGTTTTTCAAATAAGAGTTCCCGGAACCGCTGGTATTCTGTATATAAGTACCTGATGCGACCAGTGCAAAATTACCCATATCGTGTTTAAATATCACATTCATGCCATGCATCTTTTCGGCCCCACTCTCTTTGCCTGCAGCATAATTTATAGACATTGAATTACTGGCAAATACTGGCATGGTAAAAGCTCCAAAAAAAACAAAAGCAGCTGCTAGATTAAATTTATGCATAGTTCCTCCAATAATTTCTCTTAAATATACAGAGATAAAATTGTGTTACCAGCATATAAATACACATGCAAAAGTTTTAATTGCACAACAAAATGTTTATTTTTATATATTGACTAAGGCTACTGACACGAACCAGTCATTCCTGGATAAAGTATTTTAAGGAAATGAAATTCGGGATTGTTTATTTTTGATACATGAGGAAGTAAAATGCGCATACAGTTGATATATTTACAGTAGAGAATATACCCTACCGTAAATTGTTGTGGCAGATACAGAGAGAACTGGAAATAACATCTGCTTAAGAAAGGGTTTTGATAAGCTATTGATAACCATCCGAAAAATAATAATAAAAACGGGAACCAATCGGCTCCCGTTGTTGTATAACCCAGCTAATAGATTACATATTCGCGATAATCGCGTCACCAAACTCTGAACATTTCAGCAGTTTAGCGCCTTCCATCAGACGTTCGAAGTCATAGGTTACGGTTTTCGCGTTAATCGCGCCTTCCATACCTTTGACGATCAGGTCTGCGGCTTCGAACCATTCCATATGACGCAGCATCATCTCTGCGGACAGGATGATAGAGCCTGGGTTCACTTTGTCCTGGCCTGCGTATTTTGGTGCAGTACCGTGGGTTGCTTCGAACAGGGCGCATTCGTCACCGATGTTCGCGCCTGGGGCGATACCGATACCGCCAACCTGTGCAGCCAGGGCGTCGGAGATGTAGTCACCGTTCAGGTTCATACAGGCGATCACGTCGTATTCCGCTGGACGCAGCAGGATCTGCTGCAGGAACGCATCGGCGATAACATCTTTAATGATGATCTCTTTGCCGGTGTTCGGGTTCTTGATCTTCTGCCATGGGCCGCCGTCGATCAGCTCACCGCCGAACTCTTCTTGCGCCAACTGGTAACCCCAGTCTTTGAACGCGCCTTCGGTGAACTTCATGATGTTGCCTTTGTGAACCAGGGTCACAGAGTCACGGTCGTTGGTGATCGCGTATTCAATTGCCGCGCGCACCAGACGTTTGGTCCCTTCTTCGGAGCACGGCTTGATGCCGATACCGCAATGCTCAGGGAAGCGAATTTTCTTCACGCCCATCTCTTCGCGCAGGAATTTAATCACTTTTTCTGCGTCAGCAGAGTCAGCTTTCCATTCGATACCCGCGTAGATGTCTTCTGAGTTTTCGCGGAAGATAACCATATCGGTCAGCTCAGGGTGCTTAACCGGGCTTGGGGTGCCCTGATAGTAACGAACCGGACGCAGACACACGTACAGGTCCAGCTCCTGACGCAGTGCCACGTTCAGGGAACGGATACCGCCACCAACTGGCGTTGTCAGTGGGCCTTTGATAGCAACGCGGTAGTCGCGGATCAGGTCCAGCGTTTCTGCTGGCAGCCAAACGTCCTGGCCATAAACTTGAGTAGATTTTTCACCGGTGTAAATTTCCATCCAGGAAATTTTACGCTCGCCTTTGTAGGCTTTCTCAACAGCGGCATCAACCACTTTCAGCATTGCCGGGGTAACGTCTACACCGATACCATCACCTTCGATGAATGGAATGATCGGATTGTGAGGAACGTTAATCTTGCCGTTTTGCAGGGTGATCTTTTTACCTTCCGCCGGAACAACTACTTTGCTTTCCATTAACCTCTCCTTCGAGCGCTTCTGGTTGTTACTGATCTTATGTTAATAAATTGTAATGAGCCCTTCGATAGTACCTGATTGTCCTGCGCCATGAAAGGTCTTCGTTATTAGGCTATAATGCGGCAATTGATAACGCCTGAAAATACCATGAAGAAAACTTCTTTTACAAAACACCGGGTTGAGCGATTCAGCTCACGACAAGCCGCCAGAAGACCGCAAGAAAGCCAGCCAAAGCGGGTTATTTTGTTCAATAAACCCTACGATGTGTTGCCGCAGTTTACCGACGAAGCCGGGCGCAGCACGTTAAAGGATTACATTCCTGTTCAGGGCGTTTATGCCGCGGGTCGTCTGGACCGCGATAGCGAAGGTCTGCTGGTCTTAACCAACGACGGAGCCCTACAGGCAAAACTCACGCAGCCCGGAAAACGCACCGGCAAAATTTACTTTGTGCAGGTGGAAGGTGAGCCGGATGAAGAGGCGCTCGCCGCACTCCGCAACGGCGTGACGTTAAACGATGGCCCCACCCTGCCCGCAGGTATTGAACGTGTGAATGAACCGGAGTGGCTGTGGCCGCGCAACCCGCCCATTCGCGAGCGCAAATCTATTCCCACCAGCTGGCTCAAAATCACCCTTTATGAAGGCCGCAACCGTCAGGTTCGGCGCATGACCGCCCACGTGGGCTTCCCTACCCTGCGCCTGATTCGCTATGCCATGGGCAGTTACACCCTGGATTCCCTGGCTAACGGTGAATGGCGGGACGTTGCCCCTTAAGGAGTCAATATGTTTAAACCTCATGTCACGGTCGCCTGTGTGGTTCACGCGCAGGGGAAATTCCTGGTTGTAGAAGAGAGCATTAACGGCAAAGCGCTGTGGAATCAGCCAGCCGGGCATCTGGAAGCCAATGAAACCTTATTACAGGCCGCAAAACGTGAACTCTGGGAAGAGACGGGCATCCGCGCGGAGCCTCAGCACTTCATTCGTATGCATCAGTGGATTGCGCCTGATAAAACGCCCTTCCTGCGTTTTTTATTTGCCGTCGAGCTTAGCGAAACGTGCGCCACTGAGCCGCACGACGACGATATCGATCGCTGCCTGTGGGTCACCGCCGACGAGATCCTGAACGCGCCAAACCTGCGCTCGCCGCTGGTTGCCGAAAGCATTCGCTGCTGGCAGTCAGGCGCACGCTTGCCGCTGGAGGTCATCGCAGAATTTAACTGGCCGTTTACAGAGGGTGTCAATGGTGGGGGGGCGTGATAGAATACGCCGCCTTGAAGTTCAATGTCGTGAGTATTCCATGTCAGATAACAGCCAGAAAAAAGTGATCGTCGGCATGTCCGGCGGTGTCGATTCCTCCGTTTCCGCCTACCTGTTGCAACAACAGGGCTATAAGGTGGAGGGCCTGTTCATGAAGAACTGGGAGGAAGATGATGGCGAGGAATATTGCACTGCCGCTGCGGATCTCGCCGATGCGCAGGCTGTGTGCGACAAGCTCGGCATTGAACTGCACACCGTTAACTTTGCCGCAGAATACTGGGATAACGTGTTTGAGCTTTTCCTGGAAGAGTACAAAGCGGGCCGTACCCCAAACCCGGATATTCTGTGCAACAAAGAGATCAAATTTAAAGCCTTCCTCGAATTCGCGGCGGAAGATCTGGGCGCAGACTATATTGCGACCGGTCACTACGTGCGTCGCGCCGATGTGAACGGCAAAAGCCAGCTGCTGCGCGGTCTGGACGGTAATAAAGATCAGAGCTATTTCCTTTATACGCTAAGCCATGAACAGATTGCACAAAGCCTGTTCCCGGTTGGCGAGCTGGAAAAGCCAGAAGTCCGTAAAATCGCTGAAGAGCTGGATCTGATCACCGCGAAGAAAAAAGACTCCACCGGTATCTGCTTTATTGGCGAGCGCAAATTCCGCGATTTCCTTGGTCGCTACCTGCCTGCGCAGCCGGGCAAAATTGTCACCGTCGATGGCGACGAAATTGGCCAGCATCAGGGGTTGATGTACCACACCCTCGGCCAGCGTAAAGGCCTGGGTATCGGCGGTACCAAAGACGGTAGCGAAGATCCGTGGTACGTGGTCGACAAAGATGTCGAAAACAATATTCTGATCGTCGCTCAGGGGCACGACCATCCGCGTCTGATGTCCGTTGGCCTGATCGCGCAACAGTTGCACTGGGTCGACCGTGAACCGCTCAAAGGTACCCTGCGCTGCACGGTAAAAACACGCTACCGTCAGACGGATATCCCCTGCACCATTACCGCGCTGGATGACGATCGCATTGACGTGCGTTTTGACGAGCCAGTTGCAGCCGTCACGCCGGGCCAGTCCGCCGTCTTCTACAGCGGTGATATCTGCCTGGGTGGTGGGATCATAGAACAGCGCCTGCCGCTGCCGGCCGTTTAACCCGATAGCACACATAAAGGAGAACGTGTGGCGAAGAACTATTATGACATCACCCTGGCACTGGCAGGAATTTGCCAGTCAGCCCGTCTGGTGCAACAGCTGGCGCATCAGGGTCATTGTGACGCCGACGCGCTGCACGTTTCGCTCAACAGCGTTATCAATCTCAACCCCGGTTCAACCCTGGGTGTCTTCGGTGGCAGCGAAACCAATCTTCGTCTCGGTCTTGAAACCTTGCTTGGCGTGCTTAATGCCAGCAGCCGTCAGGGATTAAACGCGGAGCTTACCCGTTATACGTTAAGCCTGATGGTGCTGGAACGTAAACTCAGCGCAGCGAAAGGCGCGCTGAATACGCTGGGTGACCGCATTGCCGGCTTGCAGCGTCAGCTCGACCATTTTGATCTGCAGTCTGAAACGCTGTTGAGCGCCATGGCCGGTATTTATGTTGATGTTATCAGTCCGCTGGGCCCGCGTATCCAGGTCACCGGTTCACCTGCCGTACTGCAAAGCCCGCAGGTCCAGGCAAAAGTACGCGCCTCGCTGCTGGCCGGTATCCGTGCCGCCGTGCTGTGGCATCAGGTTGGCGGTGGCCGCCTGCAGTTAATGTTTTCTCGTAATCGCCTGACGACTCAGGCAAAACAAATTCTTGCTCATTGTTAACCTCCCGGAGTTGCGAATTATGGAATTATCCTCACTGACCGCCGTATCCCCTGTCGATGGACGCTACGGCGATAAAGTCAGCGCGCTGCGCGGGATCTTCAGCGAATATGGCCTGCTGAAGTTCCGTGTTCAGGTTGAAGTACGCTGGCTGCAAAAGCTGGCCGCCCAGGCAGCAATCAAGGAAGTTCCTGCTTTTGACGCCCAGGCAAACGATTACCTTGATAAAATCGTTGCTGACTTCAATGAAGAAGATGCTGCACGCATCAAGACCATTGAACGTACCACCAACCACGACGTAAAGGCGGTTGAGTACTTCCTGAAAGAGAAAGTGGCAAGCGTTCCGGCGCTGCACGCGGTGTCTGAATTCATTCACTTCGCCTGTACTTCTGAAGACATCAATAACCTGTCTCACGCATTGATGCTCTCTACCGCGCGCAAAGACGTGGTTCTGCCTTACTGGCGTAAAATCATTGACGCGGTGAAAGCGTTGTCCGTGGAATACCGCGACATTCCTCTGCTCTCCCGTACCCACGGTCAGCCCGCTACGCCATCCACGATGGGTAAAGAGATGGCTAACGTGGCATACCGTATGGAGCGTCAGTATCGTCAGCTGGAACAGATTGAGATCCTCGGTAAAATCAATGGCGCGGTAGGTAACTACAACGCCCATATCGCCGCTTACCCGGAAGTGGACTGGCATCAGTTCAGTGAAGAGTTCGTGACCTCCCTGGGAATTCAGTGGAACCCGTACACCACTCAGATTGAGCCGCACGACTATATCGCCGAGCTGTTCGACTGTATCGCCCGCTTCAACACCATTCTGATCGACTTCGACCGTGACGTGTGGGGTTATATCGCGCTGAACCACTTCAAGCAGAAGACCATCGCCGGTGAAATCGGCTCTTCAACCATGCCGCACAAAGTGAACCCGATTGACTTCGAAAACTCCGAAGGCAACCTGGGTCTGGCCAACGCCGTGTTGCAGCATATGGCGAGCAAACTGCCGGTTTCCCGCTGGCAGCGCGACCTGACCGACTCCACCGTGCTGCGTAACCTGGGCGTGGGGATTGGCTATGCGCTGATCGCCTATCAGTCCACCCTGAAAGGGGTGAGCAAGCTGGAAGTGAACCGCGATCGTCTGCTGGACGAGCTCGACCACAACTGGGAAGTGCTGGCCGAACCGATCCAGACCGTAATGCGTCGTTACGGCATCGAAAAACCGTATGAAAAACTGAAAGAGCTGACCCGCGGTAAACGTGTCGATGCGGAAGGTATGAAACAGTTTATCGATAGCCTCGCATTGCCGGAAGCGGAGAAAACCCGCCTGAAAGAGATGACACCAGCGAATTACATTGGCCGCGCCATCACCATGGTCGACGAGCTGAAGTAATCTCCCCCGCCCCCTTTTCGCCCGAAAAGGGGGCTGCTTTTTCCCCGGTTTACTCAATGTTTATCCCCACAACAACATAATCAGCGTTAAACTATTCATACTATTAATTCTGGGAGAAAGATGATGCGCGTACTGGTTGTTGAGGATAACGCATTGCTACGTCATCACCTGAAGGTTCAGCTTCAGGAGATGGGACATCAGGTGGATGATGCGGAAGATGCAAAAGAAGCCGATTATTATCTCAATGAACACCTGCCGGATATCGCCATCGTTGATCTCGGGTTACCTGACGAAGACGGACTGTCATTGATTCGCCGCTGGCGCAGCCACGATGTCTCCCTTCCTGTCCTGGTGCTGACCGCGCGTGAAGGCTGGCAGGACAAAGTGGAAGTGCTCAGTGCCGGTGCCGATGATTACGTCACCAAACCGTTTCATATTGAAGAAGTGGCGGCACGCATGCAGGCCCTGTTACGCCGCAACAGCGGGCTCGCCTCCCAGGTGATTTCCCTTCCACCTTTCCAGGTGGATCTCTCCCGTCGGGAATTCTCAATCAACAATGAAGTCATCAAACTGACGGCCTTCGAATACACCATCATGGAAACGCTAATCCGTAACAACGGTAAAGTGGTGAGCAAAGACTCCTTAATGCTCCAGCTTTACCCGGATGCCGAACTGCGTGAGAGTCACACCATTGATGTGCTGATGGGCCGTTTGCGTAAGAAGATTCAGGCGCAGTATCCGCATGATGTGATCACAACCGTGCGCGGTCAGGGCTACCTGTTCGAATTACGCTAAATGAAACGACTAATGCGGCATATTATGCCCCTTTCACTGCGGGTTCGCTTTTTGCTGGCTACAGCCGCCGTTGTGCTGGTGCTGTCGCTTTCTTACGGCATGGTGGCGCTGGTTGGTTACAGCGTCAGTTTTGATAAAACGACCTTTCGTCTGCTGCGCGGTGAGAGCAACCTGTTTTATACCCTCGCAAAGTGGGAAAACAACCAGATCAGCGTTGAAATGCCGGAGAATCTTAACCAGCAGAGTCCCACGCTGGCGCTGATTTACAATGAAAAAGGGAAACTGCTGTGGGCACAGCGTGATGTTCCCTGGCTGGTGAAAAGCATCCGCCCGGAATGGCTGAAAACCAACGGATTTCATGAAATTGAAGCCGATCTGAATACCACCAGCAGCCTGCTGCGCGAAGATCGCTCTCTGCAAAAAAAGCTGAATGAGATCCGCGCCGATGACGCCGAAACAGAAATGACCCACTCCGTCGCCATCAATCTCTATCCCGCCACGCCTGACATGCCGCAGCTGACCATCGTAGTGGTGGATACCATCCCCGTCGAGCTTAAACGCTCTTATCGGGTCTGGGGCTGGTTCGTCTACGTGCTGGCTGCCAATCTGCTGCTGGTCATACCGCTGCTGTGGATTGCTGCCTGGTGGAGTTTGCGCCCGATTGAATCGCTGGCGAAAGAGGTTCGCGAGCTGGAGGAGCATCATCGCGAGAAGCTTAATCCTGAGACAACGCGTGAGCTAACAAGTCTGGTGCGTAACCTTAACCGCCTGCTGAAAAGTGAACGCGAGCGCTACGATAAATACCGCACCACGTTGACTGACCTCACTCACAGCCTGAAGACCCCGCTGGCCGTCATGCAAAGCACCCTGCGATCCATGCGCAGCTCCAGAATGAGCGTCGATGATGCCGAGCCGGTGATGCTTGAGCAGATCAGTCGTATTTCGCAGCAAATTGGCTACTATCTTCATCGCGCCAGCATGCGTTCCGGCAGCGCCCTGCTGAGCCGGGAGCTGCACCCCGTGGCACCACTGCTGGATAACCTGACCTCTGCGCTGAATAAGGTGTATCAGCGTAAAGGGGTGAACATCAGTCTCGATATCTCTCCTGAAATCAGTTTCGTCGGCGAAAAGAATGATTTCATGGAGGTGATGGGTAACCTGCTCGATAACGCCTGTAAATATTGTCTGGAGTTCGTGGAGGTTTCCGCCCGTCAGACGGACAACGAGCTGCACATCATTGTTGAGGACGATGGCCCGGGGATCCCGCGAAACAAACGTGACGTGGTATTTGATCGCGGTCAGCGTGCGGATACATTGCGTCCCGGTCAGGGGGTGGGGTTGTCCGTCGCACGCGAGATTGTCGACCAGTACGACGGCAAAATCGAAACCGGTGAAAGTTTACTTGGCGGTGCCAGAATGGAAGTGATTTTTGGCCGTCAGCAGCCCACATCGAACGATAGTTAGCCCGTTATGTGAAAAATGCGCGGATCTCGCACCCAGGCTTCTGCGCTTCCGTTATAATCCGACTCAGTAAGAGCCTGCGGAATAAAAAAATATGGATTATCACTTAGCACTGAACTGGCCCGAGTTTATTGAACGCTACTGGCAGAAACGCCCGGTAGTTCTTAAGCGCGGGTTCAGCAATTTTGTCGACCCTATCTCGCCTGATGAACTGGCTGGCCTGGCCATGGAAAACGAAGTCGACAGCCGCCTGGTGAGCCACCAGGATGGAAAATGGCAGGTCAGCCATGGTCCTTTCGAAAGCTACGATCACCTCGGTGAAAATAACTGGTCATTACTGGTGCAGGCGGTCAACCACTGGCACGAGCCGACGGCAGCCTTAATGCGCCCGTTCCGCGCCCTGCCCGACTGGCGAATGGACGATCTGATGATCTCCTTCTCCGTGCCAGGGGGCGGCGTTGGCCCGCATCTGGATCAGTACGATGTGTTTATCATTCAGGGGACCGGCCGCCGCCGCTGGCGCGTGGGTGAAAAAGTGCCGATGAAACAGCACTGCCCGCATCCTGACCTGCTTCAGGTGGATCCGTTTGACGGGATCATCGACGAAGAGCTGGAGCCGGGAGATATTCTTTATATTCCGCCTGGATTCCCGCATGAAGGCTACTCGCTGGAAAACTCCCTCAATTATTCTGTCGGATTCCGCGCGCCAAGTGGTCGTGAGATGATCAGCGGTTTTGCCGATTACGTTCTGCAACGCGAGCTGGGCAGCCATCGCTACAGCGATCCGGATGTGCCTTCCCGCGAGCATCCGGCAGACATTCTGCCAGCAGAACTGGATAAGCTGCGCGGCATGATGCTGGATCTGATCAACGAGCCGGAACATTTCAGACAGTGGTTTGGTGAGTTTATCAGCCAGTCACGTCACGAGCTGGATGTGGCGCCTCCGGAGCCGCCGTACCAGGCCGACGAGATTTATGATGCGCTGCAGCAGGGTGACAAGCTGGTTCGCCTGGGTGGGTTACGCGTGCTGCGCATCGGTGAAGATGTCTTCGTCAACGGCGAGAAGCTGGATTCTCCGCATCGCCCGGCGCTGGAAGCCATCGCCAGCCATCTGGTACTGACTGCCGATACCTTTGGCGACGCCCTGGAAGATCCCTCTTTCCTCGCCATGCTTGCCGCGCTGGTCAACAGCGGGTATTGGTTCTTTGAGGACTGAGTTGTAATGTATTGCCGGGTGGCGCTGCGCTTACCCGGCGTTTTTACTTCCACTCCCCCGCCGCAAAATCCACATTCTCCGCGGCCCAATCCGCCGGATACAACCCTTCCCGTACATCCCGATGAAACGTTGAAAACGGCCAGTCGACAACCTTACCAACGTACCCATGTTTCACCGGGTTGAGGTAGATGTAATCCATATGTCGGCGGTAATCATTGTCGTTGCGGATGGTATGTTCCCAGAAACGTGCCTGCCAGATGTGGCGCATTTCAATGTTTCGTGAGAACGTTTTTTTGATGTCACGCCAGCGCCCGGAAAAATCGCTGTCACCTTCCGGCAAGGTCCAGATACAGTGCATATGTTCAGGAAGGATCACCCAGCCATTAATCGTAAAGGGCTTTGATCGTTTCACCGATGAGGTGGCCTGGCGGAGGATATCAATATGGCGGGTAAGTAAATCGCTCTGTCGGTTTTGCAGGTTAACGGTAAAAAACCAGGTGCCGCCGGGGACGTAATGGCGACGGTAGTTTGACATGGGCACTCCTTGCCTTTATGCCCGGTGGCGCTGCGCTTACCGGGCCTACGATCCGAATGTAGGCCGGGTAAGGCGAAGCCGCCACCCGGCTTAATGTGGCTAACGCTTCGCGGTTAACTCCGCAATCCGCACAATCACCTTCACCGCTTTCTCCATTCCTTCCAGCGTCACAAACTCATGCTTACCATGATAGTTGTATCCCCCGGTAAAGAGATTCGGGCACGGCAATCCCATGAAGGACAGTTGCGAACCGTCGGTGCCGCCGCGAATCGGCTTCAGCACCGGTTCAATATCGCAGTCGCGCATGGCCTGCTGGGCGATATCCAGGATATGCGGATGCTCCATAACCTTCTCGCGCATATTGTAGTAGCTGTCTTCAATAATCAGCTCAATATAGCAGTCCGGGTGTAGCCCCTTACCCACCTTCTTCGCGATTTCCATCATCTTACGCTTGCGTGCTTCGAACGCTTTACGGTCAAAGTCACGCACGATGTAGTGCATCTGCGCGCTGTCCACCGTGCCTTTGATGCTGGTCAGGTGATAAAAACCTTCATAACCTTCGGTCTGCTCCGGGCTCTCATTCGCCGGGACTTCCGCATGAATACGGGACGCCAGCGACAGCGCATTCACCATCACGCCTTTGGCGGAGCCTGGATGCACATTATTACCCACAATTTTGATGGTCACGGACGCGGCATTGAAGTTTTCAAATTCCAGTTCGCCCACGCCACCGCCGTCCACGGTATAGGCCCACTGCGCGTTAAAGGCCTCGACATCAAAATGTTTCGCCCCCTTGCCCACCTCTTCATCCGGCGTAAAGGCCACACGGATATCACCGTGCGGAATATTTTTTCCTTTCAGCACCGCCAGTGCCGTCATGATCTCCGCGATACCCGCTTTGTCATCCGCCCCCAGCAGCGTTTTGCCATCCGTGGTGATCAGCGTCTGCCTAAGCAGCTGGTGCAGCACCGGGAACATCACCGGCGAAAGCACTTCGTCACCTATTCCCAGCGCAATGTCACCGCCACGGTAGTTTTCCACAATCTGCGGATTAACATGTTTACCGCTAAAATCCGGAGAGGTGTCGACATGGGAGATAAAGCCAATCGCCGGAATATCGCCGGGGACATTGGCAGGCAGCGTTCCCATCACAGTGCCTTTTTCGCTCAGGGTGACATTGACCAGCCCCATGGCCTCAAGCTGCTCTTTGAGCAGGTTTAATAACTTCCACTGGCCTTCGGTGCTTGGCACCTGGCGGACACCCGGTTTAGATTGGGTATCCAGCGAAACGTACTGTAAAAAACGCTCAAGTAATTTATCCATGCAGTCACCCTCACTTTTTGTGACAACATTATCAATAAGCATCAAAACGCAAATATTGCGTCAGGTCACTTTTATCCCGCAAACGAGAATATTTAATGAGATGGTCACTCCCTCCTTCCCGGTACTATGCTGAGGACAGGCTTTCATTCGGAGAACTATCATGGAAAACATTGCGCTCATTGGTATCGATCTGGGTAAAAACTCTTTCCATATTCATTGCCAGGATCGTCGCGGGAAGGCTGTTTACCGTAA
>NZ_JBLKBZ010000079.1:0-571 GCF_047530935.1 Enterobacter sp. 03-F-07-AD-ECC | reverse complement strand
CGAAGGTGCTCCCACTGCTTGTACGTACACGGTTTCAGGTTCTTTTTCACTCCCCTCGCCGGGGTTCTTTTCGCCTTTCCCTCACGGTACTGGTTCACTATCGGTCAGTCAGGAGTATTTAGCCTTGGAGGATGGTCCCCCCATATTCAGACAGGATACCACGTGTCCCGCCCTACTCTTCGAGTTCACAGCCTGTGTGCTTTCGTGTACGGGACTTTCACCCTGTACCGTGCGACTTTCCAGACGCTTCCACTAACACACAAGCTGATTCAGACTCTGGGCTGCTCCCCGTTCGCTCGCCGCTACTGGGGGAATCTCGGTTGATTTCTTTTCCTCGGGGTACTTAGATGTTTCAGTTCCCCCGGTTCGCCTCGTTAACCTATGTATTCAGTTAACGATAGTGCAACGGATTGCACTGGGTTTCCCCATTCGGACATCGCCGGGTCAAGGGTTCATATCACCTCGCCGGCGCTTTTCGCAGATTAGCACGTCCTTCATCGCCTCTGACTGCCAGGGCATCCACCGTGTACGCTTAGTCGCTTAACCTCACAACCCGAAGATGTTTCACTTC
>NZ_JBLKBZ010000078.1:0-581 GCF_047530935.1 Enterobacter sp. 03-F-07-AD-ECC | reverse complement strand
TCAGGGAGAACTCATCTCGGGGCAAGTTTCGTGCTTAGATGCTTTCAGCACTTATCTCTTCCGCATTTAGCTACCGGGCAGTGCCATTGGCATGACAACCCGAACACCAGTGATGCGTCCACTCCGGTCCTCTCGTACTAGGAGCAGCCCCCCTCAATTCTCCAGCGCCCACGGCAGATAGGGACCGAACTGTCTCACGACGTTCTAAACCCAGCTCGCGTACCACTTTAAATGGCGAACAGCCATACCCTTGGGACCTACTTCAGCCCCAGGATGTGATGAGCCGACATCGAGGTGCCAAACACCGCCGTCGATATGAACTCTTGGGCGGTATCAGCCTGTTATCCCCGGAGTACCTTTTATCCGTTGAGCGATGGCCCTTCCATTCAGAACCACCGGATCACTATGACCTGCTTTCGCACCTGCTCGAGCCGTCACTCTCGCAGTCAAGCTAGCTTATGCCATTGCACTAACCTCCTGATGTCCGACCAGGATTAGCTAACCTTCGTGCTCCTCCGTTACTCTTTGGGAGGAGACCGCCCCAGTCAAACTACCCACCAGACACTGTCCGCAACCCGGAT
>NZ_JBLKBZ010000077.1:0-621 GCF_047530935.1 Enterobacter sp. 03-F-07-AD-ECC | reverse complement strand
GGTGTGACTGCGTACCTTTTGTATAATGGGTCAGCGACTTATATTCTGTAGCAAGGTTAACCGTATAGGGGAGCCGAAGGGAAACCGAGTCTTAACTGGGCGTTAAGTTGCAGGGTATAGACCCGAAACCCGGTGATCTAGCCATGGGCAGGTTGAAGGTTGGGTAACACTAACTGGAGGACCGAACCGACTAATGTTGAAAAATTAGCGGATGACCTGTGGCTGGGGGTGAAAGGCCAATCAAACCGGGAGATAGCTGGTTCTCCCCGAAAGCTATTTAGGTAGCGCCTCGTGAACTCATCTTCGGGGGTAGAGCACTGTTTCGGCTAGGGGGCCATCCCGGCTTACCAACCCGATGCAAACTACGAATACCGAAGAATGTTATCACGGGAGACACACGGCGGGTGCTAACGTCCGTCGTGAAGAGGGAAACAACCCAGACCGCCAGCTAAGGTCCCAAAGTCATGGTTAAGTGGGAAACGATGTGGGAAGGCCCAGACAGCCAGGATGTTGGCTTAGAAGCAGCCATCATTTAAAGAAAGCGTAATAGCTCACTGGTCGAGTCGGCCTGCGCGGAAGATGTAACGGGGCTAAACCATGCACCGAAGCTGCGGCAGCGAC
>NZ_JBLKBZ010000076.1:0-693 GCF_047530935.1 Enterobacter sp. 03-F-07-AD-ECC | reverse complement strand
CCGCTAACCCCATCAATTAACCTTCCGGCACCGGGCAGGCGTCACACCGTATACGTCCACTTTCGTGTTTGCACAGTGCTGTGTTTTTAATAAACAGTTGCAGCCAGCTGGTATCTTCGACTGATTTCAGCTCCACCCGCAGGGGCTTCACCTACATATCAGCGTGCCTTCTCCCGAAGTTACGGCACCATTTTGCCTAGTTCCTTCACCCGAGTTCTCTCAAGCGCCTTGGTATTCTCTACCTGACCACCTGTGTCGGTTTGGGGTACGATTTCGTGTTACCTGATGCTTAGAGGCTTTTCCTGGAAGCAGGGCATTTGTTACTTCAGCACCGTAGTGCCTCGTCATCACACCTCAGCGTTAAAAGGTACCGGATTTACCTGGAACCTCCGCCTACATGCTTAAACCGGGACAACCGTCGCCCGGCTAACATAGCCTTCTCCGTCCCCCCTTCGCAGTAACACCAAGTACAGGAATATTAACCTGTTTCCCATCGACTACGCCTTTCGGCCTCGCCTTAGGGGTCGACTCACCCTGCCCCGATTAACGTTGGACAGGAACCCTTGGTCTTCCGGCGAGCGGGCTTTTCACCCGCTTTATCGTTACTTATGTCAGCATTCGCACTTCTGATACCTCCAGCAGCCCTCACAGGCCACCTTCAACGGCTTACAGAACGCTCCCCTACCCAACAAC
>NZ_JBLKBZ010000075.1:0-702 GCF_047530935.1 Enterobacter sp. 03-F-07-AD-ECC | reverse complement strand
CGCGAGCTCGGTATCAGCAAGAATACCGTCGCTGACATCGTGCAACGACACAGAGCTAACGCTTAGGGTGTCATTTCGCCCTCAGCCGGAACCGACCCCGAATAGGTTTCGTCGCGGATGTGCCAGGCTTGCAGCCAGGACAGCTTGGCGTAGGTCAGGCCGGGGCTCGACTCGGCCATCTTGGTCAGCCCGAGGTTGATCGCATCACCGAGGATTGCGGACAGCAGCAACGTCCTGTCTTTGGCCTCGGCCCCGTCCTTCAAGTGGGTGAAGTGGCGGCTGAAGCCCGTCCAGTCGTCCACGTCCATCAGCAGTTCGGTGATCTTGATGCGCGGCAGTAACTGGCTGGTTTGGTCGATCAGCGCCTGCGCCCGATCCGGCACCGCCGCATCCAGCGGGGTGATTTTCAGCCCTGACTCGGTGAGGATGGCATCGGGCAGCTCGTTGTCCTTGGCCAGGCGGGTGACGGTGGCCAACTGCTCGTCCAGCAGCTGCAAACGCTCTTCCAGGTACTGGTCGCTGTTCGGGTTGATCGCCAGGGGCAGGGCCTGCTCGCGCTTGAGTGCGGCGAACTTCTCGGCCGGCAGCAGGTAGTCGTCGAAGTGGCACTGTTGCAAATAGTCGGTGGTGATAAACTTATCATCCCCTTTTGCTGATGGAGCTGCACATGAACCCATTCAAAGGCCGGCATTTTCAGCGTGA
>NZ_JBLKBZ010000074.1:0-739 GCF_047530935.1 Enterobacter sp. 03-F-07-AD-ECC | reverse complement strand
TCCCCTGGGCGAAATGCGCCTGGTAAGCAGAGTTTTTGAAATGTAAGGCCTTTGAATAAGACAAAAGGCTGCCTCATCGCTAACTTTGCAACAGTGCCCGAGCCCCTGCAGGCAGGAGAGCGCGGTCAGATAGTGGCTGTGCAAGTGGACGATCGCCTTGCAGGCCGGGTTGTGCAAATAGACCGCCCGGTGAAAAGTGACCTCTTTCGACGGTTTGTCGCCGGAGATCCATTCCCCTTGCAGCGTCACCACCGACAACCGCTGAGCCTGCAGTTCGCCGAGGCAGGCGCCGGTCGGCGTCGCCAGCAGGTTGCCGTCCGGCAGCAGCAGCGACAGATTGCCAGCGGAGCCGGTGGCATAGCCGCGGCTAAACAACGAGGCGCCAATCTGCACCATTTCCTCTCGCAGTTGTTGCTCAGTCATGACGAAACTCCTGCTGGGCACGGGCAAAGAACTGGATATCGCCGAAGTTACCTGACTTCAGCGCCAGGGAGAGCGGCTGGCGGGTGTCACGCACCCAGGGCACGCCAGGGGAGATGGTCGGCCCAATATGGAACGCCTCAACCCCCAGGGTCTGCGCCACAATGCTCGACGTTTCCCCTCCGGCCACAATAAAGCGGGTAAATCCGTTCGCCTTCAGGGGGTCGGTTCCGGCTGAGGGCGAAATGACACCCTAAGCTTTCGGTTCCTTGGGCCAAAGATATTCGCCAGTCAGTAGAATGTGCGCCCAGCCCAATGG
>NZ_JBLKBZ010000073.1:0-759 GCF_047530935.1 Enterobacter sp. 03-F-07-AD-ECC | reverse complement strand
ACATGAACCCATTCAAAGGCCGGCATTTTCAGCGTGACATCATTCTGTGGGCCGTACGCTGGTACTGCAAATACGGCATCAGTTACCGTGAGCTGCAGGAGATGCTGGCTGAACGCGGAGTGAATGTCGATCACTCCACGATTTACCGCTGGGTTCAGCGTTATGCGCCTGAAATGGAAAAACGGCTGCGCTGGTACTGGCGTAACCCTTCCGATCTTTGCCCGTGGCACATGGATGAAACCTACGTGAAGGTCAATGGCCGCTGGGCGTATCTGTACCGGGCCGTCGACAGCCGGGGCCGCACTGTCGATTTTTATCTCTCCTCCCGTCGTAACAGCAAAGCTGCATACCGGTTTCTGGGTAAAATCCTCAACAACGTGAAGAAGTGGCAGATCCCGCGATTCATCAACACGGATAAAGCGCCCGCCTATGGTCGCGCGCTTGCTCTGCTCAAACGCGAAGGCCGGTGCCCGTCTGACGTTGAACACCGACAGATTAAGTACCGGAACAACGTGATTGAATGCGATCATGGCAAACTGAAACGGATAATCGGCGCCACGCTGGGATTTAAATCCATGAAGACGGCTTACGCCACCATCAAAGGTATTGAGGTGATGCGTGCACTACGCAAAGGCCAGGCCTCAGCATTTTATTATGGTGATCCCCTGGGCGAAATGCGCCTGGTAAGCAGAGTTTTTGAAATGTAAGGCCTTTGAATAAGACAAAAGGCTGCCTCATCGCTAACTTTGCAACAGTGCC
>NZ_JBLKBZ010000072.1:0-822 GCF_047530935.1 Enterobacter sp. 03-F-07-AD-ECC | reverse complement strand
TTTTCGCAGATTAGCACGTCCTTCATCGCCTCTGACTGCCAGGGCATCCACCGTGTACGCTTAGTCGCTTAACCTCACAACCCGAAGATGTTTCACTTCATGATTGCGAAAATTTGAGAGACTCGAACACACATAACATGTGTGTCGTTTCAATTTTCAGCTTGATCCAGATTTTTAAAGAGCAAATATCTCAAACATGACTCGCAAGTCAGTTTTGAGATATGACGGCAGGTGACTTTCACTCACGAACCAGCAAGTGGCGTCCCCTAGGGGATTCGAACCCCTGTTACCGCCGTGAAAGGGCGGTGTCCTGGGCCTCTAGACGAAGGGGACGTACAGTCTCAATCGCAAGACGCCTTGCTATTTACTTTTCATCAGACAATCTGTGTGAGCACTGCAAAGGCAGGTTCTTTAAGGTAAGGAGGTGATCCAACCGCAGGTTCCCCTACGGTTACCTTGTTACGACTTCACCCCAGTCATGAATCACAAAGTGGTAAGCGCCCTCCCGAAGGTTAAGCTACCTACTTCTTTTGCAACCCACTCCCATGGTGTGACGGGCGGTGTGTACAAGGCCCGGGAACGTATTCACCGTAGCATTCTGATCTACGATTACTAGCGATTCCGACTTCATGGAGTCGAGTTGCAGACTCCAATCCGGACTACGACGCACTTTATGAGGTCCGCTTGCTCTCGCGAGGTCGCTTCTCTTTGTATGCGCCATTGTAGCACGTGTGTAGCCCTGGTCGTAAGGGCCATGATGACTTGACGTCATCCCCACCTTCCTCCAGTTTATCACTGGCAGTCTCCTTTGAGTTCCCGGCC
>NZ_JBLKBZ010000071.1:0-909 GCF_047530935.1 Enterobacter sp. 03-F-07-AD-ECC | reverse complement strand
CACCAAAGCGAGGTGAGCATGGCGACGGAGGCTCTGTTGCAAAGATTGGCGGCAGTCAGAGGTAGGCTGTCGCTCTGCGCCGATCAGGCGGCTGCTGCGAAATGGTGGTTGAGCATGCCCATGGCCTCCGTCAGCGCCGAGGGCCCAATGCCAAAAGCTCTCTCCACAAGGCGCACCTCGCCCCTGATGCCGGGCTGCAGGCACCAGGGGCGAGCCTGTCCTTTGCGCAGGGCTCGCATGACTTCGAATCCCTTGATCGTGGCATAGGCCGTGGGGATCGATTTGAAACCGCGCACCGGCTTGATCAGTATCTTGAGCTTTCCGTGATCGGCCTCGATCACGTTATTGAGATACTTCACCTGCCGGTGGGCCGTCTCCCGGTCCAGCTTTCCTTCGCGCTTCAATTCGGTGATCGCTGCACCATAGCTCGGCGCTTTGTCGGTATTGAGCGTGGCAGGCTTTTCCCAGTGCTTCAGGCCTCGCAGGGCCTTGCCCAGGAACCGCTTCGCTGCCTTGGCGCTGCGGGTCGGCGACAGGTAGAAATCGATCGTGTCGCCCCGCTTGTCGACTGCCCGGTACAGGTAGGTCCACTTGCCCCGCACCTTGACGTAGGTTTCATCCAGGCGCCAGCTCGGATCAAAGCCACGCCGCCAGAACCAGCGCAGCCGCTTCTCCATCTCCGGGGCGTAGCACTGGACCCAGCGATAGATCGTCGTATGGTCGACCGAAATGCCGCGTTCCGCCAGCATTTCCTCAAGGTCGCGATAGCTGATCGGATAGCGACAATACCAGCGCACCGCCCACAGGATCACATCACCCTGGAAATGGCGCCACTTGAAATCCGTCATCGTTCCGTCCGTCCAATCTCCGCCAAGCATGCTCAAGCTTCACGATTTTTGCAACAGAGCC
>NZ_JBLKBZ010000070.1:0-1020 GCF_047530935.1 Enterobacter sp. 03-F-07-AD-ECC | reverse complement strand
GTTGGCTTGCTTGAATCTATCCGGCGTCTGAATGGGATTTTATTCCCGCGCCTCGATGAGTTCCGCGCCTGATGAACCTCCAGAAAATATACGGCTTCAGCGAGCCTTTCCGTTTTACAGGTTCCTCAACAGGCCGGTGGGCCGTTTGTATCATCAATATCAGTATTCGCAAAACCAGATGAATGATTGTTTAAACTGGTGTATTTCTGCCTTTATGCTTCGTAAGTTTGCTGTCGCGCCGTCAGTGCCCAGGCTATTCTGGCCAGCTTGTTTGCCAGAGCACAGGTGACGACAAAGTTGCTTTTCCGACACAACAACTCCCTGACCCAGTCGGCCAACTTGCCAGACTGGTGTTCCAGTTTTTGTATGAATACCCTGGCACACTGAACCAACAAAGTTCGGATCTTTTTGTTGCCCCGCTTGCTAATCCCTAACAATGTCGTCCGACCTCCCGTGCTGTACTGTCGGGGTACCAGCCCTGTTGCCGCCGCAAAGTCACGGCTGCTGGCGTACTGCTTCCCGTCGCCAATCTCAGTTGAAATAGTACTGGCAGTCAGCGTTCCAACGCAGGGAATACTCAGCAAGCGCTGTCCAACCTCATCTTCGTCCAACTTTCGTTTCAACTGAGATTCCAGATCTTTAATCTGCTCAACAAGATAGTGATAATGCTGTTGTAATTTCAGCAGTAACTGGCTGAGATAAAGAGGCAAACTACTGTCCTCAAGAAGGGTACTCAGTCGACTAATAACGGCAGCACCTCGCGGAACGCTGATACCAAATTCCAGCAGAAAAGCATGCATCTGATTAGTTGTTTTCACCTTATCCTGAACCAGGGATTCACGGACACGATGCAGAGCTCGCATTGCCTGCTGAGATTCGGTTCTGGGCTGCACGAAACGCATAGATGGACGTGATGCTGCTTCACAGATAGCTTCAGCATCAACGAAGTCATTTTTGTTGCTTTTAACGAATGGGCGGACAAATTGCGGTGATATCAGCTTTGGAAAATGCCCTAACTCT
>NZ_JBLKBZ010000006.1:0-306030 GCF_047530935.1 Enterobacter sp. 03-F-07-AD-ECC | reverse complement strand
CTCTCGGCGCATCCATGCGCCTCGCCCCGGCCTGCAGGAAACGCCTCAGCGATTTACAGCCGGACCAGGGCGTCGCTATAAGTCATTCATTTTCCTGAAACAACATTCATCGCTTTCGGTAAAAAATTACTGGGGATCCCTCAGCCCGGTGGGAGAGGGCCGGGGTGAGGGCATCAGGCCGCACAATTTTCACCCGTTCACAATTGCCAGCGTAAACCCATCCCACCCCTTAACCCCGACCGTTTGCAGCGCGGTGGTGGTTAAGCGCGGATTGTCCCCCATCATCTCGATAAACCGGCGAACACCCTGCACGCGCGCGTCGTCGCTTTGGCCGTTAATCACTTCGCCATCGCGCACCACGTTATCGCCGATAATCACCGTGCCGGGGCGGGAGTAGTGCAGCGCCCATTCGAGGTAGCCGGGATTGTTTGGCTTATCAGCATCAATAAAGATCAGGTCGAACGGCGGAACGTCGCCAAAATTTTCCAGAGAAGTCAGCGCCGGGCCTTCGATGAGTTCAATGCGTTGGTTGAGACCGGCAAGCTGAATATTCTGCCGCGCCACGCGGGCATGCGTGGAATCGGCCTCAAGCGTAATCAGCTTTCCGTCCGGCGGCAGGGCGCGCGCCATCCAGATTGAACTGTAAGCACCCAGCGTTCCGATCTCCAGAACGCGCCGCGCCTGCGTCATGCGCACGAACAGTGCCAGCAGCTGCCCCTGATTGGCCGCAACATCGTGTTCGGGGAGTCCGGCGCGTTGGTTGTTTTCCAGTACCTTGCTCAGTACCTCATCTTCAGGAATAAGCGACGAAATCATGAAATTATCAACTGCAGACCACTGTTGTTGCATAAATTGTCTCCTGAGGGGGAATCGCCGGGTGGCGGCTGCGCCTTACCCGGCCTGTGTGACGAAATCCAGGCCCGTTAAGCGCCTTCAGACATTGACCCAACCGCCGCCCAGCGCTTTATACAAATCAATCTGCGCCAGCAGCAGGTTATTTTTCACCTGCACCACGTTGGTTTGCACCGAGTAAAGTGTACGCTGTGCGTCGAGCACATCCAGATAAGATGAATAGCCGTTGCGATAGCGGTTCTGCGCAATGCGCAGCGTCTCCTGGGCCACCTCCTGCTGGGCCAGCAGTTCGCTAAGTTGTTCCTGATAACGCGTAATGGCGTCAAGGCTGTTGTTCACTTCGGCAAACGCATTGCGCACGGTTTTCTCATAAGCGTACAGCGCCTGATTACGCTGCGACTGGGAGATATCCACCTGCGCATTCAGCGCCTGGCGGTTCAGCAGCGGGGCGAGAATACTGCCGCCTGCGCTCCAGAGCTGTAACGGGTTGTCCAGCAGGCCGGAAAGGGTGCGATCCTGAATCGATCCGGTCGCCGTCAGGTTGATCGACGGCAACAGGCTGGCGCGCGAGGCGGCAAGGCTGGCATCGGCCGCAATAAGCTGACGCTCCGCCTGAACGATGTCAGGTCGTCGGTTAAGCAACGATGACGGCAACTGTGAAGGCAGCCTGAGCGGTGTAAGCGTGCTGAAGCTTTCACTGCGCGCCACCTCGCCCGGGTTACTGCCCAGCAGCAGACTCAGGGCATTCTCTTGCTGCGCGATCTGATGCTGCAGCAGCGGCACCTGCGCCCGGGTGGCCCGCAGCTCAGAGTCAGACTGCATCAGCTCCAGGCGCGAACTGTAGCCCGTTTCAAACTGCCGTTTAGCAAGATTAAATGCCTCTTCGCGTGATTTCAGCGTGGACTCGGTGACGCGAAGCTGTTCGTCAAGCGAGAGCAGGGTGACATACCCGGAGGCCACCGACGAGGCGACAGTTAAATCTGCGGCAGCGGCGGCGGCTTTTTGCGCCTCCAGCGAGGCCTGCGCGGCATTGGCCGTGCTGCGGTTGACGCCCCAGATATCCACATCATAGCTGGCGGTGAGGCTGCCTTTGTACAGAGTACTGTATACCGGTAACCCCGTGGCGGCCGATTGCGTCCGGGCGCGGGTGCCGGTTACGCCCGCATCCAGCGACGGAAACAGGCTGCCGTCAGCGGCATAGACTCTTGCCTGATACTCATTGATCCGTTCGCGGGCGATCAGCACGTCGCTGTTATTTTTCAGCGCCTGATCCACATAGCGGTTGAGGTTGTTGTCGTGAAAATTTCGCCACCAGAGTTGTTCAGGCGCGCTGGCGGGGCCGGATGCCGCCCGCCACTGGGCAGGAATGTGCAGTGACGGTTGGGCAGGTTTTACATCCACCGACTGGCATCCGGTAAGCAGCACGGCAACCAGCAGGCTGGCTAGCGGGCGAAGGGTCATTGCTTCGCCTCCCGCGTATCAATGGTCACCTGTACCGACATGCCAGGACGCAACAGTGCCGACTCTTCAGGCTTACCCAGCACTTCGATACGCACCGGAATACGCTGGGCGATTTTGACAAAGTTCCCGGTGGCGTTATCCGGCGTGATGGCACTGAATTCGACGCCGGTCGCCGGGGAGATGCTCTCCACGCGGCCCTGATAGGCTTTGTTATTGAGCGCATCGACGGTAAATTTCACCGGCTGGCCCACGCGCAGCTCCGCGAGCTGGGTCTCTTTAATATTGGCGATCACCCAGTGCTGCGGCGGTACCAGGGTGGTGAGATGGGTTCCGGCCGTGACATACGCGCCCAGACGCACCGCGATCTGCCCCAGCTGGCCGTCACGCGGCGCCACGATGCGGGTGTTTTGCAGATCGATTTGTGCCAGCTCCAGCGCCGCTTTGGCGTTTTCCACATCCGCCTCCAGTGCACCGCGATTCACAATTACCGTCTGCAGATCCTGGCGCGACATTTCAAGCGTCGCTTTGGCCTGCTCAATATCGGCGCTGCCCTGGGCCGCGCTGGCCAGCGCCGCGTCGCGTTCGCGGATGGAGAGCGAGCCGTCAGCCGTCAGATCTTTCACCCGCTTTAAATCCGCCTGAGTTTTCAGACTCTGGGCGCGGGCATTTTTCAGCGCAGCGTCATTTTTTGCGATGACGGCTTCAGCGCTTTTACGCTGTTGGAGATTGTTATTCAGGGCGGCAATTTTCATCGCCAGCTGCGCCTCGGCCTGATGTACCCGCTGGCGATAGATACGGTCATCAATCTGCAGCAGCAGCTCGCCTTTTTTAACCTGCGCGAAATCCTGTACCTTCACTTCGGTGATATAGCCATTCACCTGCGGGCTGATAAACGTGGTCTGGCCGCGCACGTAAGCGTTATCGGTAAACTGCGCGTGGCGGGTGAACGGCGGGAGCTGCCACGCGTAAAGGATCACCAGCACGCCGACAATACCGATGGCAGCGGCGGTGAAAACGGAAACAATGCGCACATTTTTGCGGGTGTTGGCCTGCTCTTTGGCGGCATCCTGCTGACTCATAAACTCTCCAGAAATATTTCAATTATTTGTTGCCGGTGGCGTTCTTAAGCGCCATACGGGCAGTGATGCGCAGGCGCAGCAAGCGCCATAAAATCCAGACCAGCGTGGCCGCGGCAATACTCGCGGTCAGTAAATAGGTGTCGTTGTAAGCCAGAATGTTTGCCTCAAGGGCGGTCACTGTCTGCAACTGGGTGATCGCCTGCGTGCCCAGCAGGGCGCTGTCGCCAATCAGGCTTTTGTACATCTGGGTATAAAGCTGAATCCGCTCGTTAACCAGCGGATTGAGCGTGGTGAGCTGGTCCGCCAGCAGGCTGGAGTGGTACTTTTCGCGCCAGGTCTGGAAGGTGCCGAGAATAGCCGAGCCCAGCAGGCCGCCGAGGTTCTGGCTCATGCCGAACATTACCGAGAAGCTCACCAGATTACGCGGGTCGGCGATGACGCCGCCAATGGCGGCCAGCATCGCGGGGGCGAGGAAGAAGGCACTGCCAAAGCCCAGCAGGAACTGGCTGAGCATCAGTTGATCCGGGCGCGTCAGGTTGTTGGACTGGCTGTCCAGCAGCGAGGCGACAATCATCAGCACCAGGGAGGTGATAATCGGCCATGCCAGTTTGGTCGGTTTAATGGTCAGACAGCTGGTGACGATCCCGCAGACGATCCCGGCAAATATGGACCACGCCAGGTGCGTCATCTGCTCGTTCTGTAACCCCACGTACTGCAGCCAGCCGATGACGCCGGTGTTTTGCTCGGCCAGCACGATGCGGATCAGCAGCATAATCAACCCAAGGCGCACAATACTGCCGCTCGACAGCCAGCGGGTGTTCAGCAGCGGGTTACTGCGGTTATGTTCAAACACGATGGCGGAAACAATCAGCACCAGTGAGAGCGCCAGCGACCAGCCGATCCACGGCGCTTCAAACCACCAGTCCAGACGGCCCAGCGACAGCACCGCGCACAGCAGCGCCATCCCCGGTGCCAGTAAAAAGAAGGTGATAAAGTCTTTTTTCTCAAAGACCTTACGCCGATCGCCCGGCGGCAGTTTCAGCGCAATCACGCACGCCAGCGAGATGAGGGCCAGCCCCAGCTCGAAGAAATAGAGCCCGCGCCACTCATCAAGCTGCAACAGCTCGGTTGAAAAGAGTCGCGCCAGCGGAATGGCCAGCGACGAGCCGGTGATGCCAATGGTCAACGCCTTCAGGCGGTGTTTCGCCGGCCAGGCCTGGATCTGGTAGTAAATCCCCAGCGAGCTGAGCGCGGCGGCCACCATCCCGTGCGCGGCGCGCACCATCAGCGCCGAGCTAAGATCGTTGACAAACAGGTGGAAAAAAGTGACCAGCACATACAGCACCAGAAAACCTTCGGTGAAGGCGCGCAGACCGTACTGCTGGCGGAATTTCACCAGCAGCAGGTTAATGGAGATATTAGTCATTACATAGACCGCTGGTAGCCAGGCGATCTCGGTTGACCAGGCGCCAAAGGTGCCCTGCAAATTTTGCAGGTTGGCGGTGACTACCGCATTCCCCAGGGCGCCCGTCAGGCAAACCAGCAGACCGACAACGCCATAGGCAATCCGCTTTGGCGTACTGTGCTCCGGCGTGGAGGGTGAACCCAGCAGGGCGGGTTTCTCGTGTGGCTGCCACTCGCGAGGAGCATAAGGGTCGCGTTCGGGCAGGCGCATAACGTCGTTTACCTTTGATAAAATGGGAGAATTAACAGGCTGGCGATTCTACGTCTGCCGTAAAACATAATACAAGTGAATATGATTTACGCATGTTAATCAAATGTTGAACTGAAGGTTTTAGGAAAAAAAGCGGCCTTATCTCTGGCACTTTAGGAATCAACGCCTGTTTTGACGCGACAAGTGCGGTACGCTAATCCAAATGCTGTAAGGAGGTGACGATGATACCGACAATTTTTCCCTGTTTGCCCGGCAGCACGCTCAGTGCCGTAAACACGGTTGGGCAGTGGCTGGCGCAGGATGACCTGCAACCGGGTCAGTCCGTGGATATGGTGATTCTGGCGGGGAATGCCGTCATTCCAACCATCGAAGCTGCCTGCCGTCTGGCGGCGGAGCAGGGGGTGCCCATGATCATTAGCGGAGGCATCGGACACTCCACCACTTTTCTCTATGCCGCGATTGCGAAACATCCGCGCTATCACACCATTCCCACCACGGGCCGGGCAGAGGCGGCTATCCTGGCGGATATCGCCCGTCAATTCTGGCAGATCCCGGCCGACCGGGTGTGGGTGGAAGATCAATCGACGAACTGCGGGGAGAACGCCCGCTTTAGCCGCGAATTAATGAAGCACCATCAATTTGCCCCTGAAAGGGTGCTGGTGGTGCAGGATCCAACCATGCAGCGCCGCACCATGGCAACATTCGCCCGTGTATGTCGGGACGAACCCGTATCGCCGGAATGGGTAAGCCACGCGGGCTTTACGCCCGTCCTGCAAAACGGCGACGATGGGCTGGTGTTCAGCGATTCCGGTGAAGGGCTCTGGCCGGTGGAACGCTATTTGTCGCTGGTGCTGGGGGAACTGCCGCGCCTTCGCGACGACGTTAACGGTTACGGTCCGGCAGGACGTGATTTTATTGCCCACGTGACGATACCCGATGAGATTGCGGCGGCGTGGAATATCTTACGCAACGATGTCATTTTGACCGATGCGCTGGTAAGCCGATCCCTGTTGTGAATGTGGACGCAAAAAAATACCGGGCCAGCGTTAGCCGCTGACCCGGTATTGAATAAAGCGCGAAAAATTACAGATAAACCAGCGTCATGGTGTTCTGGCCGTCCAGTGGGGTATCGTCGGTAATGGCCAGGGTGGAGGTATCCCAAATCACCAGGTTGGTCACGAAGTTAAAGTTAGCCGTGGTGATAGCCAATGGGGTGGTGGTGCCGGTTTCAGCAAAGGCGATGGTCTGGAAAGTATCGCTGCGTGGAATACCGGAATATTTCCAGCTGGTTGCAGGCCAGTCGTGGTTATGCCCAATAGGGTCTACAGTTTTACCGTCTGCGGTGGTACCGGTCATCCACATGCCGTAGTTACCGATCTTTTTCCCGTCGTTCGTGAAACCAACGCCATAAGTATAATATTTATTTGTAATATTCTTATTCTTACCAATATCAACAGGAAGTTGTGCGTTGCTGTCGCTGCGATTATCGGTGATAGTGAAACCTATTTTGGTTGGCGCAGAGCAATTTATGGTCACAGGTATCTGTTTCTGACCGAGTTGATTATGTGAGTTTTCGGATAACTCACCGAGACGAATAAAGCCGTAATCGATAACACCGCCGTTACCCAGCTCAGCAGTACATGCTGCGTTGGTTAATGTACCTTTAACCTTAATAACAGCAGTTCCGGCTGCAAAAGCTGATGTGGTGCTCAACGCGATGGCTGTAGCCAGAATGATTTTTTTCATCCTTGATTTTTCCTTTTCATGAATATAAGACATGCGGGAATGATAAGTGAACGCAGCGATGGCGTTCCCATTCACCTGGCGGAAATAATATTGAGTATTGAGTTTTTGGTATATTTATTAAAGTTGAATTTATTTTGTAGAACAACTAAAGATATGCGAAGCGACAAATAAAAGAAGACTTTTTATTTGTTGTGTGAATATAACGGGAAAAAGTACCGGTTCAGGGTTACGCTGAACCGGTATAAGTAAATTATATGATTAGAGATATACCAGGGTCATCGTCGCCTGACCGTCGAGAGGAGTATCGTCGGTAATCGCCAGCGCAGTAGTGTCACGAATCGTCAGATTAGTAACAAAGTTAAAGTTAGCTGTGGTGATAGCCAACGGTGCGGTGGTCCCTGTATCAGCAAAGGCGACGGTCTGGAACGCATCACTACGCGGAATACCGCTTTTTTTCCAGATATCAGGATTCCAGTCGTGGTTGTTGACAATCGGGTCTACGACTTTGCCATCTGCCGTGACATCCGTCATCCACATGCCGTAGTCACCAATATTTACGCCTTCGGACGTGGTACCCACGCCGTAAGTATAATATTTCACCGACTGGTTTAAGTTTTTACCGATATCAACCGGCAGCCGCGCGTTGCTGTCGCTACGGTTATCAAGAATGGTAAAGCCCACTTTGGTTGGCGAAGAACAGGTAATGGTGACAGGCACCTGTTTTTGTCCCAAATTATTATTTTCCAGTGCAGAAAGTTCTCCGAGGCGAATATAGCCGTAATCAATGACCCCGCCGTTGCCGATAGAAGGCGTACACGCCGCATTGGTCAACGTTCCGTGTACTTTTAATACAGCGGTAGGTTCTGCGAAAGCTGATGCGCTGGCCAGTGCAATTAATGAAGCCAAAATAACTTTTTTCATTGTTGTTCCTTAACAATTTCATAGGGGGTATTTGTTTTGACAGACCGCTTGCCTGTCTTGTGATTTATATTATTGGGAGTGTTTATGAAATTAAAGCAAGCATATTTAAAACTTCATTTTAGAAGTTCTAATGATAATTAACGTACGATTCAAAAATTTCGTGAATAATTTTATTCTGGAAAACAGATGATGAAGAGTAAGCCATGCGGTAAGGGAGAGCGACGGATGGTATGACCACCCGTCAGCGTTATTAAAGTGCGGCGTATTTATCAAGCGTGCGCACCAGCTGCGTCACAAAGCCATACTCATTGTCATACCAGGCGACGGCTTTCACCAGTTGCAGTTCGCCCGCCTCGGTCACTTCGGTTTGCGTGGCGTCAAACACCGAGCCAAAGTGCGAGCCAATGACATCTGACGACACAATCTCTTCATCGGTATAGCCAAAGGATTTATTCCCCTGTGTCGCTTTTTTCAGTGCGGCATTCACCTCTTCAACGGTGACCTTTTTGCCCAGAATGGCGACCAGTTCCGTTACCGAGCCGGTTTTCACCGGTACGCGCTGGGCATGACCTTTCAGTTTGCCGCTGAGTGCCGGGATCACCAGGCCAATCGCTTTGGCAGCACCCGTGGTGTGGGGAATGATGTTCTCCGCCGCCGCGCGTGAGGCGCGCAGATCTTTCCCGCGCGGACCATCCACCAGCGCCTGGGTACCGGTGTAGGCGTGAATGGTGGTCATGGTGCCCACTTTAATGTCAAAGGCATCGTGCAGGGCTTTTGCCAGCGGGGCGAGGCAGTTGGTGGTGCAGGAGGCGACAGAGATAATGGTATCACTGGCGTCAATGGTGTCGTCGTTAACGTTAAACACAATGGTTTTCATCTCACCTGCTGGCGCGGAGATCAGGACCTTTTTGGCGCCAGCATCCAGATGCGCTCTGGATTTTTCTTCCGACGTATAAAAACCGGTGCATTCCACGACGATATCCACCCCAGCGGCTTTCCACGGGATATGTCTGGCCTCTTTCTCGGCGTACACCGCGATGGTTTTACCGTCCACAATCAGCGCGTCTTCGGTGAAATCCACGCTCCACGGGAAGCCGCCGTAGTTAGAATCATGCCGGAGCAGATAAGCCAGTACTTTGGGAGAGGTGAGGTCGTTGATGGCGACGATGGTGTTGCTGTCCTGGGTTTCAAGAAGACGACGAAGTACCAGGCGTCCAATGCGTCCAAATCCGTTAATGCCAATTTTACTCATGGTTTTCTCCTGTAAACGTGTCGATGCGACAGTTTGAACTTATCCAGGCTTAGACCATGAGGGGCGGGGCAGCAATTGAAGATGCTTCATGCCCCGGGAAGTATTTGAAAATCCATACAGAAAAGTTAATGAATTTTTAAGGAAAGGTCGTTATGTTGGCGCGGTAACTGTTTTTTATCGGAAAATCACATGCGCACTAAATATACAGGCCTGCAAATCGGCATTCACTGGCTGGTGTTTCTGTTAGTTATCGTCGCCTACTGCGCCATGGAGTTCAGAGGCTTCTTTCCGCGTACCGACCGACCGCTGATCAATATGATCCACGTCTCATGCGGGATCGCTATCCTGATATTGATGGTGACACGTCTGCTGGTGCGCCTGAAGTTCCGCGCGCCGCCGATTGAGCCGAAACCGAAAGCGATGATCACAGGCCTTTCACATCTGGGGCATCTGGTGATTTATCTGCTGTTTATTGCTTTGCCGCTGATTGGCCTGGTGATGATGTATAACCGTGGAAACGACTGGTTTGCCTTTGGCATCGCCATGCCGCACGCGGCGGAATCCAACTTTGATCTGGCTGATGGGCTAAAAGAGTGGCACGAGACGCTGGCGAACCTCGGCTATTTTGTCATTGGCCTGCACGCAGCGGCGGCGCTGATGCATCACTATTTCTGGAAAGATAATACGCTGCTGCGCATGATGCCGAAAAAGCGGCAATAGCCCTCAACACTTTTGCCGCCTTTCTCGCCGGGTGGCGCTGCGCTTACCCGGCCTACAAAACCCGTTTTTTATTGCAGCAGAGCACGCTCTTCAGCTGTTAATGCCAGCCCCTGGGTTGACCCGGTCTCTGACGATTTCACCGCCGCTTCCAGTACCGCCATCACCGCTAATGCCTCGACAGGATGAACCGGATTGGCAATCTTCCCGAGCAGAGCATCGCGCACATTAATGTAATACTGGCGCTGATCGCCTTTCGGCGTGGTAATGGTCTGCGGCGCGCCGTCAGCCCCAAAGAACACCATACTGTCGCTGTCCTCACCCCAGGTTTCACTTCCCGGAACGATGCCGGTCAGCAGCTGGGCTTCCTGCTGATCGATACGGGCCTTCACTACGCTGCCCTTATCCCCATGGACGGTAAAGCGTGCGGTACCCCCGGCGACCAGCATGCTGGCGTGCAAAATAACCTTATGATCAGGGTAATTTAAGACCACATGCGCCCAGTCGTTCACTTCTGCGCCGTCGCGCAGCGTCGCGATATTCCCCTGCACCGAGTGAGGCAGACCAAAGAGCTGTAGCGTCTGGTCGATCAGATGCGGCCCCAGGTCAAACCACAGTCCGCTTCCCGGTACGTTTTGTTCTCTCCAGCGCACGCGCACTTCCGGGCGGAAGCGGTCAATGTGCGACTCAAACAGTTTCACCTTCCCGAGGGTGCCCTGTGTGATAACGTCCTTAATGCCCAGGAAATCACTGTCCCAGCGGCGGTTGTGGAACACGGAGAGCAGAAGCTGCTTTTCCTCCGCCAGGGCAATAAGATCGCGCGCTTCCTGCATATCGAGCGTGAAGGGTTTATCCACCACCACGTGTTTTCCGGCGTTCAGGGCCAGCGTGGCCAGCGGAGCATGGGTGGCGTTAGGGGAGGCGATCACCACCAGGTCAATATCAGGGTGCGTAATGGCCTCTTCCGGGGTAGTAACCACCTGCACGTCCGGCAGATCGCGCTTAACTTTCTCCTCATCACGGGAGGAAACCACCGCCAGCGTAAGCCCGTCCACAGACTGGATGAGCGGGGCATGGAAGGTTTTACCGACAAAACCATACCCGATCAGCGCAATGTTGATTGTCTTCATTTTACTCATGACCTTCTCCACGTTAATGAGCGCAAACCGTGACGGGCACGGTGCTCTGGTCCCCAAGCTCAGGCCAGGGACGATCTAAAAACAGTTGATGAATTTCGTCTAACCCGCACACCAGATACGGCTCACAGCGGTTGACTTTCAGATGGTCTGCGACGATCCAGTGCGTCTGGCTGGCGGCAAGCATCGCCCGTTTGACTTCTGCATCGGCTTCCGTCCCGGCACTCAGACCGAGTGATGAATGAAGGGCGCAGGCGCCAAGGATGGCGATATCCGCCCGATACCGTGAAAGCAGGGAGAGGGTGGCACCGCCAGCAAACAGGCGTTGCTTCTGATCCCATTTCCCGCCGAGCAGGATCAGCTCGATATCCTCCCGGTCGCTAAAAGCGTGGGCGATATCCAGCGAGGTGGTGATCACCGTCAGCGGCCCCTGAAGAAAAGAGGCCACCGCCATGACCGTACTGCCCGCATCCAGAAACAGCGTAGAGCCCGGCGGAACCTGCTGTGCCACCTGTTTTCCCAGCCGCTGTTTGGTCGCCGGCAGGAGCGTATTTCTGCCCTGGCGATTCATGGCCGAAAGATTGAGCGCGATAGCGCCTCCGTGGTTCTTCTGCGCCAGCCCCTGTTTTTCGAGGTCCGTGAGATCGCGGCGAATGGTATCCGCAGAGACCTGCAGCTTTTCTGCCAGCTCAGTGATGCTGGCCTGTCCCTGCTCGCTGATGATGTCGAGCACATATTTTTGACGCGCGGTTTTGTGCATGGCAGCAATCCTGCAAAATGTCGCAATAGTTCGCATAATACAGCATTTTGTCGCAGAGAAAAGGGCAACCGCACATTAGTTCAGTTGCGTGATAATTGAGCTGTTATTGATTAAATATAAGTGAACGGTTTCTAAGGGTAATCAATATGTTATAACGATGTTTTATCTGGCTATTTGGATTTTGTAACCAGTTAGCTTCGCTTTACTGGTTTGTTGTTCTATTAAGAAACTATTTAAACCAATAAAATTCCTAAAAAATGCATTTGCTAGGTTTTTTATGCCAATAAATAGGGCGGCGCTACTTAAGTTGACATTTCTTTGAAAATCTTTGTGTCTGACGCGCGTGGAAATTAACGCAAAAATGTACATCCGGGTATTTTTAAATTTCACTTAAATAACAATGACTTTATTAGTTTCATTTGAAAGGCCATTTTTAAGAGTTTGTCCAGAAACCCCATGATTTTTCTTAATTGTAACACCACATTAACATTGTGGGTGTAGTTGCCTATAACACATTTTGTTATGCTGCGAATCAGTTAAGAAGTAAGTAAATTCTTAATTCATATTAGGCAAGGTCGGCTCTCATCTCCAATGGAAATGGGTATGGGGGGGCTATTACCCGAAATTCAGTACGGGGGATTAATAATATTTTTCTGATTATCTATACCTCTTTTTGGGTAAAGGGTTAAACCATTCGCAGACTCAGGGAGATATAAATGATGAGAGAGCGAAATTATAAGTGGGTCCGATTATCCGCAGTGCTGGTGTTAATTTCGGCATGCATTAATACGACCTATGCCAATAGCGGCGCGTTGGGTTTTGCCACGGTGCCGACGACAACTTTAAAAGAAAGTATTCTTTTTGCCATCGATCGCGATCCGTCGGTCAGCCAGCAGGCGGCACAATTGGGTATTGGTCAGGCGCAAATAGATGAAGCACGTAGCGGATGGATGCCGCAAATATCGCTGAACGGCAGTACGGGCCATAGCCAAACCACCGATTCCAGCGGTTCACTGAGAAATTCAGCGGCATGGGGATTAAGCCTTACGCAGCTCATTTATGACTTTGGCAAGACGAATAACAGCATCAGCCAGTCTTCAGCGCGACGCGATAGCTATCGTTATCAGCTGATGGAGACGCTCACCGCCGTGGCGGAAAAAACCGCGCTGAGCTACGTGGAGGTCAGACGTTATAGCGATCTGTTGCAGGCGGCTAAAGAGAATGTGCAGGCCCTCAAAAACGTGGAGCAGCTGGCGAAACTGCGCGCGGATGCAGGCGTAAGCTCAACCTCCGATGAGCTGCAGACCCGCACGCGGATCGCCGGTATGCAGGCGACGGTTGAGCAGTACAACGCCGCGCTCAACAGCGCCCGCGCAAGGCTCGCGGTGTTGACGGGCATGCAGGCTGAAGCCTATTCACCGGTCCCTGAGAAGCTTGCCGTAGAGCAGAATGCCGTCAACCAGATCGATTACTCGCTGATACCGGCGGTAATGGCCGCGCAGAATATGGAGCGTTCAGCCCAGTATGGGGTGGAAACCGCAAAATCTCAGCACTGGCCAACGTTAAGCCTGAAAGGAGGCCGCACGCGCTATGAGTCGGATAACCGCGCTTACTGGGATGACCAGATCCAGCTCAATATCGATGCACCGCTGTATCAGGGCGGCGCCGTTTCGGCACGCGTTCGTCAGGCTGAAGGCACCAGGGCGATGGCCTCCTCTCAGGTCGATCAGGCGCGGTTTGATGTGCTGCAAAAAGCCTCCGTCGCGCAGGCAGACTGGACCGGCGCGCGTGGAAGAATGGCCGCCGGAAGCTTACAGCTTGAAAACGCGTTACGTGCCCGCGCGGTCTACAAAAATGAATACACCCTGAGCAAGCGGAGCATTAATGATTTGCTCAGCGTAGAACAGGATGTCTGGCAGGCCACGTCTGCCAAAATAATGGCTGAATATGATGGCTGGAGCGCGGCAATTAATTACGCCTCCGCTGTTGATAATCTCATGACGCTTATTGGAGTAGAAAAAAACGCTGCCGCAAAATTACCCGATTTGAGTTGAAAAAAGCCGCGCCTTTCTGCGCGAAATAAATCTGAAAATAATGGGTGAAATTTCCCAGGGATAGCTACATCCATCTGGTGGACATATCCACAGGAATCCGAGCACCTGCAAGGAGAGAAATATGAGTAACGTAAAAGTTGTAGATGTCATCATTCGCAAGACAGCGGAGAAAACGAAATTAACCGGCGAAGGAAATCTGTCGGTCTCCATTTCCTCTCCGAGCGTGATTGAAATCCAGGGTTCTGCACAGGACGTGGTGCGTTACGTCCGCCAGGGGAAAGACCTTCTCATTTATATGAAAGATGGCAGCGTTATTCGCTGCAATAACTATTTCGTTGAAGATCCTGAAACCCATAACCAGTCTGAACTGGTATTTAACGATAATCAGGAATTAACACATATCTCTTTTGCCGATGCCGGGGAAGCGTCAGGCGCAGCCGTTACTGAATTAACCGCGCAAGCCACACCGATTAGCAGCATTGAACCTTTCCTGACCCAGGAGAGCATATTGAGTGATGCGCCATGGGGCTGGATTGCGGGGGCGGCGTTAGGCGGCGGTGCTATTGGGGCACTGCTGGCTCACGGTGGTGACGGCGAAACAAAAACAAAAGTTATTGATAATACAAAAGAAGTTGAGAGCGCAACGCCAACCTTCATGCTCACCGATCTTGCGGGCGACAAGCAGGGCGTGCTGAGTGCAAATGCGATCACCGACGATAACACGCCAACCTTTAGCGGTACCGGGCAACCGGGCGCGACCATTCAGATCAAAGACAGCAGCGGCAATACGCTTGCCAGCGCGATGGTCAGTAAAGACGGCACCTGGACGGTAAAACTGCCGACCCAGACAGACGGGGAACATACCTGGTCAGTCGTGCAGCTCGACGGCAGTAAAACGACCTCCGCAGGCAGCATCACCGTGACCGTTGATACTGCCGTGGCGAGCGTGACGCTGGCAACCACGGCGGGGGATAACGTCATCAACGCCAGCGAGCAGTCCGCAGGCTTTACGCTTTCTGGTGCCAGCAAGAACCTGGCGCAGGGAACAGAGCTGACCGTTACGCTGAACGGCAAATCCTATACGGCTGAGGTGGGTGCAAACGGCGCATGGAGCATGAAGGTGCCTGCGGCGGATGCGCAGGCGCTGGGCGACGGCACCTGGACGGTGAACGTCAGCGGCAAGGACGCGGCGGGCAATACCGTGAACGGCAGTCAGACGATTGGCGTGGATACTGCGGCACCGACCATCGCGGTCGATACTGTCGCGCAGGACAATATTATCAATGCCGCTGAACACCATCAGCCGCTGACGCTGAGCGGGAAAACCACGGCGGAAGCCGGTCAGATTGTCACGGTGACAGTGAACGGTAAAAACCATACCGCCACGGTGGGCAGCGACGGTACCTGGTCCGTCACGCTGCCAGCCAGCGAGGTGCAGTCGCTGGCGAATGGTGAACACACCCTGACGGTGAACGTCAGCGATAAAGCCGGGAACGGGTCATCCACCCAGGCGCATTTCACCGTGGATACTGTCGCCCCGGTCGTGACCATCAATACCGTCGCGGGCGACGATATTCTCAACACCAGTGAGCAGGGCCAGGCGCAGATTATTTCCGGCCAGGCGACCGGAGCCGCAGCAGGCGATGTGGTCACCGTAACCGTTGGCGGCCAGAGCTTTACCGGCGTGGTACAGGCGAACGGCAGCTGGAGCGTAGGCGTACCGGCGTCAGTCATTGGCGCGCTGGGGGAAGGTAACCACAGCATTGCGGTTTCGGTGACCGATGCGGCGGGCAATACCGGTAACGCCACCCACGGCATTACCCTGAGCGGTAACCCACCGGAATTCACCTTGAATGCCATCAGCCAGGATAACGTGCTGAACGCGCAGGAGGCGATGCAGCCGCTGAGCCTGAGCGGCACCAGCAACCTGCCAGACGGCAGCGTGGTAAACGTCACGCTGAATAACGTGAGCTATCAGGCCACCGTTAATAACGGCATCTGGTCAGTTCAGGTGCCGGTGTCTGACGTTCTGAACCTGGCGAACACCCTGTACACCGTCAGCGTGAGCGGCACCGATGCCGCCGGTAACAGCGGCTCCGCCGAAGCGACGCTGCTGGTGGATACCGTGCTGCCGCAGGTGATTATCAATACCTTCGCCGGTGACAACCTGGTCAACAATGCTGAAGTGGCGGTGGATCAAACCCTGAGCGGGCGCGTCACCGGTGCGGCGGCGGGCGACACGGTCTCTGTTTCGGTGGGCGGCAAGAGCTACACCGCTACGGTAGGCAGCGATCTGACCTGGAGCGTGACCATTTCGTCAGCCGATCTGAAGGCCTTTGGCGACGGATCGTTAACCTTTACCGCTTCTGTCACCAACGCCCACGGCAACACCGGCAGCGGCGAGCGTGATATTAACATCAACGCCGAGCTTCCTGGCCTGCGGGTAAATACCATTTCTGGCGATGACGTGATCAACGCCATCGAGCAGCAGCAGGATCTGACCGTGACCGGCTCCAGTACCCACCTGGCAGCGGGCACGCACGTCACCGTCACCATCATCGGCGTCGAGTATGCCGCCGTGGTCAACGCCAACGGCAGCTGGCAAATCGGCGTCCCGGCGTCCGATCTGCAGGGCTGGACGGCAGGGGATATCACTGTTCACGTCAGCGCGACAGATGCCTGGGGAAATACTGTTTCAGCTGAGCACCCCATCGAGCTGGATCTGAACGCCGTGGCGGTGACCATCGATACCGTCAGCAGCGATGACATGCTGAATGCGGCTGAAAAAGGCGCCGATCTTGTGCTGTCGGGCCAGACGCAGGGCGTAGAGGCCGGGCAGACCGTGGTGGTGAAATTCGCCGACCAGACCTTTACCGCGCAGGTGCAGCAGGATGGCTCCTGGAGCCTGACCGTGCCGGCCAGCGCCATGGAGACGCTGATTGACGGACGCGCGCAGGTCAGCGTCAGCGTGACGAACGTCAGCGGCAACAGCGCCGACGCGTCGCGCGTGGTGACCGTGGATACCTTACCGCCGTCCATTACGATCGATAACCTGACCGACGACAACATCATTAATGCGGCCGAAGCGCAGCAGGATCTGATCTTAAGCGGCAGCAGCAATGCTGAGGCGGGACAGACGGTTACCGTTACGCTGAACGGCAAGCACTATCAGACCACGGTCCAGAGTGACGGGACCTGGACGGTGAACGTACCGGCTGCGGATCTCGGTGCTCTGACCGACGGCACCGTCACGGTAACGGCGACCGTGAGTGACGTGGCAGGCAACAGCAGCAGCGCAGACCGCGTTGGGCTGGTGGATGCGACCGTCCCGCAGGTAACCATTAACGATTTTGTCACCGACACCAATACCGTTAACCAGCACGCGCATTCACAGGCGCAGATCCTGAGCGGGTCGGTCACCGGTGCGGCAGCGGGTGACCAGGTGACCATCACCCTGAATAACGTGGAGTACACCACCGTGGTGGATGCGGCGGGGAACTGGAGCCTCGGCCTGCCAGCCTCCGTTGTACAGGGTCTGACAGACGGGACCTGGACCGTTAACGTCTCGGTGACCGATCGCTCCGGTAATACCGGCAGTAGCGCAGTGGACGTAGTGGTCAACACCGTGACGCCGGAAATCGCTATCAATACCCTGGCGGCGGATGATGTGATCAATGCGGCTGAGAAAGGCGAGGATCTGCTGCTTTCCGGGACCAGCAACCAGCCGGAAGGGACGACGATTGCCGTTAGCCTTAACGGCATCACCTACACCGCGACCACCGACGCCAGTGGCAGCTGGAGCGTCACCGTACCTGCCTCTGCGGTCAGCGCGCTGGGCGAGGCACATTACACCGTGACTGCCAGCGTCACCGACAGCGTGGGCAATAGCGCCTCAACCACGCACGATGTGCTGGTGGACAGCTCACTGCCGGTTGTGACCATCAACGTGCTGGCGGGCGATAACATCGTTAACGCGGCGGAAGTGGCCACGGGGCAGACGTTGACCGGTAAGGTTACGAATGCTGCTTCAGGTGACACTGTCACCATTATGCTCGGCGGCCAGACCTACACCACAACAGTTCAGGACGATCTCACCTGGAGCCTGCCGTTAACCCAGAGCCAGTTAACCGCGCTTGGCAACGGCGAACTGACCGTATCAGCCAGCGTCACCAACGTGCACGGCAACACCGGCTCTTCCTCGCTGGACTTCACCATCGACGCCCAGCTGCCGGGCCTGCGTATTGATACGGTCGCAGGCGATGACGTCATCAATATCATCGAGCACGGTCAGAACCTGATTGTGTCAGGCACCAGCACCGATCTGGCGGCAGGCAGCACCGTTACCGTCACCATTAACGGCAAGGATTATTCCGCCTCGGTACTGGCGGACGGCACCTGGCAGGCGGCCGTGCCTGCGGCAGACGTCTCCCAATGGGCTGACGGTTCACTGACCATCAGCGCCAGCGCGCAGGACACCTCCGGCAACCCGGTCACGATTGGCACCGTCGTTGATGTGGATCTCAGCCCGGTCGCCATTAGCATTAACAGCGTGACCGCTGACAACGTGCTGAACGCGGCGGAAAAAGGCGAAGACCTGGTGCTCAGCGGCACCTCGGCCAACGTTGAGGCGGGACAGACCGTGATCGTTACCCTGGGCGGGAAAACGTATACGGCGACGGTAGACGCCAACGGCGACTGGACCACCACCGTTCCGGCAGCGGATCTGAGCAGCCTGAAGGACGGCGATGCCAGCGTGCAGGTGAGCGTGACCAACGTTAACGGCAACAGCGCATCGGCGGGGCGCGAGTACAGCGTGGATACCACCGCGCCGACGGTCACCCTCAATACCATCAGCGGTGACAACATCCTGAATGCGGCAGAGGCGGCGCAAGATCTGACCCTCAGCGGTACCTCCACCGCCGAAGCGGGCCAGACGGTGACCGTGGCCTTCAATGGCAACACCTATACCGCGCAGGTGCAGGCAGACGGCAGCTGGACGCTCGACGTCCCGGCGGCCTATCTGGCGGGCATCGCCGACGGTAATGCCACGGTCACGGCATCCGTTTCTGATAAAGCCGGCAACCCGGCGAGCACCGATGCGGCCGTGCTGGTGGATACCACCGTGCCGCAGATCGTGTTTGACGTTGTGGCGGGTGATGACATCCTGAATATCGCCGAACACGGCCAGGCGCTGATCGTCTCAGGTAAGGTCACGGGTGCCCAGGCGGGAGACGTGATTACCGTCACCCTCAACGGCAAAGACTACACCGCCATGCTGGACGCCTCCGGGAACTGGAGCACCGGCATTCCGGCCACGGACGTCGGCGCGCTGGTAAGCGGCGATCAGACCCTCTCGGCAACCCTCACCGATAAAGCGGGTAACAGCACCACCGCCACGCATGATGTTACGGTCTCCCTGACCGCGCCGGTTATCGCCATCAACACCCTTGCGGGCGATGACGTGATTAACGCGATCGAAAAGGGCGACGATCTGCTGCTCTCCGGCACCAGCAATCAGCCGGACGGCACCGCCATCACCGTAACCCTGAACGGTATCAGTTATACCGCCACCACCGACGCCAGCGGCAACTGGAGCGTGACCGTTCCGGCAGCCAACGTCGCTGCACTGGGCGAAGCGAGCTACACCGTGACGGCGAGCGTGACCGATACGGCAGGCAACAGCGCGAGCGCAAGCCATAACGTGCTGGTGGACAGCGCGCTGCCGGTTGTCACCATTAATGCGGTTGCCACCGACGACGTCATTAACGCTGCGGAAGTGGCGTCTGGCCAGACGCTGAGCGGGAAAGTGAGCGGTGCCGCGAGCGGTGACACTGTCACGATTTCCATTGGCGGCAACAACTATACGACAACCGTTCAGGACGATTTAAGCTGGTCGGTGAATGTGCCGTCTGACGTGTTAACCGCCATTGGCAACGGGGACCTGACCGTGACGGCCAGCGTCACCAACGGCCACGGCAACACCGGTTATGGCGAGCGTGACATCACCATTGATGCCAACCTGCCGGGCCTGCGCGTGGACACCGTGGCGGGCGACGATGTGATTAACAGCATCGAGCACGGGCAGAACCTGATTATCACCGGTACCAGCGAGGGGCTGAGCGCTGGCTCGGCGTTGACGGTCACCGTCAACGGTAAAACCTACGCGGCCACGGTGCTGGCAGACGGCACCTGGACGGCAGCGATCCCTGCCGCAGACGTCAGCGCGCTGAATGCGGGCACGGTCACCGTGACCGTTGACGGCCAGAGCAGCGCCGGTAACCCGGTGACTATCAGCCATGACGTGACTGTGGATCTGGCGGCGGTGGCTATCAGTATTGACGCCATCGCCACCGACGACGTGATCAATGCGGCAGAAAAAGGCGCGGATCTGGTGCTCTCCGGCTCCACCACTAACGTGGAAGAAAACCAGACGGTTTACATCACCTTCGGCGGTAAGTCTTACACCGCCACCGTAGATGCCAGCGGTAACTGGACGGCCACCGTACCATCGGCTGATTTGGGTAGCTTGAAAGATGGCGACGCCAGCGTGCAGGTGAGCGTCACCAACGTCAATGGTAACAGCGCGTCGGCAGGCCGCGAATACAGCGTGGACGCTACCGCGCCGACGGTTTCCATTGAGATTGTCAGCGATAACAACATCATCAACGCGCTTGAAGCGCAGCAGGATCTGGACATCAACGGCGTGACCAACGCCGAAGCGGGCCAGACCGTCACCGTGACCCTGAACGGCGTGGATTACACCACCATCGTACAGGCCAACGGCAGCTGGAGCGTCACCGTGCCGTCTGCGGACCTGAGCAGCATGGTGGACGGCAACTACACCATCAGTGCCGCCGTCTCCGATAAAGCGGGCAACCCGGCCTCTGCGGATCGCGACGTGCTGGTGGATATCACGGTTCCGCAGTTGACCATTAACACCGTGTCCGACGACGACGTGATCAACAGCGCCGAGCATGCGCAGGCCCTGATGGTGACCGGTTCCGTGACCGGCGCCGAAGCGGGCGATGTGGTTACCGTCACCATTAACAACAAATCGTATACCGCCACCGTGGATGCCTCAGGCAACTGGAGCGTGGGGGTACCTGCGGCGGACGTCAGCGCGCTGACCGCGGGCGATTACACCATCACCGCCGCGTTGACCGATAAAGCCGGTAACAGCAATAGCGCGACCCATGACGTGGAGGTGAACCTGACCGCCCCGGTGCTGACCATCTATACCGTGTCCGGTGATGATGTGATCAACAGCACCGAGAAAACGCAGGATCTGACCATTACCGGTACGGCCACCGGCCTGACGGCAGGTGCGGTTGTTACCGTGATGCTCAACGGCAAAGCGTATAGCGCGACGGTGGATGATAACGGTCTCTGGAGCACCACCGTTCCGGCGAGCGAGGTGGGGCAACTGGGTGAAGCGCTTTACAGCGTCACCGCGTCAGCCACGGACAGCGTTGGCAACAGTGCCAGTACCTCGCACACTGTGAACGTGGAATCCGTTCTGCCGGGCGTGATCATCAATACCGTCGCGGGTGACGACGTCATTAACGCGGCGGAGCTGGCAACCGGGCAGACCCTCAGCGGTACCGTGGTGAATGCCGAAGCGGGCAATACCGTGACCGTGACGTTGGGCGGCAACACGTACACGGCCACGGTGCAGAGCGATCTCACCTGGTCTGTCAACGTGCCGGAATCCGATCTGACGGCGCTGGGCAACGGCGAACTGACGGTGAGCGCCAGCGTGACCAACAATGTGGGCAACAGCGGCTCCGCTGAGCGCGATATTGCCATCGACGCCAATCTGCCGGGCCTGCGTGTGGACACCGTGGCGGGCGATGACGTGATCAACACCATCGAGCACGGACAGAACCTGATTATCACCGGCTCCAGCGACGGTCTGACGCCGGGTACGGGGTTAACCGTCACCGTGAACGGCAAAACCTACCCGGCGACGGTGCTGGCCGACGGCTCCTGGAGCGCAGCGGTTCCGGCGGCGGACGTCGGGGCGCTGGCTGCAGGCACGGTCACCGTGACCGTTGAAGGTCAGAGCAGCGCGGGTAACCCGGTCTCCATCAGCCACGATGTCACGGTGGATCTGGCAAGCGTCGCCATCAGCATTGACGCCATTGCCACCGACGACGTGATTAATGCGGCCGAGAAGGGCGCGGATCTGGTGCTCTCCGGCAACACCTCGAACGTGGAAGCGAACCAGACCGTCACGATTACCTTCGGCGGCAAGAGCTACACTGCCACCGTGGGGACAGACGGTAAATGGACCGCCACCGTGCCAGCGGCGGATCTTGCCGGTCTGAAAGACGGCGACGCCAGCGTGCAGGTGAGCGTTACCAACGTCAACGGCAACAGCGCGTCCGCAGGCCGCGAGTACAGCGTGGATGCCACCGCGCCATCCGTGACCATCAACACCCTGGCGACGGACGACATTCTTAATGCGGCAGAAGCACAGGCCGACCTGACCGTCTCCGGCACCAGTACCGCGGAAGCGGGCCAGACGGTGACCGTGAGCCTGAACGGCAAGGACTACACCGCAACGGTCGGTTCAGACGGTCACTGGACGCTGAACGTCCCGGCGGCGGATTTGGCAGGTTTAGCCGACGGCAGCGTGACCGTTACCGCATCGGTCAGCGACAAGGCGGGTAACCCGGCGTCGGTTGATCATAATCTGACGGTGGACATGACCGTGCCTCAGGTGACCATCAGCACCATCGCGGGCGATGACGTCATTAACATCGCAGAACACGGCCAGGCACAAATCATCAGCGGCATTGCCACCGGCGCGGCGGCGGGTGATAAGGTCACCGTGACGATTGGCGGCCAGAGCTACACCACCGTGCTGGACGCGGCGGGTAACTGGAGCGTGGGGGTACCGGCCAGCGTCATTTCCGGCCTCAGCGACGGCAGCGTGACCGTGACTGCGTCCGTCACTGACGCGGCGGGCAATACCGGCACCGGCACCCATAGCGTGACCGTCGATACCGGTCTGCCTTCGGTTAATTTCAACACTATCAGCGATGACAACATCCTGAATGCGGTGGAGAAAGGCCAGGATCTGAACGTCAGCGGCACCAGCGCCAACCTGGCAGAAGGCACCGTGGTGACCGTGACCCTGAACGGTAAAAACTACACGGCCACCACGGCGGCAGACGGTACCTGGAGCCTGACGGTTCCGGCCGCCGATCTGGCGGGTCTGGGTCAGGCGAACTACACCCTGAACGCGATCGCCACCAACGGCGTGGGCAACAGCGTGAGCAATACGGCGAACCTGCTGGTCGACACTGCGCTGCCAACCGTCACCATCAACACCGTGGCGGGCGACAACGTGATTAACGCGGCGGAAGTGGCGGCAGGCCAGACCATCAGCGGCAGCGTGGCGAATGCCGAAGCGGGCAACACCGTAACCGTGACGATTGGCGGCAACAGCTACACCGCGACGGTGCAGAGCGATCTGAGCTGGTCCGTAAGCGTGCCGTCCGACGTTCTGACCGCGCTCGGCAACGGCAGTCTGAGCGTGAGCGCGACCGTCACCAACGGCCACGGCAACACCGGTACGGGCGAACGTGACATCACCATCGACGCTAACCTGCCGGGCCTGCGTGTGGACACCGTGGCGGGCGATGATGTGATCAACACCATTGAGCACAACCAGAACCTGATTATCACCGGCTCCAGCGACGGGCTGACCCCAGGCACCGCACTGACCGTGACCGTCAACGGGAAAGACTATTCCGCAACGGTGCTGGCGGACGGCACCTGGAGCGCGGCGGTCCCGGCGGCGGACGTGAGCACGTGGCCGGAAGGCACCGTGAAGATCAGCGTCACCGGCGACAGTACGGCGGGTAACCCAATTACCATCAGCCATGATGTCACCGTGGATCTGGCAACGGTGGCCATCAGCATTGACACCATTGCCTCCGACGACGTGATTAACGCGGCGGAGAAGGGCGCGGATCTGGTGCTCTCTGGCGCCACCACCAACGTGGAAGCCGGGCAGACCGTCATCCTGAGCATGGGCGGTAAAATCTATACTGCGCAGGTCGATGCCGATGGCAACTGGATCGCTACCGTGCCAGCGGCGGATCTTGCCGGTCTGAAAGACGGCGACGCCAGCGTGCAGGTGAGCGTTACCAACGTCAATGGCAACAGCGCGTCGGCGGGTCGCGAGTACAGCGTGGATGCCACCGCGCCGTCCGTGACCATCAACACCCTGGCGACGGACGACATTCTTAATGCGGCAGAAGCACAGGCCGACCTGACCGTCTCCGGCACCAGTACCGCGGAAGCGGGCCAGACGGTGACCGTGAGCCTGAACGGCAAGGACTACACCGCAACGGTCGGTTCAGACGGTAACTGGACGCTGAACGTCCCGGCGGCGGATTTGGCAGGTTTAGCCGACGGCAGCGTGACCGTCACCGCATCGGTCAGCGACAAGGCGGGTAACCCGGCGTCGGTTGATCACAATCTGACGGTGGACGTGACCGTGCCTCAGGTGACCATCAGCACCATCGCGGGCGATGACGTCATTAACATCGCAGAACACGGCCAGGCACAAATCATCAGCGGCATTGCCACCGGCGCGGCGGCGGGCGATAAGGTCACCGTAACGATTGGCGGCCAGAGCTACACCACCGTGCTGGACGCGGCAGGCAACTGGAGCGTGGGCGTACCGGCCAGCGTCATTTCCGGCCTCAGCGACGGCAGCGTGACCGTGACTGCGTCAGTCACTGACGCGGCGGGCAATACCGGCACCGGCACCCATAGTGTGACCGTCGATACCGGTCTGCCTTCGGTTAATTTCAACACTATCAGCGATGACAACATCCTGAACGCGGTGGAGAAAGGCCAGGATCTGAACGTCAGCGGCACCAGCGCCAACCTGGCAGAAGGCACCGTGGTGACCGTGACCCTGAACGGTAAAAACTACACGGCCACCACGGCGGCAGACGGTACCTGGAGCCTGACGGTTCCGGCCGCCGATCTGGCCGGTCTGGGTCAGGCGAATTACACCCTGAATGCGACCGCCACCAACGGCGTGGGCAACAGCGTAAGCAATACGGCGAACCTGCTGGTCGACACTGCGCTGCCAACCGTCACCATCAACACCGTGGCGGGCGACAACGTGATTAACGCGGCGGAAGTGGCGGCAGGCCAGACCATCAGCGGCAGCGTGGCGAATGCCGAAGCGGGCAACACCGTAACCGTGACGATTGGCGGCAACAGCTACACCGCGACGGTGCAGAGTGATCTGAGCTGGTCCGTGAGCGTGCCGGAGTCGGTCCTGACCGCGCTGGGCAACGGCGATTTAACGGTATCAGCGACCGTCACCAACGGCCACGGCAACACCGGTACGGGCGAACGCGATATCACCATCGACGCCAACCTGCCGGGTCTGCGTGTGGACACCGTGGCGGGCGACGATGTGATCAATAGCATCGAACATGGTCAGAACCTGATCGTCACCGGCTCCAGCGACGGGCTGGCGGCGGGCACAACGCTCACCGTGGCCCTGAATGGCAAAACCTATGCGGCTTCCGTGCTGGTAGATGGTACCTGGAGCGCGGCGATCCCGGCCGCAGACGTCGGGGCGCTGGCTGCTGGTACGGTCACCGTCACCGTTGCAGGCCAGAGCGCAGCAGGCAACCCGGTGACCATCAGCCATGACGTCACGGTCGATCTGACCGCGGTCGCCATCAGCATTGACACCATCGCCACCGACGACGTGATTAACGCGGCGGAGAAAGGTGCGGATCTGGTGCTCTCCGGTAGCACCAGCAACGTGGAAGAAAACCAGACCGTTACCATCACCTTTGGCGGCAAGTCTTACACCGCCACCGTCGATGCCGACGGCAACTGGACCGCCACCGTGCCGTCCGCGGACCTCGCGGGCCTGAAAGACGGCGATGCCAGCGTGCAGGTGAGCGTCACCAACGCGCACGGGAACAGTGCGTCCGCAGGGCGTGAGTACAGCGTGGATGCCACCGCGCCAGGCGTCACCATTGATACGGTTGCTGGCGATAATGTCATAAACGGCAGCGAAGCATCCGCTGGTGTGACTGTCTCCGGCACGACCACGGCAGAAGCCGGGCAGACGGTTACCGTGACGCTGGGCGGCAACAGCTATACCGCCCAGGTACAACCGGATGGCACCTGGAGCGTCAACGTACCTTCTGCCGATCTGTCCGCACTGGCTGATAATGGCTATACGGTGCAGGTGAGCGTCAGCGATACGGCGGGTAACCCGGGCAGCGCGAACAAAGCGATTACGCTGGATACCACACCGCCGACCGTCAGCTTTAACGTGGTGGCGGGCGATGATGTCATCAACAGCGTGGAACATGCGCAGGCGCAGATCGTCAGCGGCACGTCCACCGGCGCGAACGTGGGCGATAAGGTCGTCATCACCTTGGGTTCAAACCAGTACACCACCACCGTTGATGCCAGCGGTAACTGGAGCGTGGGCGTACCGGCGAGCGTGATTTCTGCGCTCAATGACGGCACCGTGACCCTCAGCGCAACCATCACCGACAGCGCGGGCAACAGCAGCACCCAGACCCACGACGTGGTGGTCAATACCGCCTCCGTGGCGCTGACGGTTAATACCCTCAGCGGCGATGACATGATCAACGCAGCAGAAGCCGCTACGTCTCTGGTGATTAACGGCTCCAGTGCCCAGTTTGCCAGCGGCACGGTGGTGACCGTGACCCTGAACGGCAAGAGCTATACGGCCACCATTCAGAGCGACGGCAGCTGGAGCACCACCGTACCGGCAGCCGATGTGGGTGCGCTGGCCGATGGCGCGAACTATCAGGTAGCGGTTTCGGCGCAGGACAGCGCGGGCAACAGCGCTTCGGCAACGCACAGCATCAGCGTGGACACCACTGCGCCGGTGGTGAGCATTGCAACGCTGTCGGGCGATGACGTGCTGAACGCAGCGGAAGCGCAGCAGCCGCTGACCGTGCACGGCTCCTCCAGTGCAGAGGCGGGCCAGACCGTCACCGTGACGCTGGGCGACAAAACCTACACTGCCACCGTGGCGAATGACGGCACCTGGACGCTGGATGTTCCGGCCACTGACCTGGCTGCACTCAGCCAGGGCGCGCTGACGGTGACCGCGTCGGTCAATGACAACGCCGGTAATCACGGCCAGACCACGCACACCTTAACGGTGGACACCGTCGCGCCGGCCGTCACCATCAGCACCGTGGCCGATGACGATATTGTCAACAACGCCGAGCAGCTGGCCGGCCAGACCATCCGCGGCACCACTACGGCGGAACAGGGCCAGACAGTGACCGTCTCCTTTAACGGCCACAGCTATCAGGCGACCGTCGCGGCAGACGGTACGTGGTCGGTCTTCGTACCGGGCCGAGATTTCCTTGGCCTGAGCGACGGGGATTACACCCTTACCGCCTCGGTGAGCGATAAGGCGGGCAACCCGGGCAGCGCCACGCACGACGTGACGCTGAACGGCGATGTACCGACGATCGTTATTAACACCTTTGCCCAGGACGACATCGTCAGCGCCGCCGAACACGGTACGCCGCTGGTGATCAGCGGTACTACCGACGCGCCAGCGGGCCAGACGGTGACGGTGACCCTGAACGGCAAGTCCTATACGACGACCGTGCAGAATGACGGCAGCTGGAGCTATACGCTCGGCAGCGCAGATGTTTCCGCGCTGGCAGACGGCGGCGCGTATGTCATTAACGCGCAGGTGAGCAACACCATCGGCAACAGCGCCAGCGACAACCACACCGTTACCGTGGATCTGACTGCGCCGTCGATGGGGATCAGCATTGATTCCCTGCAAAACGACACCGGTCTGAGCGCGAGTGATTTCATCACCAACGACAGCCAGATTATCCTCAACGGTTCCCTGACCGCGCAGCTCGGCAACAACGAGAAGGCGCAGATCAGCCTGGACGGCGGGGCCACGTGGAGTGATCTGAGCGTCACTGGCACGACCTGGCGCTACACCGATAGCCGCACTCTGACGGACGATACGTACCAGTACCAGGTGCGGGTGATCGATAACGCGGGCAACGTGGGGGCAACGGACAGCCAGGACGTGGTGATTGATCTGACCGCGCCTGTGGCAACGAGCATTACGGTTGACTCCATCTCCCAGGATACCGGTCTGTCCGACAGCGACTTTATTACCAGCGATACGCAGATCAGCCTGAAAGGGACGCTGGGCGCGGCGCTGGGCAGCGGTGACCACGTCCAGATCAGCCTCGACGGCGGCCAGAACTGGACCGATGTTAGCGTCAGCGGTTTGAGCTGGACCTATGTGGATGGCCGTACGCTGGCCGACGGGGATTACAACTACCAGCTGCGCGTCATTGATGATGCGGGGAATATCAGCGCTACCGTAAGCCAGGTAGTGACCATCGATACCGTTGTGCCGGACGCCAGCAAAACGATCGCCATCGACAGCATCAGCGATGACACTGGCCTGAGCAGCAGCGACTTTATCACCAGCGATACCTCGCTGACGCTGCACGGCTCGCTCGGCGCGACGCTGGCCGACGGGGAATATGCCCAGATCAGTATCGACGGCGGCGTGACCTGGCAGAACGTGATTGTCACCGGCAACAGCTGGTACTACGTGGATGGCCGCACGCTGGCTAACCAGACCTACGACTACTACGTTCGCGTGGTGGATGCCGCGGGTAACGTGGGTGCCAGTGCTCATCAGCAGGTCACCGTTGACACGGTGGCCCCGGATGCGGCGATTACGGTGAGCGTGGATAACATCACCGTGGATACCGGCTTCGACAATAACGACTTCCTGACCAGCTCGACATCCTACACCCTGCACGGCACGCTCGGTGCTGAACTGGGGGCGGGTGAGTACGTTCAGGTGAGCATGGATGGCGGCACCACCTGGGTCTACGCCACCGTGAGCGGCACGCAGTGGAGCTATAACGACACGCGCACGCTGACCGACGATAGCTACAGTTACCAGGTACGTGTTGTCGACCAGGCGGGGAACGTCGGGGCTACCACGTCGCAGGTGGTAACGGTGGATACGCAGGCGCCGCAGTACGGCGTCACTATCGACAGCATCAGCGACGATACCGGACAGTCCGGCAGTGATTTCATCACCATGGACACCACGCTGACCATTAACGGTTCGCTCGGTAGCGCGCTGGCTGGCGACGAGCGCGTGCAGATCAGCCTCGACGGCGGGAATACGTGGGTTGACACCACGGTCACCAACCAGCGCTGGAGCTACACCGATACCCGCGATCTGGATGACGGGGATTATACCTACCAGGTGCGGATTATCGACCAGGCGGGTAACGTTGGCTCCACCGCGTCGCAGGTGGTGACGGTCGATACTACGCCGCCAACCACCGTGGGTACCGTGGTGAGCTACACCGACGGTGAAGGCGAGCGTCAGGGCACTTACGGTACGTCGGTGGCGACGGATGATACCTCACCGCTGATCAACGGCACGCTGAACCGCGCCCCGGACGACGGCGAAATTGTGCAGCTCTATCGCGACGGCATTCTGCTTGGTCAGGTAACCATGAACGGCAGCGCCAGCTGGTCCTTCCAGGACAACGGCCTGAGCGATGGCAACCACACCTACATTGTGCGCGTCACCGATAAAGCCGGTAACTACACGGAATCGGACGGGTTTGTGCTGAACGTCGATACCAGCGTGCCGACCACCACGGCGGCAATTACCGCCCAGACCACCTCCGATACCACGCCGATTGTCAGCGGTACGGTATCCGCAGACCTGGTGAACGGTGAATACCTGGTGGTGACGGTGAACGGGAAAACCTACACCTCCCAGACCGGCGGTGCGGTAGTGGTCGACCCGGATCACAACACCTGGTATCTGCAGATCCCGGACAGCGATGCGCTGGGCGTGGCGAGCTATAACGTCACCGCTCAGGTGAAGAGCAGTGCGGGCAACGGTAATACCACCGGTATTGCCAACGGCAGCCTGGTGATTGATACCACCACCGTGAATACCGACTGGGCGACCACGGCGGGGAACAGCAATAACTCGACCATGACCGTCGGCACGAACAGCAGCGGCCTGTGGAATATCATTGCTAACGGCCAGTCTTACTCCAGCAGCGATAGCTCCACTTATGCGGGTAATGCGCTGACCAACACGCGTTCCTACTACGTGGTCAGCCAGACGGCCGCAGACTTTGACCGAAACGGCACACAGGATGTGTTCGGTACTGAAACCGGCTACGCAGGCTCCACGCAGGTCATGTGGACCTACGATGGCAGCACCTATAACGCCAGCCAGCTGGCGATGGGGACCACCATCTGGTACGGCGGCGTGGTGGCGTACGACAAAAACGGGGATGGTTATCTGGATCTGGCATACGGCGATGCGGGTGCGGACTCCATAACCTATCTGATTAACAACAATGGCGTGCTGACACCAGACGGTACCAACGGCGGGGCAGGCTTCTGGGGACAATTCACCACCATGCGTGAAATCTCCGGCGTCGACCTGAACAACGACGGCACCGTAGACATTGTGCAGCACACCAACCGCAGCGGCGCGTACTCGTTAACCGTGATGAACAACAACGGCAACGGCACGCTCTCCATTGGCCAGAACCTGACCAACGTGTTTGTCGCGAACGCCTCGAATACCACCACGGCAGCCTCCATGACGTGGGCGGACTTCAACGGCGATGGCTACATGGATCTGTACCTGGGCAGCAGCTACAACAACACCGGCGGGGTGATCTACTACAACAACGGTGCAGGGCAGCTGTCCACGACCAAGAGCGCGGTAGAAGCTTCTAACGCCACGGCGGGGTATCTGTCGGTGGCGGTGGACTGGAACGGTGACGGGCAGATGGACATCATCAAGCTCAGCACCTACGGCGCGTCACAAACCGCAACCCTGTTCACCAACAACGGTTACGGTTCCACCTGGACCTCGAGCCAGTTGGCGTCTGGGCTTGCCAACGTCACCGGCGTGGCCGCGGTGGATTACAACTGGGACGGCGCACAGGATCTGCTGGTGTCGCAGCAAAACGGTAAGGTGGTGCTGGTGCAAAACAGCAAAACCATTGCCGACGGCACCGCGATGCACCTGCACATTGTCGACAGTGAGGGTATCAACGCTTACTACGGCAACACGGTCAATCTGTATAACGCCGCGGGTGTGCTGGTGGCCTCGCAGATCATCAACGCCCAGTCCGGTATCGGCTCGAACGATACCTCTGCGCTGGTGAGTTTCTACGGGCTGGATCCGAATGAGACCTACTCGGCCGAGATCGTCAAGATCACTAACGGCGTGTCGGATAACGTCACCTGGAGCGGCCTGGAGGCGGGCAACGGTAAGGAGGGCTACGTGCTCACTGCCGAAGCGGCCACCGGCGGCCACAGCGGAACGATTACCGGCACCGGGTATAACGACACCTTTATCGCAGAGGACGGCACCTATACCTATAACGGTTCCGGCGGCTGGAATATCCATTCCGACTATGACACCTGGAGCAACACCGGTGGGATGGACGTGGTGGATTACCGTAACGCGACGTCCGGCATTACCGTTGATTTACGTCTCTCCACGGCGCAGGACACCGGGTTTGGCACCACGCGGTTGTTGAACATTGAAGGGATCAACGGCTCGGACTTCGACGATGTCATTACCGGCAACAGCGGTGATAACCAGTTCGAGGGCCGGGGCGGAAACGACACCTTCAATATCGGCAGCGGCGGCCACGACACGTTGCTCTATAAGCTCATCAACGCGTCGGATGCCACGGGTGGTAACGGTCACGATGTGGTGAACGGCTTTACCGTCGGCACCTGGGAAGGCACGGCGGATACGGACCGTATCGACCTGCGCGATCTGCTCTCCGACAGCGGCTATACCGGCACGGGCTCGGCGAGCTATGTGAACGGGGTGGCAACGCTGGACAGCAGCGCGGGGAACATCACCGATTACATCCGCGTGGTGCAAAACGGCAGCAATACCGAAATCCAGGTTGACCTCGACGGTACGGGCGGTCAGTTCTCGCCTACCACGCTGGTGACCCTGAACGGCGTCCAGACGGATCTGGCGACGCTGCTGGCCAATCATCAACTGTTAATTGCGTAAAACCCTGCCGCGGGGAGCGATCCCCGCGGCCTTTTGCGTTTCTTTAGACGACTTGCGTTAACCCGGAGATTATGAAGACACATCCACAGTACGAACCCTGGTTGCAGGGCATGCTCATCATCGCGAAGCACTATCGGCTGGATTTTTCGGCGGAGCATGTTCGGGTCACGATTAACCATGAAAGCCAGTCCCCGCGCCAGCTGGTGCTGGAGGAGATGGCGCGCCAGCTTGGGCTTGGGATGCGTAAGGTGGAAGCAGACGCCGTCTCCCTCGACCCGTGGCGTTTACCGCTGCTGGCGGAGTTCACTGGCGGACAGATCGCGGTTATTAACCGCATGGACAACGACGGCAACGTCAGCCTGCAGTTCAGCGGCGATGGCGGGCTGGAGACAACATTAACGCTGGAAGCGCTCGGCGCACGGCTGAAAACACTGCTGGTGTTGCGCCCGCTCGAATCCACGCCGGATGCCCGCGTGGATGATTACATCAAACCCTATGAGAAAAACTGGTTCTGGCAGCTGGCGCTGAAAGACTGGCGACGCTACAGCGACATCATGCTGGTGGCGCTGGTCGCGAACGTGCTGGCGCTCTCCGGCATGGTCTTCTCCATGCAGGTGTACGACAGGGTGGTGCCCTCGCAGTCTGAAGCCACGCTGTGGGTGCTGTTTGGCGGCGTCATGCTCGCCATCGTGTTCGAATTCATTATGCGTATGCTGCGCGTGCATATTTCGGATGTGGTGGGTAAGCGGGCGGATCTGCGGATCTCCGAGCGGGTGTTTGCTCACGCGCTGCGGATCAAAAACGGCGCCCGCTCTAAATCGACCGGGTCGTTTATCGCCCAGATCCGCGAGCTGGAGTCGGTGCGCGAGCTGATTACCTCCACCACCATTGCGGCGATTTCCGATCTGCCGTTCTTCCTGCTGTTTGTGTTCATTCTGTGGATGATTGGCGGTCCGCTGGTGCTGGTGGTTCTGCTTGCCGTGCCGCTGCTGCTGATCCCGGGCCTGCTGGTACAGCGCCCGCTGGGAAAACTCTCCAGCGAAGGGATGCGCGAATCCGCCATTCGTAACGCCACCCTGGTGGAGGCGGTACAGGGCATTGAGGACATCAAGCTGATGCGCGCCGAACAGCGTTTTCAGAATCAGTGGAACAACACCAACGATGTGGCGGCCACCGTCGGAATGAAACAGCGCTGGCTGACCGGACTGCTCCTGACCTGGACCCAGGAGGTACAGTCGATTGTTTACGCGGTAGTGTTGCTGGTGGGGTGCTATCTGGTCATCAGCGGCGACATGACGACCGGTGCGCTGGTGGGGACCTCGATTCTGGCCTCGCGCACCATCGCGCCGCTCTCACAGATTTCGGGCGTGCTGTCCCGCTGGCAGTCGGCGAAGGTGGCGAGAAAGGGTCTGGACGACCTGATGCAGCGCCCGATTGACGATCCTCAGCAGGGTAAAAAGGTGCATAAAGCCCATCTGCGCGGGAACTATACCCTCGACGACGTGGGATTCTGGTACGACGACGAGGAAAAACTGACCGTGCTGCACATCAGCAAATTGCAGATCCGCGCCGGCGAAAGGGTGGCGGTGCTGGGGCGCAACGGCTCCGGCAAAAGTACCTTGCTGCAGCTTCTGGCCGGGATGCAGGAACCGCAGCAGGGAAGCATTCTGCTGGATGACATTGCCTTAAATCATCTCGACACCGCCGATGTGCGCCGGGATATGCAGCTGCTCAGCCAGCAGGCGCGGCTGTTCTTTGGCTCTGTGCGCGACAATATCCTGATGGGTAACCCGCTTGCCACCGACGAGGAGATCCATCAGGCGCTGGTTAACAGCGGTGCGCTGGAGTTCATGCGTAAGCAGAAAATGGGGCTGAACTACCTCATCAATGAAGGGGGGGCCGGGTTATCCGGCGGCCAGCGACAGGCGCTGTTGCTGGCGCGCGCCCTGATCACGTCGCCCAATATTCTTCTGCTGGACGAGCCTACCGCCTGGCTGGATGAGATGAGCGAAAAGCAGTTCATTCAGCACTTACAGCAATGGCTGGGCAAGCGCCGGACGCTGGTGGTGGCAACACACCGGCTGCCGATTCTGGATCTGGTTGACCGCATCATCGTGCTGGAAAACGGCAAGGTGGTGATGGATGGCCCGCGCGACGCGATCCTGCGTCAGCACGGTATGGCGCCGCAAAAGGGAGCGCAGCGTACCGTGACCATGAAACCGGCGGCCGTGGCCGAGGAGGGAATGGCATGAATGATCTATCCCGCTATAACAGCCGCCTGAAAGAGCCGCGCCTGCCGCGCTCAACGTGGGTGGCCTGGTCGCTGTTCGCGCTGCTTGCGGCGTTTATCGCCTGGGCGAGTCTGTTCCAGCTTGATGAAGTCACCACCGGCAACGGCAAAGTGATCCCGTCTTCTCACGAGCAGGTCATTCAGTCGCTTGAGGGGGGCATTATCCATAGCCTGCTGGTGCGCGAAGGTGACATCGTTGAACGTGGGCAGCGGCTGGCTCAGCTTGACCGCACCAAAACAGAATCCAGCGTGCTGGAGAGTGAGTCTCGTCTGAATGCCGCGTTGGCCACGGCTGCACGCCTGAAAGCGGAAGTCAACGACACGGAACTGACGTTTCCGGAAGAGCTGGATGACGACGTTGAACTGGTCAAACAGGAAACGGCGCTCTTCCAGTCCCGTCGCGAAAGCCTGGAAAAAGGGCTGGCCGGTTTGCGTCAGGGGGCTGAACTGGTCCAGCGCGAGCTGTCGTTAACCCGTCCGCTGGTCACTCAGGGGGCGGCGAGCAAGGTGGAGGTGTTACGTCTGGAGCGGCAAAAAAACGAGCTTGAGAACAAAATCACCGAAATGAAAAACCAGTATTACGTGCGCGCCCGTGAAGAGCTGGCGAAAGCGAATGCGGAGATTGAAGCCCAGCGCTCGGTCATGAAAGGGCGCGAGGATTCCCTGACCCGTTTGACCTTCAACGCGCCGGTGCGCGGGATTGTGAAGGACATCGACGTCACCACCGTCGGCGGCGTTATCCCCCCCAATGGGAAACTGATGAGCCTGGTGCCTCTTGACGATCAGATGGTGGTTGAAGCGAAAATTTCACCGCGTGATGTGGCGTTTATCCACCCCGGACAAAAAGCGCTGGTGAAAATCACCGCCTATGACTACTCGATTTATGGCGGACTGACGGGTGAGGTGACCATGATTTCACCCGATACCCTTCAGGATGAGGTCAAAAGAGACGTGTACTACTACCGCGTCTATATCCGTACTGACAGTAACCACTTGACCAATAAACAGGGCAAGGAATTTCCGGTATTCCCGGGGATGATTGCGACGGTGGATATTAAAACGGGCAGTAAATCCATTCTGGATTATCTGCTGAAACCACTCAATAAGGCGAAAGAGGCGTTGCGGGAACGCTGACGAACAGAAAAGGGCGCTCGGGAAACCGAACGCCCCAGGATTATACCGGGGAGGTTACGTCACCCCCCTGGCGTCGCTCCTTCGGAACCACGTTGATGTAATGCGTGACATAGGCAAAATATAACCCGGCATAATTTTCGACGAGCTGCATAAATGCAGGATAAATGGTCATGCGGCCATCCCCTCTGTCTTTAAGATAACCTGCTTCTTGCGCGGATTTAATAATGCGCGCCACGTGGATACGTGAGACAAAAAACGCTTTCGCCAGCGTGCCGGGCGAATAATCAATTATCGCGCCATGTGCGGTTTTGTTTTTAATAGCCTGCAAATATAAATACAGCATAATCATTCGCCCTCCATCTTTATCAATAAATAACCCCACTTCCGGTAACACGGCTTTGAAGGTTAATCCGCGAAACAGATACTCAGCCGCCCGGCGGAAAAAGTTATTTCTCAGAATATCGTTATCTAACAGGTTAAGGTCGATGTTAAATGTCGGGTAAAGAATACTGACGGGTATAAATGCGCCGCTCATGTAACGTTTTAGTTCATCCAGTCCTTTTTGCGTGGGGACGATGCGCGTCTTTCGGCGATCCTCCATACAGCGCCAGGTCTTAATCCGCCCGGTAGTTCTTAGTAAGGTGATGATAGCAATAACGCTGTTGGGACTGGCGATTTTGTATCGCGAACATAATGCTTTTATCTCTGAAACAGATTCGGCCTGATTGCCGAATATAAAACAACACATGGCAAGAATAATATTGAACCGTGATTCCTGGAGCATTGTTTTGTAGAACAAGGGTTGTTTTTTATAGATGCTGTCATTGATTTTGTAGTGTTCTATTATTGCCTCGCTAAACCGCGGGTTGTTCTTAATAACATCCCTTCGATGTAGCAAGGCCCTGGATGAGATATGATTATCCATAGCATTTTCTCTTTTTGAGCAAGCCGACGTAATGAAGTGTCCAGACTTCTTTTTCGGAATTTTCATTATACCTTGCGGGGAAAACATTTTCCGTCGTTATTTGCAAAGATTGTTATATTTGCACAGCATATGGATCCAGGCGGTGATTAACGCAAAGATGTTGCAGGGCGAGACGTTGATAACGGTTTATTAACCTACGGGGGTAAGATAAAATTAACCTGTTACGCAGGTTATATTCAGGCTTGTGACATTTCCGCATGTTTTTAGTCTCGATGTGCTGGTCATTATTGACCAGGGCAACGGTGTTTTTGTACCCAGGAGCGCATTATGATTCAAAACAATTCTCACAATAATCATGATTGTCATGCACAGGAATTTGTTATTTCAGCCTGCAGTTTTACGTTCCAGGGGTACCGTCTGTTACTGAAAGAGCAGGGAGGGGTGGCGTCACAGGTGCGTTTTGAGGATGACATCGCAAATCGGGAAGATGTCTACACTATTATCAAAAATCAGGACGCTAAAATTACGGTCTTTCTCGGGGAAGAGATCGTGGATCTTTTGCAGAGCCTCAGGCACCTTGCCGATCTTCTTAACACGCTTCCCGTCATCCGCCCGGTCACTCTGTATGGCAATATACCTGACAGTTGGCTGTACGGGACTTTGCGTAGTTTATTGAATAACAATCAAAAATTATCTCTGATCCGCATCGCCAACAGCGGCGATATTATTGCGCGTGTCCAGAAAAAAAACGACGCATGCAGGGACAGATCTCGTTCATTGCAGGATCATCATGCGGACTGTAGCTTTAAAGATCGTCAAAAAGGGCTCACAAACAGAGAACTTGATGTCTTATTAAATTTCTACCGGGGCATGTCGGTAAATAAACAGTGCAAAAAATTTGGGCTGACGAATAAAACGGTATATACACATCGCAAGGCCGGTTTAAGAAAGTTGCAATTAATCCAGTTGTGGTATAAAAATTCTCAGGGTTTTTCTGTACCAGGGAGTGGGGAACGGCAGGGAAAAATAGAATCACTGTCCAGTACTGAGGTGGATGTCTTTAATGCGCTGCTTAAAATGGAGATATTTCCTGCGTATCAAATCATCACCGATGAAAATAAAAAAGGTGTTGGGTTTGAGATTTTATTACGCTGGAACAAGAACGGTAAAATTATCAAGCCTGCCAATTTTCTTACCGGGGTGAAAAATCGTGAGCTATGGTTGAATATCACGGCGCTGGTGCTGCATGCCGCTGTTTCTGGCATCAACAAATATAACGGGAAATATTATTTTTCGGTGAATATACCGCCGGAACTCGCGGCCGGAAATGCCTTGCCCGAGATGGCCAAAAAAGCCATCAAGATGCTGCTCAAACCCCAGTGGGCCGGGAACCTGGTCTTTGAATTTGCTGAAGAAATTGATGTGACCAAAGATAAAACCATCCCAGAAACCATGCGTCGCCTGCGCAGTACGGGGTGTCGGTTATTCCTGGATGATTGCTTCTCCAGCCATCAAACCATGTTTCCGGTGAGGCAGGTTCATTTTGATGGTTTAAAGCTTGACCGGGATATTGTCGGAAAGTTTGTCGCTAATGACAATGATTACAAACTTATCAAAGCGATTCAGATATACAGTGACATGACCGGCAGCGAATGTATTGCAGAGGGGGTGGATAGCGAAGAGAAATTTGAAAAGCTGGTGGCGTTAGGCGTAAAAAGTTTCCAGGGATATTATCTTTCCCACGCCGTGAAGGAAGAGGAGTTAGATCGCATGGTAAGATTGTTTAGCTAATAAAAATAAGGCCCCGTGGGGCCTGAGATTATTTACGGCCGAGTAACAGGCCCAGAACAATACCCACTGCACCAGCCGCAATCAGGCCGGTTAACGGGTTATTTCTGACTGCCTCAGTGACATCAGAAACGGCATCACTGGCCTGCGCAGCATATTTTCGTGCTGCCCCTTTCACCTGATGTTTAGGGGAGTCAACGAATTCACCAAACTGCTGCTGAGCAGAGCCCGTCAGTTCGTCGAGTTTATTTTTGGCTTTATCACCAGCATACTGTGCGTTTTTATCAGCGTCGAAATCAGACATTGTTACCTCCTTTTGTGGATAATTAAAGGATAGCCGCTATTTCAACATCTGAGAGCCGTAATGCGGATTCAGGCGCGTTTTAGGATATGTCTCCCTTCGCGCCGCCTTACTCTTCAGACTCGTCTTTGCCGTAAAACAGTTTGCCAATTTTGATGAGAGGACGCCCCTGCGACTTACGGTGAAGGTTGCTGTCACGCAGGGAATATACGCATCCGCAGTACTCCTGCTGATAAAACTGTTCGCGCTTGCTGATCTCAATCATCCGCGACGATCCGCCTTGCTTGCGCCAGTTATAATCCCAGTAGACCATGCCCGGATAGTGGGCTGCCGCGCGCTGACCACAGTCGTTGATCTGCTGCATATTCTTCCAGCGCGAGATGCCAAGGGAGCTACTGATCACACTGAAACCATTTTCCGCCGCGTATAACGCCGTGCGTTCGAAACGCATATCGAAACACATGGTGCAGCGGATCCCACGTTCAGGCTCCCATTCCATCCCTTTTGCGCGTTCAAACCAGTTGTCCGTATCGTAATCCGCATCAACAAAGGGCACGCCGTGTTTTTCCGCAAAACGAATATTCTCTTCCTTACGGATGAGATACTCCTTTTGCGGGTGGATATTGGGGTTATAGAAGAAGATGGTGTAATCAATGCCTGAGGCCTGAATGGCCTCCATTACCTCGCCGGAGCAGGGCGCGCAGCAGGAGTGCAGCAGCAGTTTGTCAGCGCCGTTTGGCAGGGTAAGTTGAGGACGAATGAAGGGGGCTGTGCTCATGGTATTCAACAATATGTTAATGAAATTTATGGAATTGTAGCATAGATCCCGCACAGCCGGGATCTCTGCACAGCGCGCGCCGTTTACCCGGCAAATTTCAGCAGCGCTTCTCCATCCAGGCGATAGCGCACCCACTCGGACTGCGGGAGCGCGCCAATGCTCAGATAGAAGTCGATTGCCGGCTGGTTCCAGTCCAGTACGCTCCATTCCAGACGACCACACTGGCGTTTTACGGCGAGCTGCGCGATATGTTTCAGCAAGGCTCTTCCCGCGCCTTTACCGCGATAATCCGGGGATACATACAGGTCTTCCATATAGATACCGTTGCGGCCAAGCCAGGTTGAATAGCTGGTGAAGAACACGGCATACCCAGCGATCTTACCTTCATACTCCGCGATCAGCGCTTCGGTTTTACTGTCTGCGCCAAAGAGGGTTTCGCGGATCTCGTCCGGCGTGGTGATCACTTCTTCCGGTGCTTTTTCATAGACCGCCAGCTCATAAATCATGGCGTAAATGGCCGCCGCATCCTCGGGGCGGGCCTGACGAATGGTAATGCTCATGGTATTTCCTGCATGTTTTGCGATTGATGGCGCTAAGCATACGGAGTATTGTCCGAAGAATTAAGTGCAATGAAATCAACAAATGATGAATATTATGCATCCGGCCCTGAGACGCCTTGATTTAAACCTGCTGCCCGTTTTCGACGCCATTTACCGTCACCGTTCGGTTCGCCTGGCCGCCGATGAGTTAGCGATGAGCACATCGGCACTGAGCCATGCGCTGTCACGTTTGCGAACGACGCTGAATGATCCGCTATTTTTCCGGGAAGGGCATCGCATGTCACCCAGCGTGTATGCCACACAGCTCGCGCCGTCCATTGCTTCTGCTTTGTCGTTTCTTAATCATGAGCTTACACCGCAGCCGGAGTTTGAAGCGGACAAAAGTAGCGAGAGCCTGCACATTGCGATTACGGATTTTACCGCGCTTTGCATATTCCCGGCCCTGATGTACACGTTGCAGGATGCCGCGCCGGGTTTGCGTTTTGAACTGCGCTATCTGCCACACAGCCCCGCACTGACGGAGCTGCTGGCAGGCGAAGTGGATCTGGCGCTCGGTTTCAGCACGGCGGAGGAGATCCGCCATCCTGAACTGGAGGAGATAAGCTGGTTTGAAGATGAGTATGTGGTCATCAGCAACGCAAGCCGGACGCGTCTGACGCTGGAGGATTATCTCGCGGCCCGCCATCTGGTGGTCACCCCCTGGAATGAGAAGCAGGGCGTGCTGGATTTACGGCTGGAGGAGTTGGGCTATACCCGGCACATTGCAATCAAAACCCCGTCAATGCTCAGCGCGCCGTTTATCGTTGCGCAAAGCGATCTGCTGATGGCCATTCCCCGGTATGCAGCCGAAAAGCTGAAGGCGGCAGTGAATCTCAACATTTTTACCTTACCGTTCGCCATTCAAAAATTTGACGTGAAAATTTACTCCCATAAACGCAGCGGTCAGCGGGGCGCAACCCGCTGGCTGAAAGAAGAGTTGCAAGCGCTGGCGCAACAGGGTGATAAATGATTAATGAATATATTATCTGAGATATGAACGCGCGCCTGCCGCAAGTCATCGACAGGCGCGCGGGGGCCGTAACTGATAGGTTTCAGTTGGTATCTCAATAAAATATATGTTAAGCATGCGGTCCCTGTAACAGGGGACAGCGGATCCAAAAGCTAACTTATTAAATGATTAGCTATCGCGGGGCACTCTTATTATCAACGGGGTTGTCTCAAATCCGTGCGGGCATTTGCGCGCATTGCAATGCTCAGCGTATGAGCAGTCTTCAGAATCCAGGTTTTTATTAAAAGGACAGGCCATTTTGTTTTTTATTTCGTCCCACAGGTTCTCATTGTATGGCGAGACGTTATAAAGGGATATTTGGTTGAACACCCCATTTACAAAAATTCCATTTTTTGTTGTATGTATTCTGTCTCCGGGCAAAAGATAGATGTCACTCTCGTACCAAATTATTAATGTTAATAATTTCAAACCAACAATGTGCGAATAAACGATTCCTGTGTTAGGGCAAATGACAGAACTTAATACTCGCCACGACATCATACTCTTCTCCATAAGATATTTTTACCTGGATTTAGGTTTAGCACGTGATCAGACATCGATCAATATTGTAACTCATTGATATTGATCGTTATTTTAAAGTGTTGTGATTTTTCTCTATATATAACAATGGCTTGCGCAATATGGTTTCGATAATTATTTTGAATTATATATCTTACATCAAAGAGGAGTGGTTTGATTTTGACCGTTTACAGGTTCTGAACGCCAAAAAATAAGATTCCGTAGAAGCCTTTATTATTAAGGAAAATTTAATCATGGCGGAAACCATTTCATTTCAACCTGTTACCAGGTTTAAGGTTTAGAAGGTTTTTTGAATTATTATCAATGCTGCTTATCGATTCCAGCGAATAAAGGGTACTGGTGACGCTTTTTTTTGGCTTAGCCATAGAAAATGGCTGAATTCGAATGTAGAGGCCAGCATTTCAAAGAGAAATTATTCAGAATTACTTATGTATGATAATGCGATTCAAGAGCCTGATAACCCTATGAAAGCTGTTGTTTACATAATGTTGCTTTAAGGGGTACCATACCCCCCTATAGTATCAGGAGGCCGTATGCCGCACTCACCCGAAGATAAAAAACGTATCCTCACTCGCGTTCGTCGCATTCGGGGCCAGGTTGATGCCCTTGAACGCGCGCTGGAGTCGGGCGACCCCTGTCTGGCCATCCTGCAGCAAATTGCCGCCGTGCGCGGCGCTGCCAATGGCCTGATGGGCGAAATGGTTGAAATTCACCTCAAAGATGAGCTGGTAACGGGGGAAACCACGCCGGATCAGCGAGCCGTGCGCATGGCAGAAGTCGGCCATTTACTGCGCGCTTATCTAAAATAAACCCACACACCACACAATAAGGGAAGACACTATGAAATCTCGCGCAGCCGTCGCATTTGGCCCTGGCCAGCCGCTCAAAATCGTTGAAATCGACGTTGCACCGCCGAAGAAGGGCGAAGTGCTGATCAAAATTACCCATACCGGGGTGTGCCATACCGATGCCTTTACGCTGTCGGGCGACGATCCGGAAGGCGTTTTCCCGGCGGTGCTCGGCCATGAAGGGGGCGGTGTGGTGGTGGAAGTGGGCGAAGGCGTGACCAGCCTGAAGCCGGGCGACCACGTAATCCCGCTCTACACCGCAGAATGCGGCGAGTGTAAGTTCTGTAAATCCGGTAAGACCAACCTCTGCCAGGCGGTTCGCGCCACCCAGGGCAAGGGGCTGATGCCGGACGGTACCACCCGTTTCTCCTACAACGGCGAGCCGGTTTACCACTACATGGGCACCAGCACCTTCAGTGAATACACCGTTTGCGCGGAGATCTCACTGGCGAAGGTGAACCCGCAGGCGCCGCTGGATAAAGTCTGTTTGCTGGGCTGCGGCGTCACCACCGGGATTGGTGCAGTACACAATACGGCGAAAGTGAAAGAGGGCGACACCGTGGCGGTGTTCGGTCTTGGCGGGATTGGTCTGGCGGTGATTCAGGGCGCGGTCCAGGCGAAGGCCGGGCGGATCATCGCGGTGGATACCAACCCGGAGAAATTCAAACTGGCGGGTGAAATGGGCGCGACCGATTTCGTGAACCCGAAAGATCACGAAAAACCGATTCAGGAGGTCATTGTTGAGATGACCGACGGCGGCGTGGACTTTAGCTTCGAATGTATCGGTAACGTGAACGTGATGCGTTCTGCGCTTGAATGCTGCCACAAAGGCTGGGGCGAGAGCATTATCATCGGCGTGGCCGGTGCGGGCCAGGAGATCAAAACCCGTCCGTTCCAGCTGGTAACCGGGCGCGTATGGCGTGGCTCAGCGTTCGGCGGCGTGAAAGGGCGCACGCAGCTGCCGGGGATGGTTGAAGATGCGATGGCCGGGAAAATCCAGCTCGATCCGTTCATCACCCACCGTTTACCGCTTGAGCAGATCAACGAGGCGTTCGATCTGATGCATGAAGGTAAATCCATTCGTACCGTCATTCATTTCGGCGACAAGTAACTCTTCTGCCAGCGGTTTTTCGCCGCTGGCGTTTCTTTAATAATCTTCTCTAAAGTGTGACCAGTGCGGCGTTTTTAGCCGTAATCTAAATCTCAGCCGTGCCGATGACTATTTAACAGGCGTGTTTTTACGCATCTTACCTACAAGAGAGTCGACGGTCATGGACAACACTACTTCGATGCCAGCGCAGCGCAAGCTGGGCTTCTTGCATCACATCAGGCTGGTTCCGCTGTTTTCCTCCATTCTCGGTGGCATTATTCTGCTATTTGCCTTGAGCGCAGGTCTGGCGGGGTATTTCCTTTTACAGGCCGACACCGATCAGCAGGATGTCACGTCTGAAATTCAGGTGCGTATGGGGCTGTCGAATAGCTCAAACCATCTGCGAACCGCGCGTATCAATATGATCCACGCCGGGGCGGCGAGCCGTATCGCGGAAATGGATGCGATGAAGCAAAACATCGCTGAGGCGGAAAAACGGATCAAACAGTCTCAGGAAGGGTTTAATGCATACATCAATCGCCTGGTTCGTACGCCTGAGGATGAAGCGCTGGATGCCGATCTGAAAACACGCTATGACGCCTATATCGCAGGCCTGCAGCCGATGCTTAAGTTTGCTAAAAACGGCATGTTTGAAGCCATCATTAACCATGAAAACGAAAGCGCCCGCCCGCTGGATGACGCCTACAACGCCGTGCTGCTGAAGGCGATAAAGATCCGCACCGAGCGCGCGAACGCCCTGACGGTTAAGGCACACAGCCGCACCCAGCTGGGCCTGATGTTTATGGTGGGGGCGTTTGCCCTGGCGCTGGTGCTGACGGCCATGACCTTTGTCGTGCTGCGTCGCACGGTGATCACCCCGCTGCAGCGCGCCGCGAAACGCATTGAAAATATCGCCAAAGGCGATCTCACCATGCCGGACGATGTGGCCGGACGCAGCGAAATTGGCCGCCTGACGCGCGACCTGCAAACCATGCAGCACTCGCTGGAGAACACCGTTGGAACCGTGCGTCAGGGGGCGGAAGAGATCTATCGTGGCACCAGCGAAATCTCCGCAGGCAACACCGACCTCTCTTCCCGTACCGAGCAGCAGGCGGCTGCCATTGAGCAGACGGCAGCCAGCATGGAGCAGCTCACCGCAACGGTGAAACAGAACGCCGATAACGCGCACCATGCCAGCAAGCTGGCGGAAGATGCCTCCGGTAAAGCCAGCCGTGGCGGCCAGATGGTCTCCGGGGTGGTTAAAACCATGGGCAATATCTCTACCAGTTCGAAGAAGATCTCTGAAATTACCGCCGTGATTAACAGTATCGCCTTCCAGACCAATATTCTGGCGCTCAACGCGGCGGTAGAAGCGGCGCGTGCGGGTGAGCAGGGGCGCGGGTTTGCCGTAGTGGCAAGCGAAGTTCGTACTCTGGCAAGCCGCAGTGCGAATGCCGCCAAAGAGATCGAAAGCCTGATCAACGAATCCGTTTCGCTGATTGACCAGGGCTCGGGCGAAGTCGTCGCCGCCGGTAATACCATGAATGAAATCGTCGAAGCGGTTAAACGCGTGACGGACATTATGCTGGAGATCGCTGCCGCGTCTGATGAACAGAGCCGTGGTATTGAGCAGGTGAGCCAGGCGATTTCTGAGATGGATAAAGTGACCCAGCAGAACGCCTCGCTGGTGGAAGAGGCTTCCGCCGCGGCGGCGTCGCTGGAAGAACAGGGCGCGCGTCTGACCGAGGCGGTGGGTGCGTTTCGACTGAGCGGCGCGAAGCAAGGCCGGGCGGCAACGTCTGCGCCAGTGGCGAAGAATGCGCCGCTGCGTCCGGCGGCAGCGGTTTCCGGGGATAACTGGGAGACGTTCTGAGTGGCGTGTTGTGTCGGGTGGCGGCTTCGCCTTACCCGACCTACAAATAAAAAGGGACCTTTCGGTCCCTTTTTTCATCGCTTACTTTTTATCGGGTAACGCATACGCGATAACGTAATCACCGCGATCCGGTGACTGGCGGGCGCCGCCAGCGTTAATAATGATGTACTGTTTACCGGTTTTCGGTGAAACGTAGGTCATCGGCCCGGACTGGCTGCCGACCGGCAGACGGTCTTTCCAGATCTCTTTTCCGGTGGCGGTATCGAACGCGCGCAGGTAGAAATCCTGAGTGCCGGCAAAGAACAGCAGGCCAGACTGGGTGGAGAGTGACGCGCCAAGGGTTGGCATCCCGATAGGGATCGGCATATGCATGCGAATACCCAGCGGGCCGGTATCTTCCACGGTGCCCACCGGAACCTGCCACACCAGCTTGCCGGATTTCAGGTCAACCGCGGACATCGTGCCAAACGGCGGTTTCTGGCACGGAATACCCAGCGGTGACAGGAAACGCTCGCGCATGGCGCCGAACGGCGTGCCGTCCATGGGCACAATACCCATCTCAATCCCGCTGGCGTCTTTCGCCACGCTGGCACGCGGTACCATGTAGTTGGCCAGACCCAGGCGCATATCGTTGACGAACATCAGCCCGTTGTTCGGATCGACTGAGACGCTGCCCCAGTTCATCCCGCCCAGTGAGCCAGGGAACTGCAGGGAACGATCGAGACCCGGCGGGGTAAAGACCCCCTGATGGCGCATCTCTTTAAACTGGATGCGGCACAGCAGCAGGTCGACAGGCGTCGCGCCCCACATGTCGGATTCGGTCAGGGTCTGGTTGCCAATCATCGGCATACCGACGGAATACGGCTGCGTCGGGGAGTAGCGTTCGCCCTGCACGTTACCCGCCGGGACCGGACGTTCTTCCACTTTCGCCACCGGTTTGCCGGTTTCGCGGTTGAGCATAAAGATCATGCCCTGTTTACTGGTCTGCACCAGAACCGGCGTGGTTCCGCCTTTACCGTCTGGCAGATCGTACAGCAGCGGTTGAGAAGGCAGATCGAAGTCCCACAGGTCGTGATGGGTGGTCTGGAAATGCCAGCGGACCTGGCCGGTGGTTGCGTCAACGGCAACGATGGAGGAGCTGTATTTATCATCCAGCGCGGTGCGTTCTCCGGCCCAGAAATCTGGCGTGGCGTTACCGGTTGGCAGGTAAATCAGGTTCAGTTTTGCGTCATAGGACATTGCAGACCAGACGTTCGGTGTACCGCGCGTGTAGGTCTGGCCTTCCGGCGGCAGGCCGGTCAGGTTCGGATTACCCGGATCCCACGCCCAGGCCAGTTTACCGGTATGAACGTCATAGGCGCGCACCACGCCCGGCGGTTCGCCGGTGGAGAAGTTATCCGCCACGCGTCCGCCGACCACCACCACGTTTCCTGCCACAAGCGGCGTGGAGGTTTGCTGATAGTAGCCCGGTTTAATCTCACCCATACCCACGCTCAGATCCACGGTACCTTTGTCACCAAAGTCTTCGCAGGCTTTACCGTTATCGGCGTTGATGGCAATCAGGCGGGCATCGGTGGTGGGCAGGAACAGACGGCGCGGACAGGCGGCGGGCTGCGCATCTTTCTGTGACGTTGTCACTTTTTGTGAATCTTCAAAATAGCCCAGCCCACGGCAGCGCTGCCAGTTCGGGGCCGTGGCTTTGGCGTCGTAACGCCACTTCTCTTTCCCGGAATCTACATCCAGCGCCAGCACTTTGCTGTACGGCGTACAGACGTAGAGCGTGTCGCCAATCTGCAGCGGCGTGTTCTGGTCTTCCGCACCGGAGCCGTTGCTCTGGGGGATATCCCCGGTATGGGCAACCCACGCGACTTTCAGCTCGTTAACGTTCTGCTTGTTAATCTGGTCAAGGGCCGCAAAACGATCCCCGTGGGTGGTGTTACCCCAGTGTTCCCAGTTCTTCTGCTGTTCGCCAGCCGCGACCGGTTTCACCGGCACCGGCTCATTCGCCGCCACCAGCGTTTGGGGTATAAACATCTAGCCCAGGCTGACCAGCATTGCCACGGCGAGCAGCGCCGCCACGCCAAAGGCCGGGCCTTTTTTCACTGGCGTCGCACGGTTTGCCGCACGCAGGAACGGCCAGACGAGGGCACACAGGAATGCCAGAACCGCAAAGGTGAAGAGGCGTGAGAAGAGCGGCCAGAAATCCCAGCCGGCATCGCTTACCGCCCAGAACAGCGACGCGATAAACGCGATGCCATACAACACAATCCCGCTGCTGCGGTTGATGAAAATCAGGATCGCGGCAATCACCATTACCACGCCCATGATCAGGAAGTATCCACTTCCGCCTACGGTGACGAGTTTAAAACCCAACCCGCCAACGGCCAGACCGACGATCGCCATCAGTCCGGCAAGGAGCCACTGCAGGATACGGGGTATCCCACGTGGCGCGCTGCCAAATGCCATCTCTTTCTCCTTAAGATCCCCCGCTGCACAGCACGACAACGTGCCGGAAGTGTACCAGGTGGGTAATAAATGCAGTGGGAATAATGATTAATACGCTTGAATTCGGGGTTGATAAAATATTTACGAACCATTTGGTGAATTCGTCGCTATGATAAAACTGTTAAATTGTTTTGCGCAATTGTTAATAAATGATTTCGCATTAAATGATTAGAACGCAGGAATGACCCTCGCCCCGGGGGGAGAGGGTCAGGGCAAGGGGAAAGGAATCAGGCAGGCATCGATTTACGTATCGCGCTCAGCAGCGTCTGTGCACCTGAGGAGAGCGGCGTATCAACGCGGGTTAAAATGCCAATCGGTTCGCCGGCGCCGGGCGAGGTCACCGGCAGTGCGGTGAGCGTGCCCTGGCGTAAATCATCTTTGACCGCGCCGGAGGGGACGAACCAGACGTAGTCATAATCCACGGTAAGCTGGCGTGACAGGGAAGCGGACAGGGTTTCAATACAGCCTGTCGGCAGCGTACAGCCCTGCATCTGCAGTAACGTTTCGGCATTTTGCCGTGGAACCGTACCTTTTGGTGACACGACCACCGGCCACTCCATCACCCGGCTTAGGGTTACCGTATCCTGCAACAGAGGATGGTTGGGGCGTACCACCAGCTTCAGGGATTCCAGGAACAGCAGTTCATAATTCAGACCCACCATCAGTTCAGGATCTGACATCCGTCCGATACCCAGATCCAGCTCGCCGGATTTCAGCCCCGCAAGCAGCATGGTGTTATTCATGGTGGCGACCTGCAGGGTCGTATGTTTTTGCTGTTTGTGAAACTGACCGATCACCGGCGGCAGAATGCCCAGCGCCGCCGTGGGCAGGGCACCCACACGGACAATCTCGTGCGTCTGCTCTTCTTTACGGTTTAGCGCCTGTCCGGCGGTATTGAGCGCATCAAGCACTTTGACTGCATGGGTCAGAAACTGCTCCCCGACCAGGGTCAGTTGTGCGCCCAGACGGCCGCGATCGAACAGACGGGCACCGGTCAGTTGTTCCAGCTCGTTAAGCGTTTTTGAGAGAGCAGGCTGGCTCAGGTTAAGGGTTTCAGCCGCACGCCCCAGCGTTCCCTGTTGAGCGACGGCCACAAATGTATGCAAATGGCGCAAGCGTATGCGCTGACTGAACAGACCATTTTTTTCCATAGGCGATGTTAAAAACAGAGCGATGCGGGTGACAAGCTAAGTTGTTTAATTTTGATAACTTGATAGCAAAATATTTTTAACATTTGATCTGTTTGAGTTACAACATGTTTTTGGCGGGGGGCTGAACGTCCTTGTTCATTTATTGCACATTCGGGGAGGGAAACGTTAAATCACGCCATCACCGCCGTCGGAACACCATACCTGGCCGGTCGTAAAGGAACACTCATCTGACGCCAGAGTGACGTATAAAGGTGCAATCTCCACCGGCTGGCCCGGACGGCCCAGCGGTGTGTCACCCCCAAACTGCTTCACTTTCTCCATCGGCTGGCCGCCGCTGGATTGCAGCACCGTCCAGTAAGGCCCGGGAGCCACGGCATTAACGCGAATGCCCTTCGGCCCAAGCTGTTTGGCAAGGGATTTGGTAAACACCGCCAGACAGGCTTTGGTCTGGGCATAGTCCAGCAGGACAGGGCTGGGTTTTACCGCCTGCACTGAGGAGGTGTTAATAATTGCCGCAGGGGCTTTCAGATGGCGAAGCGCCGCTTTGGTGATCCAGAACGGGGCATAAACGTTGGTTTTAAACGTGGCATCGAAATCTTCGGTAGTGAGTTCTTCCAGCGATTCCCGATACTGCTGGCGACCGGCGTTGTTCACCAGAATGTCCAGCCCGCCAAGTTTAGCTACCGCTTCTTCCACCAGGTTCTGGCAGAAGGTTTCATCCCGGACATCCCCCGGCAGCGCGACGGCGTTGCGGCCTTCGGCCTTGATCAGGTCGATAACCTCTGCGGCGTCTTTCTCTTCTTCAGGCAGATAGTTAATGGCGACATCGGCGCCTTCACGGGCGTAGGCAATGGCCACCGCGCGGCCGATACCGGAGTCACCGCCGGTAATCAGCGCTTTTTTGCCCGCCAGACGGCCGTGGCCTTTATAGCTCGTTTCCCCGTGATCGGGAACAGGTTGCATCTCAGAAGCCAGTCCTGGTGGCGTCTGCGGCTGTTCCGGGAAAGGGGGTTGCGGATAAGCGTTCGTACGTTGTTGAGTATCACTCATAGCTGACTCCTTAAGCCAATAGGTGAGTTAGGATGAAAATACAGCGTTAACGCTTCGCTGAGTTATTTCTGCAGATGATCGACACGCACCACGGAAGGCGATGACTTTTTATCAAGCGAACCGTTAATGCTGATCATCTGGTCTGGTTTGACTGTTCTGCCGTCAAAGACTGCTTTTGGGATAATAACGTCGATTTTTCCGGATTTATCCTGAAATACATACTTATCGCCGCTACCGTCAATAAGGTTGCCGCGCAGTGAAATGGTCGCGCCATCATGCATTTGTTTCGCCTGGTCGATGGTCATAATACGGGCATCATCCGTGCCGCGATAACCGCTATCCAGCGCATGCGGAGGAGGCGTCGCTTCACCCTTTTGTAACCCGCCGTTATTATCAGCCCATGCGGTTGGCACCATAAATATTAAAAAAGCGGAAATAAGTGATAATTTCATCTGATATCCTTCATTTAAGGTGTCTTGACTTATTAAGTATTGTTGCTATTCCTTTATGTGGCAAATGTGATAAGTCTTAAAAACATTCGCCATACAAAACAGAACGTTTGGTAAATAAGCGAAACGGTGATGGCTGCCATGAATGATAAAAATGAAAAGGTACCCGGGATAAATGAGAGTTATCGCTTGCTGAGGTTTGAATATGCATTTCGCCAGGTCGGATTTATTGTGTTACTGAGTATTATCATCGCGGCGATTGCCGGTCTGTTTTCAAGTGGGATAGTGAGTGACACGGAGAAAACCAATTCTGCAAAATCCCTGACCCTCAACTATGAGCGCTTTGCGCGTCGCCAAACGGAGTCGCGACTTCAGCTGACCTTTCCGGTCAACAGCGAGGGCAAATACACTGTGAGCATGACCAGCGAGAGCAGCGACGCCTACGAGCCGGGCAGCGTCTGGCCGCAGCCAGACAGCATGTACAGCCGCGGGAACACGCTCTATTTTGTCTATAATCATCTTGAAAAATCGCCACATTTTTCGGTCTGGCTGTTCATTACCCCGACCAGAGGCGGTAAATGGCACAACGTCATTCGTGTAAACAACCTGCCGGATATTCCTTTCTGGCAATTTATTTACCCTTAGGAGGCTGCCATGGATATGGTTTTTAGGGCGTTGGCGATTTACCTGTTTCTGGTGGTGGTCTTCAAAGTGGCCGGACGACGTGCGTTGCTGCAGATGACCAGCTTTGACCTTATTCTCCTGTTAATTATCAGCGAAGCAACCCAGCAGGCCCTGCTGGGGGAGGATTTTTCGGTCACGGGCGCAATGATAACCATCACCACGCTGGTGGTTGTGGATATTATTTTTGGACTGATGAAAAAGTATTTTTCGCCGGTGGAGAATATCCTGGATGGCACGCCGGTAATTCTGGTTGAGAACGGCGTGCCCTTAGCAGATAAACTCAAAAAGGTCGATGTTTCATGTGATGATATTCTGGTTTCAGCCCGGCAGAATAATGGTATTACAAAGTTAAGTGAAATTAAATATGCCATTCTGGAACGCAATGGCCATATTTCCATTATTCCTGAGAAAAAATGAGAGGCCTGATGATGAGCAATCTATACCACGACAACACCATTACCGTGGCTGAACTGACCAAAAAACTGGCGAGCAGGTTAATCGATGCAGGGCTTCGCTTAACAACCGCAGAATCCTGCACCGGCGGGAAGCTTTCGGTGGCGCTCTGCGCGGAAGAGAACACTGCCGATTTTTATGATGTGGGGCTGGTCGTCTTCAGCGATAGCGCGAAGGAGAGGATCCTGGGCGTAAGCCCGGAAACCCTCGCGCGGTTTACCGCCGTCAGTGAACAGACCGTCAACGAGATGGCGGCCAGCATCCGCGACATTGCCCAGGCCGATGTCAGTATTGCAATCAGCGGGTATGCCGGGCCGGAAGGGGGAGAAGACGGCACGGCGGCGGGGACCGTGTGCTTCGCCTGGAATATCGGCGGAAAGACGGAAACGAGCAGGGTGCTCTTTTCCGGCGACTGTCAGGACGTGGTGGAAAAAGCGGTGCATTACTCGCTGGCTGAATTAGTGACGAAATTATCGGGCTGAAATAACGCGGAGGTTTTATGGCTGTGATGGTCATTACTGGCGGGACGGCGGGCGTGGGGAAAGCCACGGCGCTGCATTTTGCAAAAGCGGGCTACGCTGTGGGCATTATTGCGCGCGAGGAGACAAGCCTGCACTCGACACAGGAAGAGCTACGCCGTTTTGGCGTCAATGCATTGGCCGTGCAGGCGGATGTGGCCGACAGTCAGGCGGTGGTGGATGCCGCCAACGAAATTGAGTATCGCCTTGGGGCGATAGATGTGTGGGTCAATAATGCCATGGGAGCGGTGCTGGCGCCGTTTCGGACCATGACGCCGGATGAATTTCGCCGCGTCACAGAAGTCACCTACCTTGGCTACGTGAACGGTACCCGTGCCGCGCTGGAACTGATGGTGCCGCGCGATCGGGGCGTGATTATTCAGGTTGGCTCCGCGCTGGCCTACCGCTCCATTCCTCTGCAGTCCGCCTACTGCGGCGCCAAAGCCGCGATCCGGGGCTTTACCGATGCGGTGCGTACCGAGCTGATGCATGAGAACAGCCGGGTGCAGCTCGCCATGGTCCAGATGCCGGGGCTGAATACGCCGCAGTTTGAATGGGCACGGAATAAGTTTGCCTGGGCGATGCGCCCGGTTCCGCCGGTGTTTGAGCCGGAAGTGGCCGCGAGTGCCATTTTCAGGGTGGCGCAAAAACCGGTGCGCGAGCTGTGGGTGGGCAGCAGTACCATCCAGTCGATTGTCGGCCAGTTCCTCTTCCCCGGCTTTCTTGACCGCATGATGGTGAAAAAGGCCTGGGAAGGGCAGATGACCGACACCCTGAACGCAGAAGACCGGCGGGATTACCTCGACCAGCCGGTCAACGACCTGCACAAAATCCACGGCCATTTCTCCGCTGAGGCGAAAACGCGCGCCAGCGCTGTCTCCTCTGGCGCGCCCGGGAAAGTGCTGCTGGGCTCCCTGGCCGTCGCAGGGATCGTGCTCACACGCCTGATGCGCGGCCGCAAAAAGTAGTCAGCGCAGCGCGCTACGGTTTGTCCAGAACCAGCGATAGCCGTAGCCGCCTATATCCAGCTCAACGGTTTTGCCGCAGACCAACGCATCCTCGTAGCGTTTGTCTGCCAGACAGGCGGTCCAGGTGGCGTGGCGGATCCCTCTGGCGGTGAAGGTCACCGGTTTATCGCTGAAATTAACAAAGGTAAGAATGCTGCGATCTTCAGCCTCGTAGTAAATCCCCAGCACTGCATCATTATCGATGGCGATAAGATGAAACGGCGCCACGGCAATCTCCGGGAATTCAGACCGCGTGTTGGCGATATCGATAATCCGGTGCAGCAGCGAGTTGCGGTGCAACAGCGAATCCGCCACGTTAATTTTCTGATAACGATAGGGCCCGTGGTCAATGATGGGCGCGATAAAGCTCTGCGGGTCTGCGTCAGAGAAGCCACCGCCCTGAGAGGGCGCCCACTGCATGGGCGTACGCACGGCGTAACGCTCTTCTAAATCCAGATCATCACCCATGCCGATTTCATCCCCGTAGCGCATAACGGGCACCCCGGGCAGGGAGAACAGCACGGCGTGGCAGAGCGCCAGCCGCTTCTGGTCGCCATTCAGCATCGGCGCCAGGCGACGGCGGATCCCACGCTGGTACACGTTCATCTCTTCATCCGGGGCGAACGTGTCGAGGACGAACTGTTTGTCCTTTTTACCGATCCCCTCCAGATCCAGCTCGTCGTGGTTACGCAGCCAGTTGGCAAAGCAGCAGGAGTCCGGCGGGACGATCATTTTCTTCACCGCATTGCGCAGCGGGCGGGCGCTTTTCCTGGCCAGGCTCACGTAGAAATATTTATTAAGCCAGAAGTTAAGCACCAGATTCAGGCGGTCGTTATTGCCGAAATAATCCTTGTAGGCTTCCACTTCTACGTCAACTTCACCGAGCAGGATCGCCTGCGGGTTATGTTGAGTAATCAGGCGGCGCAGGTGCTCCAGGATCCACAGCCCCTTTTTCTCGTCACCGCCTCCGGCCTGGGTGGTGAGATGCGACGCGGCATCCAGACGGAATCCCGATACGCCGAGCTTAAGCCAGAAGAGGATAATGTTCTCTATCTCTTTAATGACCGCAGGTGAGGTGAGGTTGAGATCAGGCTCGTGGCGATAAAACATATGCCGGTAGTATTGACCTGCCTCGTCATCCCATGTCCAGATGCTCTTTTCCACGCCGGGGAACATCGGAGGCGTATCGTCATCGTCATTATCTGACCACAGATAATAGTCGCGAAAGGGGGATTTCGGGTTGCGCCGGGCTTCCTGAAACCAGGGGTGGGCGTCTGACGTATGCTGGATCAACAGCTCGATAATGACCTGCATCCCCAGCTCACGTGCCTGCTCAATAAAAGCGATAATATCCGCCAGTTTGCCGAACCGGGGATCGACCTGCAGGTGGTCGCTGACGTCATACCCTTCGTCCAGAAAAGGGGTAAGGTAAAACGGAGTGATCCAGATTACTGTCGCCCCCATGCGGCGTATATATCGCAATTTGGCCGTTATTCCGGCGATGTCTCCGCAGCCATCGCCGTTTAAATCGTAAAACAGTGCCGTATCAATTTGATAAATAATGGCCCGTGTATGCCATCCTGCCATCCTGCACCTCAGTGGTAACCTTCTGTATCAGAAACTTTTCCCCGAAAGACGTAGTAACTCCAGGCGGTGTACACCAGGATCACCGGAATAATCAGTAACGTCCCCACCAGCATAAAGAGCTGACTGGCGGGCGGGGCCGCGGCATCCCACAGGCTAATGCGCGGCGGAATAATGTTCGGCCACAGGCTGATGCCCAGTCCGCTAAAACCGAGGAAGATAAGTCCAAGCGTCAACAGGAACGGACGCGCGTGGCTGGCCGGGTTGCGGGTCAAGCGCCAGATCCACAGGCTAAATATGCCCACCAGCAGAGGCACCGGCAGGAACCAGAAGAAGTTAGGCAGGGTAAACCAGCGCTCGGCCACGTACTGCCAGCCGAGTGGCGTCCAGATGCTCACCACCGCGATGACGACAATCAGCGCCAGCAGCACGTGGCGGGTCAACTCGCGCATGCGGTTTTGCAGTGCACCTTCGCTTTTCATGATAAGCCACGTGGTGCCCAGCAGCGTGTAGGCCACCACCAGCCCGATACCGCAGAAGAGGTTGAAGGGGGTCAGCCAGTCGAGGGCAGACCCCACGTAGCGTCGGCCTTCTACTTCAAAACCGTTGATCACCGCGCCGACCACCACGCCCTGGCTGAAGGTGGCGAGTAGCGAGCCTCCCGCAAAGGCGTAGTCCCAGAACTGGCGGTGAGAGGGCGTCGCTTTGAAGCGGAACTCAAAGGCGACACCGCGAAAGATAAGACCGATCAGCATGGCGGTAAGCGGAATGGTGAGCGCATCGATGATCACCGCATAGGCCAGCGGAAAGGCGCCAAACAGCCCTGCGCCGCCCAGCACCAGCCAGGTTTCGTTGCCGTCCCAGACGGGGGCCACGCTGTTCACCATCGCGTCGCGCTCTTTAGCATCGCCCACGAAGTTAAACAGCAGACCGATCCCCAAATCAAAGCCATCCATGATGATGTACATCAGGGTGGCGAAGACGATGATGGCAAACCAGATAACCGAGATATCGACGCCCATCAGATTCTCTCCTCTTCCGGAACAGACTCAGCGGCAGACAGCGGACGGGCGGGAGTGCCCGAGGTGTTCGAGGTTAGCGTGTCCACCGGCTGTGGTCCTTTCTTAATCAGACGCACAAGGTAGACATAGCCCACGCCAAACACCGAGCAATAAACGACGATGAAGGCCAGCAGGCTGATGCTCATCTGCAGCGTGCTATGCAGAGAGACCGCGTCGATGGTGCGCAGATAACCGTAGACCACCCACGGCTGGCGACCCACTTCGGTGGTTACCCAGCCAGCGAGCAGCGCCAGCAGACCGGCTGGCCCCATACAGAGGGCAAACCAGTGGAACGGGCGCGAGTGATACAGCCGGTGGCGATAGCGTAGCCACAGGCTCAGGACGCCGAGGGCGATCATCAACAGCCCCATGCCAACCATGATGCGGAACGACCAGAAGACAATGGTGGAATTAGGGCGATCTTCTTTCGGGAAATCTTTCAGCGCGGGGACCTGTTTATCCAGACTGTGGGTAAGGATCAGGCTGCCGAGAGCCGGGATCTCAAGCCCGTATTTGGTGCGCTCCTCCTCCATATCAGGCAGACCAAACAGCAGCAGCGGGGTGGCTTCCCCTGGCGGATTTTCCCAGTGCCCCTCGATGGCGGCGATTTTGGCAGGCTGATGCTCAAGCGTGTTCAGGCCATGCATATCCCCGACTACGGCCTGAATGGGGGCGACCAGCAGGGCCATCCACATGGCCATCGAGAACATTTTGCGAATGGCGGGCGTGTCGTTGCCGCGCAGCAGGTGCCAGGCCCCCGACGCGCCCACAAACAGCGCGCTGCACAGGAACGCGGCAATGGACATATGGATCAGCCGGTACGGGAAAGAGGGGTTGAAGATGACGGCCAGCCAGTCTTCAGGGATCACCTGGCCGTTCTCAATGGTGAAGCCCTGCGGGGTGTGCATCCAGCTGTTAGAGGCGAGGATCCAGAAGGTGGACATTAGCGTACCCAGCGCCACCATGCAGGTTGCGAAGAAGTGCAGTCCCGGTCCAACCTTGTTCCAGCCGAACAGCATTACGCCGAGGAAACCGGCCTCCAGGAAGAAAGCGGTTAATACCTCGTAGGTCAGCAATGGCCCGGTGATGCTGCCTGCAAACTGAGAGAACCCGCTCCAGTTGGTGCCGAACTGATAGGCCATGACCAGCCCGGACACAACCCCCATACCAAAGTTGACGGCAAATATTTTGAGCCAGAAATGGTACAGGGAGCGCCAGACGTCGTTTTTGGTACGCAGCCACATCCCTTCGAGCACCACCAGATAGCTGGCAAGCCCGATGGTGATCGCCGGGAAGAGAATATGAAACGAGACGGTAAAAGCGAACTGAATTCTCGCCAGATGAAATGCGTCGAGTTCGAACATGGTCCGTACCTCTGGAACGATGGGGCACGAGAATTACCAGGCAGCGGGAGCTGCCTGGCAAAACCGGTTACGGTTTTTTCTTACCGGCGCCTAGCTCGGCACCTGTTAACGGGTCGGCATTCGGATCGGATTTTGTGCGAGCAGACATCGCCTTGACGAGCGTAGCCTGTTCGGTCGAGAGCGTCACGCTTGCACTCCCGTCTCCACCGTCAACCGCAGGTTGGGGGGCCTCAACGTAGTCGAAATGCTTATCGCTGTTCCAGCTTCCGCGGACCTCGCCACCTTCAGACATATTGTAGTACTTGTTGGTGAATTCCTCGATTGGCGGCAATTTCCCCGGCGGGAAATTATTGCGAATAGACTGAAGCGCCTTCTCGAAGGAGAGCTGGTGCGCCGCCTCTCGCGTCATCAGAAACGCCAGTGCATCTTTCACCCCGGGATCGTCTGTCACGTTGATCAGACGCTCATAGATGATTTTTGCCCGCGCCTCTGCGGCCACGTTCGAGCGCAGATCCGCCGTGGGTTCACCAATGGTATCAACATAGGCCGCCGTCCAGGGCACACCCGCGGAGTTAGTGAGCGGGGTACCGCCGCCGTAGAGCAGGGAGGTGATATGGCTGTCGTTGCCGTTTTCGGTCATGGACCGGTATAGCTCGGCTTCGTTCTCTACCCCTTCCGCCAGCGCGCCTTTGGCCCCTTTATTCAGCATGCCGACCAGCGTCCCGATGATTTCGAGGTGGCTCAACTCTTCGGTCGCGATATCCATCAGCATATCTTTACGGCCAGGATCGTCATCACTCAGGCCCTGGGTGAAGTAGCGGCAGGCGGCCGCCAGTTCACCCTGCGGCCCGCCAAATTGTTCCAGCAGAAGATTGGCGAGGCCGGGATTCGGTTCAGCAACGCGAACCGTGTATTGCAGCTGTTTGACGTGTCGAAACATACACTCTCCTGTGGTTTATTTTTTCGCTTCGACACCTGATGCATCAGAACGCAGCAGGAACTGTTCCGTCGTTTGCGGAATATGACGAATTAGCCAGTCGGCCATCTCGCGCTCTTCGGCGAGAATGGTTTCAATGGCGGGTACAGAGGCGGTGTCGCCCGCTTTTTTGGCCGCGGCCAGCAGGGAGGTGTAGCAGGCAATTTCGAACTGTTCGAAAACATAGCCGCTGATGGAGCCTTTAACAATCTCATCGGACGGGAACATGCCGCCGATGGACTGGCCGAGCGCAGCCATTTTGCTCATTGAGTCTTTTAAAACCGAACGAGAAATATCATTACGATCGAGGATTTCCTCCAGCAATGTGATTTGCCGTTTTGTCTCATTAAGGTGCTGCTCAATACGGGCGCGAACATCAGGATAATTTTCAATACGGCTGGCCATCGATTCCAGCATTGATTCGGCTTGCTTTTCCATTGCATGGGCATCGCGTAGCCAGTCATGGTAGTGTTCTACGTGATTCATATTTCGTTCCTCATTATAGGTTCGCTTATTTGGTCTCACTTTCAGCAGCCTGATCGGCACGTGCGGCACTGTAGCCAGATAAATGGCCGACAATATTGGCGTAAATACTGATGATAATGACCCATAGTACGCTATTCTTCCACCATATTACGGAAGGGATAGCAAGAATGAACCATATTATAGCTGCCGTTAAATGGCACCGTTTAATTGTCCTGGGACTGATGCTCATTATATTTAACCTGTGTTATAGCGTCATTTTTGCGCTTTTTGGTTAATATTTCCTACGGCCAGGTCGGTGAGTTTAAGATCGGTTTCTTTTTCTTCTTCCAGTGTTTCGGCAAGAAGTTTAACGGCTTTTTTATAGCCAAGTTGTTCTGCTAATGTGGCAAGGGTACCGTAACTGGCAATTTCGTAATGTTCCACTTTTTGCGCTGCAGCAATTAATGCAGCATCACGGACTTCATTCTTTTCTGTGCTTTCGATGACCTCATTGGCCTCTTCAATTAAGCCTTCCATTGCCACACATTTCATTCGCTTAAGCTTAATACCGTCTTCCTGTTCGATGATCTGGTCGATACGCTCAATCTGACCCTGCGTCTCCTCAAGGTGGGCTGTGAAGGCCGCGCTGAGCTTTTCACTGGAGGCGGCACGGGCGAGTTTGCTCAGGGCTCGGGTAAGCTGTTTTTCCGCGCTGTAGGTATCGGACAGTAGATGAATAAAAACATCCTCGATACTTTTCATATTCATATATTTTGCTCCGGTTAAAACGTTAAGGGAACTGCGAGCCTTTCGGCCCGCAGCATGCTCTCTGGTATTACTGAGACAGCTTAATAAAATCAGGAGTTATCAGATTTACGGCCTCCGCCGTGACTATTCTGACCCCCTTTCTTACCTGCTTCAGATGCGCGTTGCGGATCGTTTTTGAAATTACCGCCGCTGTGCTGGCCGCCTTTACGCCCAGCTTCTGATGCTTTTTCACGGTCTTCAGCGAAATTACCGGAACCACCACGATGCTCTGCCATATTAAACCTCATAGTCATATATTGGTTATGTCAGTACGATACAGAAATATTCCGTATCACTCGTCGTTCGAGTAATAACTTTAGACGCTGTGCGGCATGCGTCAAATGCGTTTCGCCATTCACGGTTGCGTTATTTAAAAATATTGGTGGGTTTACGCTTCGTTTGGCGAAAAAATATGGATGAGTGGGAAGGACTTGTAAAAAAATGCTCGGATTAATCCTAAGTTGCCGCTAAAAACCTGAAAGGTGAGGATAAAAATTGTAGCGCCACAATTTCGTTCAATTTTTAGCCGGGATGGCCTCCAAAATTACTCCTTTATAGCTAGAAAACAGAATAATCATTAATTATAAGGAAACTCCTGCACGACGGGCCGGGGGGAAAGGAAGGGGGCCTGGTACGGCCGCGACAGGTTCGGGCAGCACACGGTTTGACCACTGTCGTCGTAAGATCACAAATCGTAAATTCTTCCCCCCGGAAGGAACGGGTTTCTCTACACTCCAGGTAATATTCACTGGAGGCATGACACCATGGCGAACACCATCACGGCTGATGATATTCGGGAACATTTTTCGCAGGCTATGTCGGCGATGTACCAGCAGGAAGTTCCGCAGTACGGCACCTTGCTTGAGCTGGTCGCGGACGTAAACCTGGCGGTTCTGGAAAACAATCCACTCTTACATGAACAACTGGCGAATGCAGATGAGCTGGCGCGCCTGAATGTGGAGCGTCACGGGGCTATCCGCGTGGGCACCGCAAAAGAGCTTTCTACCTTACGTCGTATGTTTGCCATCATGGGCATGTACCCGGTCAGCTACTATGATCTCTCTCAGGCGGGCGTTCCGGTTCACTCGACGGCATTTCGCCCGGTAGATGATGCGGCGCTGTGCCGTAACCCGTTTCGTATCTTTACCTCACTGCTGCGCCTTGAGTTGATTGAGAACGTTGCCCTGCGCGAGCGGGCGGCGGAGATCCTCTCTCACCGCAACATCTTTACGCCGCGCTGCCTGGCGCTCATCGAACTGCATGAAAAAGAAGGGGCGTTCACCGAGGCGCAGGCGCGGGAGTTTGTTCAGGAAGCGTTAGAAACCTTCCGCTGGCACCGTCATGCGACGGTCGATCAGGAGACCTATCTGGCGCTGCATAATGAGCATCGCCTGATTGCGGATGTGGTCTGTTTCCCGGGATGCCACATCAACCACCTTACGCCACGCACGCTGGATATTGACCGGGTGCAGGAGCTGATGCCGAAGTACGGCATTGAACCCAAAATTCTGATTGAAGGGCCGCCGCGCCGCGAGGTGCCGGTGTTATTGCGTCAGACCAGCTTCAAGGCGCTGGAAGAGCCGGTGCTGTTTGCCGGGGAACATAAAGGCACCCATACCGCGCGCTTTGGTGAAATTGAGCAGCGCGGGGTGGCGTTGACGCCGAAAGGTCGCGAGCTTTATGACAGTTTGCTCGCCGAGTCCGGCACCGGCAAAGACAACCTGACCCATCAGCTTCATCTGCGTGAAGTGTTCAGCGCCTTCCCGGACAGCGAGCTGATGATGCGCCGACAGGAGCTGGCGTATTTCCGCTATCGCCTGACGCCAGCGGGTGAAGCGCATCGTCATGCGTTTCGTCCGGGCGACGATCCGCAGCCGTTAATTGAACGCGGGTGGGTGGTTGCCCAGCCGATCACCTACGAAGATTTCCTGCCGGTCAGCGCCGCAGGGATTTTCCAGTCCAATCTCGGGAATGAAACCCAGGCGCGCAGCCACGGTAACGCCAGCCGGGATGCCTTCGAAGCGGCGCTGGGCTGCCCGGTCTATGACGAGTTCGCACTGTACGAGGAGGCGGAAACCCGCAGCAAACAGCGTTGCGGTTTGCTCTGAAATCGTTACTCTTCAGGGGTGTGATGGAAAAAGAAGGTAGTTATGCAATATCCCTCCGCCCCTGTGGTTGAAACGCGCTACGGCGCACTGGCTGGTTTTACGGATAATACTGTTCAGGCGTGGTACGGCATTCCCTACGCCGCACCGCCCGTTGGCAACTGGCGCTGGCGCTCACCGCGACCGCCCGAACGCTGGGATGGGGTTCGCACGGCAACGGCGTTTTCCGCCTCAAGCTGGCAAAGCAGCGAATATTGCCAGGAGCTGGGCGGCGGGGATCCCGGACAGTTTTCAGAGGATTGTCTTTATCTTAACGTGTGGTCGCCCGTTGACCGCGTTGAGCCGCTGCCGGTGATGGTCTGGCTGCACGGTGGTGGGTTCACGCTCGGCGCGGGTGGGTTACCGCCCTATAACGGCAGGGCGCTGGCGGAACGCGGCGTGGTGGTGGTCACCCTCAATTACCGTCTTGGTCATCTCGGCTTTTTCGCCCATCCTGCGCTGGAGGGGGAAGAAGATCGCGTGGTGCACAATTTTGCCCTGCTGGATCAGATCGCCGCTCTCGAATGGGTGCGGGACAATATCGCCGCCTTTGGCGGCAATCCCGAAAACGTCACGCTGTTTGGTGAATCAGCTGGCGCACGCAGCGTGTTGTCGCTGCTGGCCTCGCCGCTGGCGAAAGGGTTATTTCATAAAGCGATTGTGCAAAGTGGCTATACCTTGCCGGATACCCCGCGCGAGCAGGCCCTGCGAAAAGGGGAAGCGCTGGCCGCGCATTTTGGGCTGGAGAACGCGACAGCGGAGCAGCTGCGCGCTATTCCACCTGAGTCGTTCTGGCCGTTAACGGCACCGCTGAATATCGCCCCGGCGCCTGTCGCCGGAGATTGTGTGCTGCCGGAGGCAATGCTGGATGTTTTCTTCGCCGCCCGTCAGCAGCCTGTCCCCATCATGATTGGCTCCAACAGCGACGAGGCGAGCGTAATGGCGGTGTTTGGCATCGATCTCGCCGGACAAATTCAGAAGCTCCGCCGGGAGCGGCGCTTTGGTCTGGGGCTGATCAAGCTGCTCTATCCGGGCGTGAAAGGCGATGAAGAGCTGGGAAGGCAGGTGTGCCGGGATATGGCGTTCACCACCATGGGCTATGTGGTGATGCAGGCCCAGCAGCGCGTCGGCGAGCCGTGCTGGCGCTACTGGTTTGACTATGTGGCCGAAGCGGAGCACGCCACCTATATCAACGGTGCCTGGCACGGCAACGAGGTGCCGTATGTGTTTGATACGCTCGGAGAGGTGGAACCTTCACGGCAGTATGTGAACGCGCGTGATTTACAGTTCGCCGCCCACGTGGCCGACTACTGGGTGAGTTTTGCCCGCGATGCCGGGCATCGTGACAGCCTGCCAGGGCCGACGCACTGGCCAGCCTGCCGTAAAGGGCGTGACGTCCTGTTACGCATTGGTGTGAATAAGCATGCAGGTTTTAAGCTTGAAAACCGCTTTATGCGCGCCCGCATGAGCCTCTTTAAACGGGTGATGAAGCACCACGTTAACCTCGATTAAGCAAACAGGCACGAAATGCGGCCAGGCCGTTTTCCGTGCCTGGCGCTTCGCGCAGCACCAGCCGGTAGCTCGCACCGGTTTTGATACTGGTCGCAAAAGGCCGCACCAGCCTTCCTGCGCGGATGTCCTCTTCCACCAGCGTTTCATCGGCGATGGCGACGCCCAGCCCCTGAATGGCCGCCGTAATGGCGAGATCCATCGTGTCGAAGTGTTGATTTTTGTGCATAACAACGCCCGGCTCATCCTGTTTCGCCAGCCACAGTGACCAGTCGGTTTTATCCCGTGTCGGGTGAAGAAAGGTCAATGAACCCAGTCCGGTCCCCGCCCGCAGCGGGCTGAGCACCGGAGTTAACGCCTCTTCGAACAGCAGATCGCCCGCGCTCATGTGCGTGCCAAACACGATGGCGGCGTCGTAGGATTCGGTTTTAAAGTTGACGTTATGATCGGTGGTGGTGGTCAACGCGATTTGCAGATCGGGCTGTTCGCGCTCTACCTCCAGCAGGCGCGGCACCAGCCAGCGCATGGCGCAGGTGGGCGCTTTCAGCCGGATCACCGTATGCTGGGTGCGGGCCCGATCGGCCACGTTCAGCATCTGTTCGAAAGCGGATTGTAGCTCCGGCAGCAGGGCGCTACCCTGGGAAGAGAGGCGCAACCCGCGCGCGTGGCGCTCAAACAGCGGAAAGCCAAACCACGCTTCCAGAGCGGCGATTTTACGGCTCACGGCCCCCTGAGTCAGACAAAGCTCTCTGGCGGCATGGGTGAGATTCAGGTGACGCGCGGTCACCAGGAAGGCGTCGATGGCATTGAGCGGGAGCGAACGGCGCGACATAAAAACACCTCAGCTATGCATTTTTCTCATGGCTATTATGACAACAATTCGATTGTCCCGGCAACGGCGTTGTTGTTTGAATAGTTATGCAATCCCCATGAGAAGGATAAATGATGACCCTGAAGACCGCGGTACAAACCCGTTCCAAATTACCGGATGTGGGTACCACCATTTTTACCGTAATCGGCCAGCTTTCTGCTCAGCACAACGCCATCAATCTTTCTCAGGGCGCACCGAATTTTTCCTGCGACCCGAAACTGATTGCGGGCGTAACCCGCGCAATGGAGGCAGGGCATAACCAGTATGCCGCGATGACCGGCCTGCAGCCTTTGAAAGAGCGTATCGCGGAGAAAATTGCCACCCTTTACGGTACCACGTATGACCCGGGGCGCGAGGTGCTGGTTACCGCCAGTGCCAGCCAGGGGCTCTATTCCGCCATCAGCGGGCTGGTGCATCCGGGCGATGAGGTGATCTACTTCGAACCGTCATTTGATAGCTACGCGCCGATTGTTCGCCTTCAGGGCGCCACCCCGGTCGCCATCAAACTCACGGTGCCGGATTTTGCCGTGAACTGGGATGAGGTCCGCGCGGCCATCACCCCCAAAACGCGCATGATCATCATCAATACGCCACATAATCCAAGCGGGCAGGTGTTCTCCGCGAATGACCTGCAGCAGCTGGTGGCCGTGACGCGTAATACCGATATCATTATTTTGTCTGACGAAGTGTACGAGCACGTCGTTTTTGACGATGAGCCGCACCACGGTATGGCCACACACCCGCAGCTGGCGGAGCGTAGCGTCATTATCTCTTCCTTCGGAAAAACCTATCACGTTACCGGATGGCGCGTGGGGTACTGTGTTGCACCGGCGGCACTGATGGAAGAGATTTGTAAAGTGCATCAATTTTTGATGTTTTCTGCCGATACGCCAATGCAGCATGCGTTTGCCGAACATATGACCGATCCGCAAACCTGGCTGTCGCTGGCGACGTTTTATCAGCGCAAGCGCGATCTGCTGCAAACTCTGCTGGCTGAGTCGCCGTTTAAACTGCTGCCGAGCGCGGGCTCGTTCTTCCTGCTGGCGGATTACAGCCCATTCAGCGACGAGCCCGACAGCGAGATGGTGAAACGGCTGATCGTTGAGTGCGGTGTCGCGACCATTCCACTATCCGCTTTCTATACGGATGGTACGGACAATAAATTGATTCGTCTCTCTTTTGCCAAAGATGAGGCGACGTTACGGGCAGGTGCCCAGGCCCTGTGTCGGGTTAAACCACGCTAAGGAGTTTGAGATGAAATTACGCGCGTTAGTTGTCGGCATGGGACTGCTGTGTACGTTTTCGTCATTCGCGGCCACCGAACTGCGGTACGGACTGGAAGCGGAATATCCACCGTTTGAGAGCCGCAATGCCTCCGGCGAGCTGGAAGGGTTTGACGTTGAATTGGGGAATGCCATTTGCAAAGCCGCAGCGCTGAAATGCACCTGGGTGGAAACATCCTTTGATGCGTTGATTCCGGGACTGGTGGCGAAGAAATTTGATGCCATCAACTCGGCGATGAACATCACCGAACAGCGGCGCAAAAGTATCGATTTTACCCAACCTATCTACCGCATCCCCTCGCAGTTAGTCGGCAAGGCCGGAACCGCAGTAGAGGCGACACCTGAAGGGCTGAAGGGCAAAACCATTGGCGTGTTGCAGGGTTCCATTCAGGAAACCTATGCCAAAGAGCACTGGGAAAAGCAGGGTGTCACGGTAGTGTCGTATAAAGATCAGAATATGGCGTGGGGCGATTTGCTGAATGGCCGCATCGACGCCTCGCTGGTGATGTCCGCGGCCGGGCAGGCAGGGTTCCTGAGCAAGCCGCAGGGGAAAGGGTTTGGCTTTATCGGCAAACCGGTGTCTGACGACACCATCCTCGGCAGCGGGATCGGCTTTGGGCTGCGCAAAGGGGATGAGGCCACCAAAAAGCAGCTTGATGCCGCGATTGATAAAGTTCGTGCCGACGGCACGATCGCAAAACTCGCTGATAAGTACTTCCCGGGTATCGATGTCAGCGTAAAATAACCACCTCATTTCGCCCCGGTTGTCGATGTCGCACCGGGGCATTTTTCTTCACACTTTCCAGGCTTTCTTTACACCACTTTCGGGCCGTTCTGGTCGACAGAAAATATTTCTCACTTTGCTCATATAATCACCGGCCAACAATTGGATTCTTAACCGTTTTTGTTTAGGCTGTGCGTTCTTTCTTGCCGTCATTTCGCCGAGCGCGAAACACATTCACACGACCATAAGGACGTTTTTCCAGGCATGAATCGCAGACGTTTTTTACAAGGTTCGCTGGCAATGGCAGCCCTGAGCGGCACTTCTGGCCTTGCTTCACTGTTCTCCAGAGCGGCCTATGCCGCTGACTCTGACATCGCCGATGGCCAGAGCCGTCGTTTTGACTTCTCCGTACTGCAATCCATGGCCCATGACCTGGCGAAAACCCCGTGGGGTGGTGCGCCGCGTCCGCTGCCGGAAACGCTGGCAACCATGACGCCGCAGGCCTATAACGCCATCCGGTACGATGAAAAGCAGTCCCTGTGGAATAACATTGAAGGCCGTCAGCTTGACGTGCAGTTCTTCCACATGGGGATGGGCTTCCGCCGCCGCGTGCGGATGTTCTCCCTGGACCAGTCGACCTCTCAGGCGCGTGAGATCCACTTCCGCCCGGAGCTCTTCAGCTACGGGGATACCGGGGTAGATACCAAACAGCTGGAAGGGCAGAGCGACCTCGGTTTTGCCGGCTTCCGCGCCTTCAAAGCGCCTGAGCTGGCGCGTCGCGATATTGTCTCTTTCCTCGGCGCGAGCTATTTCCGTGCGGTAGATGACACTTACCAGTACGGCCTGTCGGCGCGTGGTCTGGCGGTGGACACCTTTACCGACACGCCGGAAGAGTTTCCTGATTTCACGGCCTTCTGGTTTGAAACCGTCAAACCGGGCGACACCACCTTTACCGTCTATACGCTGCTGGACAGCCCAAGCATTACCGGTGCCTATAAGTTCGTGATCCACTGCGAGAAGAGCCAGGTGATCATGGAAGTAGAAAACCATCTCTATGCGCGTAAAGACATCAAACAGCTCGGTATCGCGCCGATGACCAGTATGTTCAGCTGCGGCAATAACGAGCGCCGTATGTGCGATACCATTCATCCGCAGATCCATGACTCTGACCGTCTGGCCATGTGGCGCGGTAACGGCGAGTGGATCTGCCGTCCGCTGAACAACCCGCAGAAATTGCAGTTCAATGCCTTTGTCGATAAAAACCCGAAAGGGTTTGGTTTGCTGCAGCTTGACCGGGATTTCTCCCACTATCAGGACGTGATGGGCTGGTATAACAAACGCCCAAGCCTGTGGGTGGAGCCGCGTAACGACTGGGGTAAAGGTGCGGTTGGCCTGATGGAGATCCCGACCACGGGTGAAACGCTGGATAACGTGGTTTGCTTCTGGCAGCCGGAAAAAGCGGTCAAAGCGGGCGATGAGCTGGACTTCAAATATCGCCTGTACTGGAGCGCCATGCCGCCGGTACGTTCCCCGCTGGCCAACGTCTTCGCGACGCGTACCGGTATGGGCGGCTTCCCGGAAGGCTGGGCGCCAGGTGAACACTACCCGAAAGTGTGGGCCCGCCGCTTCGCCATCGACTTTGTCGGCGGCGATCTGAAAGCGGCCGCGCCGAAGGGGATTGAGCCGGTGATCACGCTCTCCAGCGGTGAAGCGAAGCAGGTGGAAATCCTCTACGTTGAGCCGTTTGACGGATACCGCATTCTGTTTGACTGGTACCCAACGTCCGATTCGACGGAGCCGGTGGATATGCGCCTGTTCCTGCGCTGTCAGGGCGATGCCATCAGTGAAACCTGGCTGTATCAGTATTTCCCGCCAGCGCCGGACAAACGTAATTACGTTGACGACCGGGTCATGCGTTAACGATCGATTCCCTCTCCCTTCGGGAGAGGGTTAAGGTGAGGGGCAATGACCGCAGCAAAATTCGAAATTATCCCGGTATCAGACGCTATCGAACTTCGCGCCGTCGAAGAGCGCTACACCGCCGATCTGCACTACCTCGTTGTCAAAAACCGCACCTTTCTGCAAACCGCGTTTGATTGGGCGCAGCACGTGGGAACGGAAGAAGACACCCGACGTAACGTGCAAAGCAACCAGATGCTACATCAGCGCGGCTACGCGAAAATGTTTCTTATTTTTCAGGCGGACGAACTGGTGGGCGTGCTGTCGTTCAATTCCATTGAGCCGGTTAATAAAACGGGCTACATCGGCTACTGGCTCGATGAAGCGCATCAGGGGAAGGGGATCCTCTCCTGCGCCTTGCAGGCATTTATGCGCTACTACGTTGAGCGGGGCGAGATCCGCCGTTTTGTGATCAAGTGCCGGGTGGCGAATCAGAACAGCAACAACGTTGCGCGTCGCAACGGCTTTACCCTGGAAGGGTGCCTGCGGGAAGCGGAATACCTCAATGGCCGTTATGACGATGTGAACCTTTACGGCAGAGTTTTCCCCCTATAGCGCGCCCAGCAGGGGCGTGCGGGTGATTCGACTCTCGCCGTTAACTACTTTTTCGCCGCGCAGATGAATGCTGTCGCCGTCGAAAGCCTCAATGACGGCATCGTCGGTGATTTCAACGTGGTGCTCAATCAGTACGTCGCCGCTGATCCGCGCCCGTCCCTGAATCACGACCTTATCATCAATCATGATCGGCCCCCCGCGTAGCCACGCCTGACCGCCAATCAGCACGTGGTGCTTAATTACGCAGTTGCCTTCCACCACCGCATTCTCAGCCACCTGAGAGCTGTAGCGCACGGTAGGGATGGCATCGTCGTCGAATCCGGCAATCAGGCGCGCGTTGCCGTACACTTTTGCGCAGTCGCAGACCCAGACGTTATTGATATCGTTCCCTTCAAGAATCGCCTTGTCGAACACCTCGGCACGGTGCTCGATAAACGCATAATTGACGATGGCCTCGCCGTAGATTTGCGCCTGATGCACCACGCGCGACTGGCTGACGGTCGCGTTGTCGTAGATTTTAAGGATCTGCTCCTGGTCTGGGGTTAAGCCTTTGGCGGCGATAATCATGCTGTTATGCAGCACCCGGGCATCACCAAAAATATGGCATTCCCCCCGTACGGTGGAGTTTTGAATGGTGACGTTGTCACTTATTCGCGCCCCATGGCTCACGTTTGCCCCGTCCAGCCAGCTGTTGCCGCTAACATGGGCATGGTCGCTGACGACGCACGGCAGGGTCAGACGGGCATTACCGGAGACGGTCGCACCGGCGAAGACCACGCTGTTTTCGTCGTAGATCCAGCAGTTCCCCTCCTGAGACAAGGTGCGTTCATCCTCAATCCAGCCGCCTTTCGTCCCGGCGGCGACGTCATTAAAATCTGTCGTGGCGATAATCTGCTTTAACGTAGCCGAGTGGGGCGTTTCGCCGTTTTTCCAGTGCCAGAGCCGGGTTTCATCGCTGAGCCGATACTTTTTCATCGTGTTATCCCTGGTGAGCGTCTTCACTAAACGTAGCAAACTTTCAGCTTTGCGTTGTGCTGGCATCCGAGGCGGAAACACCTTAAAATGGCATTTCAAATACATTTTAAAATTTAAAATTAATGAATAAAAATGACGAAACCCGGCAGGTACTTAACCTGCCCGCAGGTTATTTTGGCATGGTCCTTGGCATTATCGGCATGGGGTTCGCCTGGCGATACGCCAGCACCCTCTGGCCGGTTACGCGCTGGCCGGGTGAGGGGTTGGTTGCCCTTGCGGTGGTATGTTGGTTTTTACTGACGGTGGCGTTTATTACGCGCGCGGTGCGTTTCCCGCGTAGCGTGCTGGCGGAAATGCGACACCCGGTAATGAGCAGCTTTGTCAGCCTTTTTCCGGCCACCACGATGCTGGTTGCCATTGGGTTTGTCCCCTGGTACCGCCCGGTTTCGCTGGTGTTATTTGCCGTGGGCGTGGTGGTGCAGCTTGCCTATTCCGCCTGGCAAAGCGCCGGGCTATGGCGCGGTAACCATCCTCAGGAGGCGACAACGCCGGGGTTATATCTGCCTACGGTGGCAAACAATTTTATCAGCGCGATGGCGTGTGGTGCGCTGGGGTTTAACGATGCAGGGTTAGTCTTCCTCGGCGCAGGTGTCTTTTCCTGGCTCAGCCTGGAACCGGTTATTCTCCAGCGCCTTCGCAGCGCGGGTGAACTGCCCACCGCACTGCGTACGTCGCTGGGTATTCAACTGGCCCCGGCGCTGGTGGCCTGCAGCGCATGGATTAGCGTCAACGGCGGGGAAGCCGATACCTTTGCCAAAATGCTGTTCGGTTATGGCCTGTTGCAACTGCTGTTTATGTTGCGTCTGTTGCCGTGGTATATGTCTCAGCCGTTTAACGCATCGTTCTGGAGCTTCTCGTTTGGCGTGTCGGCACTGGCAACCACCGGTCTGCATCTGGGGCACAGCAGCGCGTCAGGCTTTTTCCACGCCATTGCCGTGCCGCTCTTTATCTTCACTAACTTCATCATTGGGATGCTGTTGGTTCGTACATTCATCCTGCTGATACAGGGCAAACTTCTGGTGCGCACTGAGAAAGCACGGCTTATGCAATCTGAGGAACAATAATGGCTGTCGACGAAAACTACTTCACCGAGAAATATGGACTCACCCGTACCCATTCAGAGGTGCTGTACAGCGCAGAGATCGTTAAGCCCGGTAAAACGCTCGATCTCGGCTGCGGCAATGGCCGCAACAGCCTCTATCTGGCCGCTAACGGTTACGATGTGACGGCGTGGGATAAAAACCCCATGAGCATCGATAACATCGAACGCATTAAAGCGGCGGAAGGGATAGCAAACCTACAGACGGCGATCAAAGACCTGAACAGCCTGAGCTTTGACGGGGAATACGATTTCATTCTCTCCACCGTGGTGCTGATGTTCCTTGAAGCGAAAACCATCCCTGGTTTGATCGCCAATATGCAGCGCTGCACGAAACCGGGCGGTTACAACCTGATTGTGGCCGCCATGGATACTGCGGATTATCCTTGTACCGTCGGCTTCCCGTTTGCATTCAAAACTGGCGAACTGAGCCACTATTACGAAGGCTGGGATCTGCTTAAGTACAACGAAGATCCCGGCGAACTGCATCGCACCGACGAGAACGGCAACCGCATCAAATTGCGCTTCGCGACCCTGCTGGCACGTAAACCCGCTTAACGGGCGGCCAGCAGACAGAGTTGCAGGGCTGTGTGGTAAGAGGCCTCGAACGACGACAGCGGCAGAAACTCAAACCGTGAGTGGAAATTGTGCGCGCCGGTGAAGAAGTTCGGGGTTAACAACCCTTTGGCTGAAAGCGCCGCGCCGTCTGTTCCGCCGCGCATCGGGGTGGGTTTGGGGGTGATGCCAAGGGATTCCATTGCCGCAAACATCAGGTCAATGGCCCGGCGATCTTCCCCAATCGCATTGCTGATATTGCTGTAGGTATCCTCAATCTGGTACTCCACCTTTGCGGTGGGGTGTCGGGCGGCAATCAGCGCCGCGACGTCGGCAATCTGCCGCTTACGGGCGGTAAAGCTTGCCTGATCGAAGTCGCGGATATTCGCTCTCAGTATGGCCTCGTTTTGCCCGGCCTGAATGCCGTTGAACCAGATATAGCCCTCACGCCCCTCGGTGCACTCCGGGGTTTGCTGGCGGTCAAAATGGTTAATAAAATCCGTCGCCATCAGCAGCGGGTTCACCAGCACGCCTTTGGCAGACATGGGGTGCGCGGTGACGCCGGTAAAACGGATTTCTGCCGCCGCCGCGTTAAAGTTTTCATAGACAATTTCGCCCAGCTCACAGCAGTCAATCGTCCAGGCAAAATCAACGTCGAAGCGCTTCAGATCCAGCGCTTTTGCCCCCTTCAGGCCAATCTCCTCATCCGGCACAAACGCAACCACGATATCCCCATGCTGATGCGCCGACGTCAGGTTTTCCAGCAGGGTCATCACCACAGTCACGGCGGCTTTATTATCTGCGCCTAATACGCTGGTTCCATCGCTGAAAATAATCTCTTCGCCGGGATAGGCCAGAATTTCCGGGTGCTCGTTGACGCGAAGCCAGATCTCTTTCTCTTTATTCAGACAGAGGTCTTCACCATTAAAGGTTAATATTTGTGGATGAATATCCGGTGATAATCCCACGTCAACGGTATCAATATGGGTAATAAATCCAATCCGCGGCGCGCCGGGCACATTGCCTTTTTTTACCGCGGTGACCGTGGCAAATTCATCGATGACAATGTCGTCTAAGCCCAGCTGTGTCAACTCTTTGGCCAGTTCTCGCGCCATCTCATGCTGGCCCGGAGTGGAAGGGAGAGTGCTGACTTTTGCATCGCTCTGGCTGGTGATGGCGAGATAACGGAAAAAGCGTTGCGTTAATTGTCTGGAAAGCGGCGAGCCCATAGTGTTTTCTTCCTTATTTATTTTTCGGGTGTTTGCTCCCTCACTTTAATGTTATTTATGAAATGGCAAAAGAATTAATTAGCCGTCGAATTAAAAGACAGGAATAAATGATGAAAAGCAAACTCACAACATTAACCCTGGCACTCGCCGCGCTCACGGTCAGTTCCACCGTAGCCGCGAAAACGCTGGTGTATTGCTCCGAAGGGTCTCCGGAAAATTTTAATCCTCAGTTATATACCTCGGGTACCAGCGTGGACGCCAGCGCGGTGCCGGTCTATAACCGGCTGGTCGATTTCAAACCTGGCACCACGGAGCTGGTGCCGAGCCTCGCGGAGCGCTGGGAGGTGAGCGAAGACGGCAAGGTCTATACCTTCCATCTGCGCAAAGGGGTGAAATTCCAGAGCAATAAGTCCTTTACGCCAACGCGCGACTTTAATGCCGATGATGTGATTTTCTCGTTTATGCGCCAGAAGGATGTTAATCATCCGTACCATAACGTCTCTAACGGCAGCTATTCCAACTTTGAAAGTCTGGAGTTTGGCAGTTTAATCACCGCGATTGATAAAGTGGATGACCATACCGTGCGCTTTACCCTGGCGCACCCGGAAGCGCCATTTGTCGCCGATCTGGCGTGGTATTTTGCCTCCATTCTTTCGGCGGAATATGCCGACGCGATGCTCAAGGCGGGCACGCCGGAGAAGGTGGACATGGAGCCCATCGGCACCGGCCCCTTTAAGCTGGCGCAATACCAGAAAGACTCCCGCATCCTGTTCACCGCCTTCCCGGACTACTGGCAGGGGAAATCGAAGCTGGATCGGCTGGTGTTTACCATTACGCCGGATGCGTCGGTCCGTTTTGCCAAAATCGAGAAAAACGAATGTCAGGTGATGCCGTTCCCGAACCCGGCCGATCTGCCGCGGATGAAGGCGAACAAGGATATCAATCTCATGAGCAAGGCGGGGCTGAATACCGGCTTCCTGGCGTTCAATACCCAGAAGCCTCCGCTGGATAATGTGAAAGTGCGCCAGGCGCTGGCGATGGCCATCAACAAACCGGCCATTATTGACGCCGTGTTCCACGGCACTGGCACGGCGGCGAAGAACCTGCTGCCGCCGGGGGTATGGGGGGCCGACAGCGAGCTGAAGGATTACGAATACGATCCCGAAAAAGCCAAAGCGCTGTTAAAAGAGGCCGGTTTTGCCAACGGTATCAGCATCGATTTATGGGCGATGCCGGTGCAGCGCCCCTATAACCCGAATGCGAAACGCATGGCGGAGATGATTCAGGCGGACTGGGCGAAGGTGGGCGTACAGACCAAAATCGTTACCTACGAATGGGGCGAGTACCTGAAGCGAGTGAAGGGCGGCGAACATCAGGCCGCGCTGATGGGCTGGACCACGGCGACCGGCGATCCGGACAACTTCTTTGGTCCGCTCTTTACCTGCACCTCGGCGAACGGCGGTTCAAACTCGGCCAAATGGTGCTACAAGCCGTTTGATGACATCATCGCCGAGGCAAAATCGATAACCGATCATGACAAACGCGTGGCGCTGTATAAACAGGCTCAGCAGATGATGCACGATCAGATGCCCGCGGTGATGATCGCGCATTCCACGATTTTTGAACCGGTCCGTAAGGAAGTCACGGGGTACGAAATCGACCCGTTTGGCAAACATATCTTCTGGCAGGTTGATATCAAACCATGATTTTTCACTGCCCGTCGTCTGGCGGGCAGACTTTTCGCAAATTGTGCTCCCGGCATCATTTTTTGTCACAACAAACCCGCCTGACTTTTGCTATAACTTCAAATGCATACTTGCAGATAACATGGAAAACCATCATGCGTACTCACACTTTTTTTAAAGTTGCAGTGCTTTCTGGTCTGTTGGCGCTGGCGGGGTGTTCATCCAAGGTCGCCGCGCCTGAACAATACTCCGGCTTTTTGAAAGATTACTCAGGCTTGCAGCAAACGACATCCGCAACGGGTAAACCAACCCTGCGTTGGGTCGATCCTTCTTATAACGAAGCAAATTACGACAGTATCATCTGGACGCCGATTACCTATTATCCGGCACCTAAACCGACCACCCAGATTGGTCAACGTACGCTTGATGAGCTGTTAAATTACACCAATAACAAAATGAAAACCGCGATTGGCCAACGCAAGCCAATTGTGACGACGCCGGGCAAACACAGCCTGATTTTCCGCGGGGCGATCACCGGGGTGAGCTCGCAGAAAGAAGGTCTGCAGTTCTATGAAGTGGTGCCTGTTGCGCTGGTGGTGGCAGGTACGCAGATGGCAACCGGCCATCGCACCATGGATACCCATCTCTTTTTCGAGGGTGAGTTGATTGATGCGGCGACGAACAAACCGGTAATCAAGGTTGTTCGTAAAGGTGAAGGTAAAGAGCTGAACAACGAAAATTCACCAATGACCTTCGCGACGCTGAAGCAGGTTGTTGATGACATGGCGACGGACGCCACCATGTTTGATGTGCATAAAACAGCGAAATAATCATGTACGGCCTGCAAGCGTAGGCCGTTTTTTTATGCCGTACGCAGGCGTCTGAACCAGATTTCCGGTCTGGTAAACATCACCATATTCCCGCCCAGAATCAGCAGTAACCCGATAATGCCGTTAATGTGCCAGACGTAGCCTTCATACACCGTGGAGATGGACAGCGCCACCAGCGGGAAGAGCAGCGTACTGTAGGCCGCTTTGCCCGGACCAATGCGTCCGACCAGGGTGAAGTAGGCGCCAAAGGCAATCACCGAGCCAAACAGGGCCAGATAGACCAGCGCCCCCATGTAGCTCATCGTCCATTGCGGCGCGAAGCTGTCGCCTCTGAACAGCGCGATGCAGCCTATCACCAGCGTGCCGTAGAGCATCGCCCACGCATTGGTGGTCATCGTCTCTAGCCCTCTGCGCTGATGCCGCATGCTGATCATGTTGCCCAGCGAGAAGCCGTAGGTCCCGAGTGCGGAAAGGCCAATGCCCGTCAGCAGCGATACGCTCCAGCCGCTGGCCAGCAGATCGTCCCAGAAGAGGGTGATGATCCCCACCAGACCCAGGGCGGCGGCTGTCCAGAAACGCGTGGGTGGACGCTGTCCGAAGAAAATAAAACTGTTGATGGCGTTATAGAGCACCGCCATGGAAAATATCACCGACTCCAGGCCAGTGTTAATATGCGCCGCTGCTGTGTAAAAGCACCAGAAGTTGAAGCAAAACACGCAGCATCCTTGCAGCACGCAGAACAGATGATCCCGCAGCGCCAGTTTACGCAGGCGGCCAAGCGCCAGGAGCACCACCATCATCGTGGCGCTGGCCAGCGCAAAACGCCAGAAAATGGACACCGGGGCCGCCACAGGACCCTGCTGCAGGAAAATTGCAATCCAGGTGGTTCCCCAGATAACCACCACCAGTCCGTATAACAATGCGTTCATATTGTCTCTCTTCTCAAACCACGGAAACCCACAGTATGGCGACGAGGGCGTTGGCAGGCTTTCACCGTCCTGCGGCGGACTTGCAAAATCTTGCGCTTTTTTCTGTTCCGGGGTCTGGCAACGTGAAGCAACAATTCTTAGACTGACATTCTGATTCACAGACGCGCTAACGGTTATGTCACACGCTTACGATACCTTTGAAACGCTACGCCAACAGAACGCCGTGCTGCGGGAAACCGTTGCGCTCAATTCCGGTATCCAGCTGGCGGCGTGGTACAACAAGCGCGACACGATCACTGTAAAAAGTAATCATCACACCCTGAGCCTGTACGTGGCGGACGGTTATGAGAGCTATCAAAAAACGCCGGGCGGCTGGAAAAACGGCGGCGGGCCGGATCGTTTTTGTCTGATGCCGAAAGAGAGTGAATCGACGTGGGATATTCGCGATGACCTGTCGTTTGTCCACCTCTACTGCACCGATGACCATCTGCGCGATGTGGGTGAAAAAATCTGGGACAAACGCCCGCTGTCGTTGACGCTGGATGAAAAAATCTTTGGCAGCGATGCAAAAATCACTGCGCTCTATCGTCAGTTTTTGCTCGGCTGTGACTGGCAGCAAAAAGCCAACCAGCTGACGCTCAGCACGGCCTCGACGCTGCTGCTGACCCATCTGCTGCAGAACTATTCGAATGTGCAGTGGAAACTGCCGGTGGTCACCGGCGGGCTATCGCCGTTTGTACTGCGCAACGTGCTGGCCTTTATCGAAGAGAACCTTGCTCAGCCGCTCACGCTGGCTGAACTGGCGGCGCAGGCCGCGCTCAGTGAGTACCATTTTGCCCGCATGTTCCGCCAGTCGACGGGGCTGGCACCGCACCAGTACGTGATGCAGCGCCGCATGGAGAAAGCCAAAACGCTGGTGCAGCATACGGCGACGCCGCTGACGGATATTGCACTCGCCTGTGGATTTAACTCCGCCAGCCACTTCAGCAACCGCTTTCGCAGCGTTATGGGGATGACGCCTTCACAGCTACGCGCGGCGAAGGCGTGATAAAACGGCGAAGCACACGCCTCCCAGCACCAGCCCCCAGAATGCAGAGCCAATCCCGAGCAGCGTCACGCCGCTGGCGGTCATCAGAAACGTGACAATAGCCGCGTCACGCTCCGTTTCGTTATGCAATGCCTGATACAAACTCCCGCTGATGGTGCCCAGCAGCGCCAGGCCTGCCAGCGTCTGGATCCAGCTCGGCGGCAGGGCCGCCATCAGCCCGGTAAGGGATCCCCCGAATACGCCCGCCAGCAGGTAAAAACCGCCTGCCGCCATCGCTGCCAGCCAGCGTTTACTGGCATCCGGATGCGCATCCGGGCTCTGGCAAATGGCTGCGGTAATGGCTGCAATGCAGATGGAGTAGACGCCGAAGGGCGAAAGCAGCAGCGCCAGCCCACCGGTTGCGATCATCAGCGGAGATACCGCCAGCGGATAACCCGACGCTTTCATCGTGGCGACACCGGGCGCATTTTGCGACGCCATGGTCACGAGGAAAAAGGGCAAGCCGATACTGACCAGGCTGGTGAGGCTAAACGCCGGTGCAATAAACTGTGGCATGACGAGGGAAAGGGTGAGTCGGTTTGTGACAACGTCACCGCCCGCCCAGGCCACCACGCTCCCTGTTATCAGAGTCGCCACAATGGCGTAGCGTGGCGCCAGCGCTTTGGCGACCAGCCATGTCGCAATCATGCTGCCGCAGAGCAGAAAATGGCCGTCGAGGTGACTGAACGTCTGCAGGCCAAAGCGCAGCAGTACGCCTGCCAGCATCGCGGCGGCAAGCGAATGGGGAATGAGTTTCATCAGGCGGGCGAAGAGTCCGGTCAGGCCGCAGAGTAAGATCAGCCCATTGGCGAAAATGAAAATGCCGATGGTTTCTGCAAGCGTTATCCCGTGCAGACTGGTAGCCAGTAGCGCCGCGCCGGGGGTTGACCAGGCGGTTAGCACCGGGGCTTTATACCACCATGACAGGGCGAGCGTACTGATCCCCATGCCGAACCCCAGTGCGGTCATCCAGCCGGCGATCTGCTGTGGGCTGGCGCCTGCCGCGGCAGCAGCCTGCCAGATGATGGCGGCCGAGCTGGCATAACCGACCAGAACGGCAACAAATCCGGCAAGAATGGCGGGAAAAAGAGGGGCTGACTGGCGCATAATATCTCCGTTGTGCGTTATAACGTCCGCAATAAGGTAGCACTGTGCGTTATAGCGTACAAGTGGTATGCTTACCCCCTCGGGAGGAAACATGGAAATCACACAACATCTTGCTACAACACTCAAGACGCAGCGCCAGGCGCGCGGCTGGAGCCTGTCAAAGCTGGCAGAAGAGACGGGGGTGTCAAAAGCCATGCTGGGACAGATCGAGCGTAATGAATCCAGCCCAACGGTGTCGACGCTGTGGAAAATTGCCACGGGGCTAAACGTCCCGTTCTCGGCGTTTATCACGCCGGAGGCAGACCGGCAGGCGGTGTTCGACCCGCAGCAGCAGGCGATGGTGGTGAAACCGCTGTTCCCGTGGGATGAGACGCTGAAGTTCGATCATTTCTCCATCACCCTGGCGCCCGGCGCCCTGAGTGAATCCACGCCGCACGAGGCGGGGGTGATTGAACACGTGGTGGTAATAAGCGGTGAACTGGAGATGAAAATTGACGGCGAATGGCGAACCCTTTACCCCGATCAGGGCGTGCGTTTTGCCGGGGATAAACCGCATGCCTACCGCAACAGCAGCAGCCGACCGGTGCATTTTCACTCCCTGATTCATTATCCCCGCTAAAGGCTCGCAAAACTGTTTCGCTGATGCATACTTCTGACTACAATAGCCGCCATTTTGACCATAACGGATAACGACGAAGTATGCGCCTGCAATCCCATCATCTTGAACTATTAAGCCCGGCCCGCGATGCCGCCATCGCCCGTGAAGCGATCCTTCATGGGGCTGATGCCGTCTACATTGGCGGTCCTGGCTTCGGTGCCCGCCATAACGCCAGCAACAGCCTGAGCGATATTGCCGAGCTGGTGCCGTTCGCCCACCGTTTTGGGGCGAAAGTGTTCGTGACCCTGAACACCATACTGCATGATGATGAACTGGAGCCTGCGCAACGTCTGATCACCGATCTCTACCAGACCGGCGTGGATGCCCTGATTGTTCAGGACATGGGCGTGCTGGAGCTGGATATTCCGCCAATTGAACTGCACGCCAGTACCCAGTGCGATATTCGCACCGTCGAGAAGGCGAAGTTTCTCTCCGATGCGGGCTTTTCCCAGATCGTGCTGGCGCGCGAGCTGAACCTGAATCAAATCCGCGATATTCACCAGGCGACGGATGCCACCATTGAGTTCTTTATCCACGGTGCGCTGTGCGTGGCATATTCCGGGCAGTGCAATATCTCCCACGCACAGACTGGCCGCAGCGCCAACCGCGGTGACTGCTCTCAGGCCTGCCGTCTGCCGTATACCCTGAAAGACGATCAGGGCCGCGTGGTCGCCTTCGAAAAACACCTGCTGTCCATGAAGGACAACGATCAAACCGCCAACCTGGGCGCGCTGATTGATGCCGGTGTGCGTTCCTTCAAGATTGAAGGGCGCTACAAAGACATGAGCTACGTGAAGAACATTACCGCCCATTATCGTCAGATGCTGGACGCCATTATTGAAGATCGCGGTGACCTGGCGCGCGCGTCTGCCGGTCGCACCGAGCATTTCTTTATTCCGTCGACGGATAAAACCTTCCACCGCGGCAGCACGGACTACTTCGTCAATGCCCGTAAAGGCGATATTGGCGCGTTTGATTCACCGAAGTTTATCGGTTTACCGGTGGGTGAAGTGCTGAAGGTCGCCAAAGATTATCTCGACGTGTCGGCGACCGAACCGCTGGCGAACGGGGATGGTCTGAACGTGATGATCAAACGTGAAGTCGTGGGCTTCCGTGCTAATACGGTGGAAAAGACTGGTGAAAACCGCTATCGCGTCTGGCCAAACGAGATGCCTGCCGATCTCTATAAAGCACGTCCTAACGCCGCGCTGAACCGTAACCTTGACCACAACTGGCAGCAGGCGCTGCTGAAAACCTCCAGCGAGCGTCGCATTGCGGTGGATATCGAGTTAGGTGGCTGGGAAGAGCAGCTTATCCTGACCATGACCTGTGAAGACGGCATCAGCGTCACGCATACCCTCGACGGTCTGTTTGAGGTGGCGAACAATGCAGAAAAAGCCCTCAACAGCCTGAAGGATGGCGTGGCGAAGCTGGGACAGACCATTTACTATGCGCGCAACATTGCGGTAAATCTGCCGGATGCGCTGTTCGTGCCAAATAGTCTGCTGAACCAGTTCCGCCGGGAAACGGCAGAGATGCTGGATGACGCGCGACTGGCGAATTATCCCCGCGGCAGCCGCAAGGCGGAAACCGTGCCAGCGCCCGTTTACCCCGAGTCGCATTTATCGTTCCTGGCGAACGTGTATAACCATAAAGCGCGCGAGTTTTATCATCGCCACGGCGTGCAGTTAATTGATGCTGCCTATGAGGCGCACGAAGAGAAGGGTGATGTGCCGGTGATGATCACCAAACATTGTCTGCGTTTTGCCTTTAATCTTTGCCCGAAACAGGCGAAAGGCAATATTAAGAGCTGGAAAGCTACGCCAATGCAGCTGGTGAATGGCGACGAGGTGCTGACCCTCAAATTTGATTGTCGTCCGTGTGAAATGCACGTTATTGGCAAAATGAAAAACCATATTTTCAAAATGCCGCTACCGGGCAGTATTGTTGCCTCCGTGAGCCCCGACGAGCTGATGAAAACCCTGCCGAAACGTAAGGGTAATTAATTAACGAAAGTGAGTACCCGGTTTGCGCGATTTTTGCCACAGGTGATGTTCGCGCAAACCCTCTGCTGATTCCTCCGCTGCGCTGCGTAATTCATCACTGTCTGCCTCGTGCCGGAGTTGATGATCAACATTCTTAACCCACAAATATTCATGGCCTTTGTGTCCTGCCATCAGCTGGCCGGAAAACAGGGCGCAGACCAGCATCATAAGCGTTAACCCCTTTTTGAACATGGACTTCCCCTTCAATAAAAATGCCACGCTAGCATGAACGTAGTTTCGTAGGGTTATTATTGGCATTTTCAAATTAGCGCAAAGAATATGTCATGTTGCGCGAACAGGATATATTTTGCGCGTAGTGAGATTTATCCTAAAAAAGAATTATCTTTGTCATACCCTAAAATTTGGTATCAAAATATGGCAGAGGTTTAAGGATTAATCTTATATAATAAGATTTCTCTGACAAAGGAATGGATCTGATTCAATGAAAAAAGTCATGTCAATAGCGCTTCTGGTGGTTGCCGTTGGGGCTGTTGTAGGTATGAACGTTAACTGGAGTGGCGAACCGGATTATATTCAGTCAGCGGAAGCTCGGGTCGGTTCTTATTTAACCAGCGACTACGGACGCGTGGCGTGTAATAGCAAGCAAATTGATGACGAGCGTTGGGAATTAGGGTGTACCAATCCGTCGAAAAGTAAAACATTCCAGTTTGCTGTTTTCTCAGCAGATAAAGCACCGTATGGCGTCTCGCGTCCATTCTATCTGGAAGCGATTAACGAGGATGCAAAACAGAGCGCGGAACAGGGCCTGATGCGCTACCTGCAAATTAATACCAAAGCGGGTTAATGGCTCTGTTTAGCTTTTGTTGAGTTCAGGCATGTTAGGTTGTTATTGATCCGCTGCCCGGCATGGAGTGTCGGGACGTAGACATGAAAATACAAATCTATCCATGCAAGCATTTACCGCCAGATTATGGCGGTTTTTTTTGCCTGCAAACCGGCCATCAGCGTGGCGGGCGGGCAAACTGTTTACGGTACTGGGCAGGGGAAAGCGCGAACTGCTGGCGGAAATGGTGACGCAGGGTCGCTGCCTGTCCAAATCCGGTTTGTTCAGCAATGCTGTCGATGCTGAGATGGCTGCTCTCAAGATAATCTTTTGCCCGTAACAGTCGTTCATTAAGCAGCCAGCGCGCAGGCGTGGTGCCTGTGGCAGCCTGAAAGCGGCGCAAAAAGGTGCGCTGGCTCATGCCGACGCGACGCGCCAGCGAATCCACGCTGTGAGAAACGCTCAGGTGGTTGTGCAGGAAGTCGAACAACTGTCCCAGTCGCTGGCTCTCCCGCAGCTGTGCCACCGGGCGACTCAACTGCTGCGGCTGGGAGCCATCCCGATGGGGAGGGATCACCAGACGGCGCGCGACGCTGTTGGCGGTTTCCATACCGTAATCCCGTCGCACCACATGCAAACAGAGATCGATGCCTGCCGCGCTTCCCGCAGAGGTCAGAATATCGCCTTCATCCTGATACAACACATCCTCGACCACGCCGATCGCCGGATAACGGGCTTTCAGCGCCTCAATATAGCGCCAGTGGGTGGTGGCTTTACGCCCGTTCAGCAGACCCGACGCGGCCAGAACAAACACCCCGGAACAGATAGAAAGCAGCTGGCAACCGCGCGCATTGGCCCGGCGTAAGGCCTCGGAGAGCGCCGCGGGAACAGGCGCATCCATCCCTCGCCAGCCCGGCACAACGATCAGGTCTGCCGATTCCAGCAGATCAAGCCCCCCGTCGGTCAGGATGCGGATCCCACCGGTTGCCCGAAGCTCACCGTCATCAATGCCCGCCACCGCAAAACGATACCATTCGTCGCCCAGCTCGGGACGTGGCAAACCGAAGATTTCCACCGCCACGCCAAATTCAAAGGTACACAAACCGTCATAGGCCAGTACCACCACCAGCGGGCGGGAAACCTGTCTTAAGTTTGTCATCTTTTTGCTGTTTTCTGGCATAAGCGGACGCATTCACGTGATCAATTTCTGGATAGAGTAGTGTTAACACAAACGCCAAAGATGAGGAAGGATCATGAGTTATGTTACTGAATTTCCGGCTGCCGAGCCGCAGGAAGCCGTTACCCATTTTCTGCGTCGCCTGAGCGTCGAAACAGACTGTGCCGATGTGCACCATGCGCTGACGAATAACGAGCAGGACTTTGTGTTGCTGCATGTTGTCGGGAAACCTGAGCAGTTTGCCCGTCGTCATGTGCCCGGCGCGATACATATGCCCTGGAGCCAGATCACTGAGGCGCGCATGGCGCAGTGGCCGGCCGATACGCTGTTTGTGGTGTACTGCGCGGGGCCGCACTGTAACGGCGCGGACAGAGCCGCACTGAAGCTGGCGCGTCTCGGACTGCCCGTGAAAATCATGATTGGCGGCATCACCGGCTGGGAGGACGAACAGTACGCGTTTGCCAGTAGCGAAACCGCTGCCGCGTTGTGAACATGAATAAATTTCAACTGTCGTGAAATTTTCTCGTTTGCCGGGATACAGCAGGTATGTCATCTTTTTTGGACATTTAGACATCCAGAAGTCTAAAGCTTCAAGAGATGAATTATCACTGCTGGCAATTATCGCCGGCAGACAGAGGAGATTTCCATGCAGCGACAGCACGCCCCATACCGCGCCGATGTAGTCGGCAGTTTTTTACGCCCGGATGCCATCAAACAGGCTCGCCAGCAGTTTGCCCGCGGTGAGATTGATGCCGGGCAGCTTCGCGCGGTGGAAGATGACGCGATCCGCCAGGTGGTCGAACAGCAGTGCGCCTGCGGCCTGCACGTGGTCACCGACGGTGAGTTCCGTCGCGCCTGGTGGCACTTCGATTTCTTCGATGGTTTGCAGGGGGTTGAGCGTTACGATTCACAGCAGGGCATTCAGTTCAACGGGGTGCAGACCAAAGCGCACGGCGTGCGCGTCACCGGCAAGCTGGGCTTTGGCGATCATCCGATGCTGGAAGACTTCCGCTACCTGAAAAGCATCAGAGGCAACGCGCAGCCAAAAATGACCATTCCCAGCCCGAGCGTGCTGCACTTCCGTGGCGGTCGCAAAGACATCGATGCGACGGTCTATCCTGATCTGAATGACTATTTTGACGATCTGGCCATCACCTGGCGCGACGCCATCCGGGCATTTTATGATGCAGGCTGTCGCTATCTGCAACTGGATGATACCGTCTGGGCCTACCTCTGTTCGGATGACCAGCGTCGTCAGATCCGCGAGCGCGGGGAAGATGCCGATGAGCTGGCGCGTACCTATGCCCGCGTGCTGAACAAGGCGCTGGAAGGAAAACCAGACGATTTGACCATCGGTCTGCATGTCTGTCGCGGTAACTTCCGCTCCACCTGGATTTCCGAAGGCGGCTATGAGCCGGTGGCCCAGGTGCTGTTCGGCACGGTGAACGTCGATGCCTTCTTCCTGGAGTACGACAATGACCGTAGCGGTGATTTCGCACCGCTGCGCTTTGTCCGCCCGGGCAAGCAGCAGGTGGTACTTGGGCTGATCACCACCAAAAATGGCGAGCTGGAAAACCCTGAAGGGGTGAAGGCGCGCCTGGAGGAGGCGGCCAGATACGTGGCAAAAGAGCAGATCTGCCTCAGCCCGCAGTGCGGTTTTGCCTCCACCGAAGAGGGCAACACCCTGAGTGAAGCCCAGCAGTGGGACAAAGTGCGTCTGGTCACGCAGATCGCCAGCGAAGTCTGGTAATCCCGTCGTCACAGCGCTGCATTATAAAAGTGCAGCGCTGTACCATTCTGAGTCGTTCTCTTTACATCCCGCGTTACACATCCTGCAATAGCACGTTATTCATCCTGGCATCCTTTTTGCTCCTGTTTCGCTGAGACATTTTTCCGCGTCCATGCCGTAACGGACGTCTTCGCACAGCGTTCTTTTTCAGGAGTGAAAATATGCACCGTCGTACATTATTAAAAGCCTTCGCGTTGTCTGCGTCAGTCGTTGCTATGGGGATGAGTTTTGGCGCGCAGGCGGCCGATACCATCAAAGTGGGGATTATGCATTCGCTCTCCGGCACGATGGCGATCTCAGAAACGCCCCTGAAAGATGTCGCCCTGATGACGATTGACGAGATCAACGCCAAAGGCGGGGTGCTGGGTAAAAAACTGGAGCCAGTGGTGGTTGACCCGGCCTCTAACTGGCCGCTGTTTGCCGAAAAAGCGCGTCAGCTGCTGAGCCAGGATAAAGTGGCCGTGGTGTTTGGCTGCTGGACCTCGGTGTCACGTAAATCCGTACTGCCGGTGTTTGAGGAGCTGAACGGTCTGCTGTTCTATCCGGTGCAATACGAAGGCGAAGAGATGTCGCCGAACGTCTTCTATACCGGTGCGGCGCCAAACCAGCAGGCCATTCCGGCGGTGGAGTACCTGATGAGCGAAGACGGCGGTAGCGCTAAACGCTTCTTCCTGTTGGGCACGGATTACGTCTACCCGCGAACCACCAACAAGATCCTGCGCGCCTTCCTGCACTCCAAAGGCGTGGAAGACAAAGATATCGAAGAGGTCTACACCCCGTTCGGGCACAGTGATTACCAGACCATTGTCGCCAACATCAAGAAATTCTCCGCAGGCGGTAAAACCGCGGTGGTCTCCACCATCAACGGCGATTCTAACGTCCCGTTCTACAAAGAACTGGCTAACCAGGGACTGAAAGCAACCGATGTCCCGGTGGTGGCGTTCTCCGTTGGCGAAGAGGAGCTGCGCGGGATTGACACCAAACCGCTGGTCGGCAACCTGGCCGCGTGGAACTACTTCGAGTCCGTCGATAACCCGACCAACCAGGCCTTCGTGGCGGACTATAAAGCCTATGCCAAAGCCCATAAGCTGCCTAACGCCGATACCGTAGTCACCAACGACCCGATGGAAGCCACCTATGTTGGGATCCACATGTGGGCGCAGGCGGTAGAGAAAGCAGGCACCACCGACGTGGATAAAGTGCGCGCGGCCATGGCCGGACAGTCCTTTAAGGCACCCTCCGGCTTTACGCTCACCATGGATGCCACCAACCATCACCTGCATAAGCCGGTCATGATCGGTGAAATCGAAGGTAACGGTCAGTTTAACGTGGTCTGGCAGACGGAAGAGCCGGTACGCGCCCAGCCGTGGAGCCCGTTCATCGCCGGGAACGATAAAAAGCCCGATCAGCCGATGAAGACCGCCAGCAACTAAGCCATTACTGCAGGGAGAAAAGTCATGAACGCCATGCGCATGATGATCGCTATTGTATGGCTTACCGGGCTGCTGCCAGGGATGGCGCAGGCATCGGATGCCGATCAATTTGTTGCCGCCAGCCGCAGCCAGCAGGCGGATATGCTGACCCGCTGGGCTCTCGCGCCGGATGCCGCAAGACTGCCGTTACTGCAGGCGCTGCAAAACGAAAATCTGTTTGCCGACAGCCAGAAACATGCCTTTGCGCGACGCAATGGCGAGATGGTGGCGCTGGGAGATTCCCCTGCTGCAGAAGGGCAAACCAAAGCCGTACGCCTGACCAATCGTCTGCGTGTGCTGGCCGCCACGGCCAACGCTACGCATCAGCTTATCAGTGACAACGTCACGCAGCGGCGTGCCGCCGCGCACCAGTTACAGCGGGATGCGCAGCCGGAAATGATCGGCCTCCTGCAAACGCGGGTAAGCAGTGAAACGGACGATGTGGCGCGCCAGTCGCTGCTGCTGGCGCTGGCTAATCTCCAGCTCGCCAGCCCACAGGCTGACGTGCGTCTTCAGGCTATTGAACGGCTCGGGCAATCTGACGACCCGGACGTGCCATCCCGACTCATGCCATATACCCAGACGCAAACCGAACCGGATGCCCGCGTGCGTGCCGCCGCCGGGGAGAGCCTGAGCCAAATACAGCACCGTCTGATGTGGGGCGATCTCCTCGGGCAGGCGTTTATGGGGCTGTCGCTGGGCTCGGTCCTGCTGCTGGCGGCGCTGGGGCTGGCGATCACCTATGGGCTGCTGGGTGTCATCAACATGGCGCACGGCGAGATGCTGATGCTTGGGGCGTACGCCACGTGGATGGTTCAGCAGATCATGGCCAGCGTCACGCCTCAGTGGCTGGCGCTGTATCCGGTCGTCGCGCTGCCTGTCGCCTTCTGCCTGACCGCAGGCATCGGGATGATCCTTGAACGCACCGTGATCCGCCATCTCTACGGTCGTCCGCTGGAGACATTACTCGCCACCTGGGGTATCAGCCTGATGCTGATTCAGCTGGTACGCATGACGTTTGGCGCACAAAACCTGGAGGTGGCAAACCCGGCCTGGCTGTCCGGCGGGGTGCAGGTGTTTGCCAACCTGACGCTACCGTGGAACCGCATTGTGGTATTGGGCTTTGTGCTAATGGTGCTGTTCTTCACCTGGCTGGTCCTGAATAAAACCCGTCTCGGCCTGAACGTGCGTGCGGTAACGCAAAACCGCAGCATGGCGGCCTGTTGCGGGGTGCCGACCGGGCGTGTCGATATGCTGGCGTTTGGTCTGGGCTCCGGCATTGCCGGTTTAGGCGGCGTGGCGCTCTCCCAGTTGGGCAACGTCGGGCCGGAACTGGGCCAGGGTTACATTATCGACTCCTTCCTGGTGGTGGTTCTTGGCGGCGTTGGACAATTGGCGGGGAGCGTGGCGGCGGCGTTTGGCCTTGGGATCTTCAACAAAATTCTTGAGCCGCAGATGGGGGCCGTGCTGGGCAAAATCGTCATTCTGGTGGCCATCATTCTGTTTATTCAGAAACGTCCGCAGGGATTGTTTGCGCTGAAAGGGAGGGTCACTGACTGATGAGCCAGCCACTTACCTTAAAACTGGCGCGAAAAGCGCCACGCACAACGCAGATAGCAGGCAGCCTGCTGGTGGCGTGTTTGCTGATATTGCCGTTCTTTGCGATGTTGCCCGCCACCCATCCGCTGGCGCTGTCGACCTGGATGCTGACGCTGCTCGGCAAAATCCTGTGCTACGCCATCGTTGCGGTGGCGCTCGATCTGGTATGGGGATATGCCGGTATGCTCTCGCTGGGTCACGGGATCTTCTTCGCCCTGGGCGGATACGCCATGGGGATGTACCTGATGCGCGAGGCCGCGGGCGATGGGCTGCCCGCATTTATGTCGTTTCTCTCCTGGAGTGAACTGCCGTGGTTCTGGTGGGGAACCCAGCACTTTGCCTGGGCGCTGGTACTGATTGTGATGGTGCCGGGGCTGCTGGCGCTGGTGTTTGGCTGGTTTGCCTTTCGCTCAAAAATCAAAGGGGTTTATTTCTCGATCATGACGCAGGCGCTGACCTACGCGGGGATGTTGCTGTTCTTTCGCAACGAAACCGGGTTTGGTGGCAATAACGGTTTTACCGGTTTTACCACGTTGCTGGGGTTCTCCATCACCGCGACCACGACCCGTATCGCGCTGTTTCTGGCGACCGTCATGTTGCTGCTCCTCACGCTTGGCATCGGCTTTGCCCTCGCCAGAAGCAAGTTTGGCCGTATTCTCACCGCCGTGCGCGACGCTGAAAACCGCCTGACGTTTTGCGGCTACGATCCGAAGGGATTTAAGCTGCTGGTATGGACGCTTTCCGCCATGCTGTGTGGCCTGGCGGGAGCGCTCTATGTGCCGCAGGTCGGGATTATTAACCCCGGTGAAATGTCGCCGACCAACTCCATTGAGGCCGCCATCTGGGTAGCGCTGGGCGGCCGCGGCACGCTGGTTGGCCCGGTCATTGGTGCGGCGCTGGTGAACGGCGCGAAGAGTTTCTTCACCGTCGCAATGCCGGAATACTGGCAGCTGTTTCTCGGGCTGATTTTTATCGCGGTTACGCTGTTTTTACCGCGCGGCGTCTACGGCCTGTTTCGTAAGGGAGAGAAATAATGCAGCCAGCAGAAGGATTATTCACTCGCCAGTTGCCCGGGGATCGCTATCGCGAGCAGACGGATCCGGTGCTGCAGCTGGATAAGATCAACGTCAACTTCGATGGGTTTCAGGCGCTGACGGATCTCACGCTGAACATCGGCGTGGGGGAGTTGCGCTGCGTGATTGGGCCAAACGGCGCGGGAAAAACCACGCTGATGGACGTGATCACCGGCAAAACGCGGCCGAAAAGTGGCAAAGCCGTTTATGACCAGTCGGTAGATCTGACCCAGCTTGAGCCAGCCGCCATTGCGCGCCAGGGGATTGGCCGCAAGTTTCAGAAACCGACGGTATTTGAGGCGCTGACGGTATGGGAAAACCTTGAGATTGCCATGAAAACCGACAAGTCCGTCTGGGCAAGCCTGCGGGCCAAACTCAACGGCGAGCAGCGCGATCGTATTGATGAGATGCTGGTCCTGCTGCGGCTTGCCGGTGAACGCGACCGTCGCGCCGGGCTGCTTTCGCACGGGCAAAAACAGTTCCTCGAGATCGGTATGCTGCTGGTCCAGGATCCGCATCTGCTGTTACTGGACGAACCCGCCGCCGGGATGACGGACGCGGAGACCGAGTACACCGCCGAGCTTTTCCGGACCCTGGCAGGCAAACACTCATTGATGGTGGTTGAACATGACATGGGGTTTGTTGAAACCATTGCCGATCGCGTGACCGTACTGCATCAGGGACAGGTGCTGGCAGAAGGCTCGCTTCGCGAGGTGCAGGCCAACGAACAGGTGATTGAAGTCTATCTGGGACGCTAAGGAGCCTTGATGTTACAGGTTAACGAACTGAATCAATATTACGGTGGAAGCCATATTCTGCGCGGCGTGAGCTTTGAGGCTATCACCGGCGAAGTGACCTGCCTGCTGGGGCGCAATGGCGTGGGTAAAACCACGCTGCTGAAGTGTCTGATGGGGCTGATCCCGGCGAAAACGGGTGAGGTTATCTGGCAGGGGAAAAAGATCACCCACAGCAAGCCGCACCAGCGGGTGCAGTCTGGCGTGGCGTATGTACCGCAGGGACGTGAGATTTTCCCGCGCTTAACCGTGGAAGAGAATCTGCTCATGGGGCTCTCGCGCTTTTCAGCCCGCGAAGCAAAACATGTCCCGGAGGAAATCTGGCAGCTTTTCCCGGTATTAAAAGAGATGAAGCATCGACGCGGAGGCGATCTCTCTGGCGGACAACAGCAGCAGCTGGCGATAGGTCGCGCCCTGGCGAGCCGTCCGCAGCTGCTGATCCTCGATGAACCTACCGAAGGCATTCAGCCCTCGGTAATCAAAGAGATTGGCCACGTGATCCGCCAGCTTGCAGACCGGGGGGACATGGCGATCCTGCTTGTGGAGCAGTTTTATGACTTTGCGGCAGCGCTGGCAGACAGCTATCTGCTCATGTCTCGCGGCACCATTATCCAGCGAGGACGGGGAGAAAACATGGAGCAGGAGGGCGTTCGCGGACAGGTTGCGATCTGAAATGTTATAATATAACATCCTCATTCTTATAAAAACGGAGTGAGGATACTGTTGTGGCTGCACATATTGGAAAATTTGCGATGACTCTGGGGGCGCTGCTGGTCAGCGGCCAGCTGTTTGCCCACTCACACGGTCACCAGATGACCGAAGCGGAGCAAAAGGCGGCAAACGGCGTGTTTGCGGACAAAGACGTTAAGGACCGGAAACTGTCGGACTGGGACGGCACCTGGCAGTCCGTTTATCCCTTCCTGCTGGATGGCTCGCTGGATCCGGTCTTCAGAAAGAAGGCGCAGAAGGATAATAAAACGTTCGACGAGATCAAAGCTTATTACCGCACGGGGTACGCCACCGATGTGGAGGCTATCGGCATCGAAAATAACGTCATGGAATTCCATAAAGGTAAAGAGGTCAGCCGCTGTCAGTATGATTACAGCGGCTACAAAATTCTGACCTACGCGTCAGGCAAAAAAGGTGTTCGCTATCTGTTTGAGTGTAAGGACGCGGGCAGCAAGGCACCGAAGTTTGTTCAGTTCAGCGACCACACCATTGCGCCAAAAGCCTCATTCCACTTCCACATCTTTATGGGCAATACCTCCCACGAGGCACTGCTGAAAGAGATGGATAACTGGCCGACCTATTATCCAAACGAGATGTACAAAGAGCAGGTGGTGGAGGAGATGCTGCACCACTAGGCTGTTGCTGTTGCCGGGTGGCGGCTACGCCTTACCCGGCCTGCGATCAGGGTTTTGTAGGTCGGGTAAGCGCAGCGCTACCCGACACGCAATCTTCACGCTTCACGCTCATTCCACGCAGGATCATCAGCCAGGCAATGACGATAGCCGCCATCATAATCATAAACAGCGACCAGTGCGGCAAATGGGTCAGGATGATGCCGGTGATCATCGGGTTGGCCGCCGCGCCGAGCCAGCCCAGCGCCTGAGCGGAGAAGTAGCTTGCTTTCATACCCGGCGGGGCAATGTTGTCGATCAACATATATTCACCCGGCGCATAAATAATCTCACCCAGCGTAAAGATGGCGGCGGCGATGCCCCAGTAAATCAGGTTTTCTCTGGAGATCATAAAGCCACCCAACCCCACGATAAAAAACAGGGTGGCGGCTGTCATCAACGGGCGAATATTGCTGGCAGAGATTTTGCGTCCGAGTGCGTACTGCAGCGTCACCACCACGGCGGCATTGACGGGCAGAACCACGGCGACCACCTTTTCGGCGAAATCACTGTCTGCATGTGCGGCCAGAACATACTGCGAAATACAGCTCGCGAACGACCCGCCGACGTATGACGCGAGCAGGCCAGAGAGCGTATACCAGAACAGCGCGCGGTCTTTCAGCAAAACCGACGGCTGCCACGTTGTCTTCTGCTCCGCGATATCTAACGCAATGCTTTTTTGCACAAAGAAGTGGATAAACCCCAGCGGCAGAGCGGCACAGAACGCGGCCAGCCAGAACGGCAGCTGCAGGCTGTACATCACCAGAAACGTGCCAAGAGGCGGCCCGATCGTCCAGCCGATGTTCAAAAAACTGTAGTTCAGCGAAAAAACGCGGGCTTTTTCACTGGAGGTCAGCACGTCGGAGAACCAGGCTTTCAGCACCGTCGAGAAAACAGAATAGGCACAGTTGATTAACGAAAAGAACAGCACCACCAGGGTGACGTTATTGACCAGCGGGATCGCCACAAAACCGGCGATAAACGCCACAATCGCGATCAACATGTAGCGCTTTTTATCGAACTTATCGGCCAGAATGCCAAACCCCAGGCTGAATACCACGCCGATGGTCAAGGCGATGGTCAGGGCATAACCAATATTCTCGACGCTCATGTTAAACACGCGCGTGAGATAAATAGTCATAAACGGCAGCGTGGCGCCACGACCGATGGTTAATAACAATGACGATGCCAGCAGCGCTGCGGTTGAGCGCCTGAGAGATGGTTTCATATTCCTGCCCGACAAATGCTTATGCTTTTTATAGTGTGTCCTAAAAGGAGTATCACGACATAAGAGGCTTGTATAGCGCCCAATTTATCCGTAAGTGCTTCAACTGCCTGCCAGAATTAATGATCTTCTCGCGACGCACTTTTTTCTGTTACCTTGAAGTGTTAACAAATTATTAATAAATCAGGGGCAGGGTATGACGCGTAAAGACGGATTGCTGGCACTGCTGGTGGTCATCGTATGGGGACTTAATTTTGTGGTCATCAAAGTGGGGTTGCATAACATGCCCCCGCTGATGTTGGCCGGTTTGCGCTTTATGCTGGTCGCCTTCCCGGCACTGTTTTTTGTTGCCCGCCCGAAAATCCCGCTAACGCTGCTGCTGGGTTATGGCCTGACCATCAGCTTTGGCCAGTTTGCATTTCTGTTCTGCGCCATTAAGTTCGGTATGCCTGCCGGTCTTGCTTCGCTGGTGCTGCAGGCGCAGGCGTTCTTCACCATCATTCTCGGTGCGTTTGTTTTTGGCGAGCGTTTACAGGGCAAACAGCTGGCGGGGATCACTCTGGCCGTGTTTGGCGTGCTGGTGCTGATTGAGGCCAGCCTGAATGGTCAACACGTGGCGTTGCTGGGCTTTATGCTGACGCTGGCAGCGGGGCTGAGCTGGGCCTGCGGCAATATTTTCAACAAGCTGATCATGCAGCATGAAACACGCCCGCAGGTCATGTCGCTGGTGGTCTGGAGCGCGCTAATCCCGATTGTGCCGTTTATGATGGCCTCGCTGATTTTTGATGGCCCGGCGGTGATGCTGACGAGTCTGGTTGAAATCGATCTCACCACTATTCTTTCACTGGTCTACCTGGCGTTTGTCGCCACCATTATCGGGTACGGGATCTGGGGTTCTCTGCTGGGGCGCTACGAAACCTGGCGCGTGGCGCCGTTATCACTGCTGGTGCCGGTTGTCGGGCTGGCGAGCGCTGCGATTTTGCTGGACGAAAAGCTGAGTGCATTACAGCTGCTTGGCGCGGTGCTGATCATGGCCGGGCTGTATATCAACGTGTTTGGCTTACGCGTGCGTCGGGCGGCGCGAGTGCGGAATTAGGGCAGAAAAAAGCCCCGCATCGGCGGGGCAAAACGAATCAGAAGCCGTGCTGATTATAATAAGGCACGCCTAATTCGTCGGATTTGTCGCTACCAGACCCCATGTGGTTGAAATCATAAGGGGACTGGCTATGTGCTGACGGCAAAATCATCGTGTCATGATTATTTTGCTGCGTTGCACGAGGGGGTTGCTCCGCGAAGGTCTGGCTGGAAAAAAGCACCAGCAAGGCGAGGGCGGCGGAGGCGGTAACGTTCATGATTTCCTCGGTTACGTCTTTACAGGCGATGATTAACTACAATGTTTTAGCGGATAAAGGTATCGGGATTCACCCGGCACGCTGGTGATACGATACTTATGAGGCGGCACGTCGAAGTAGTTCTTAAACGTACGCGTCAGGGTCTGTTGCGATTCAAACCCGTATCGCTCCGCCAGATAAAGGATCGGTTCATTGCTTTCTTTCAGTTTTTGGGCAATTTCCGTCAGCTTGCGGCTGCGAATATATTGACCTAATGAATGACCGGTCTCTTTTTTAAACATCCGTTGCAGGTGCCATTTGGAGTAACCTGAACGCTCTGACACTTTTTCAAGGGAGAGCGGCGATTCCAGGTTATCTTCGATCCAGTCCAAAATGCTATGAATAGTGATAGCGTCAGTATTGCGTCTGGACATCGTCATACCTCTTTTTCTGTTTACGGCAGTATTTTCTTAAGCAAAAGCTCAAGCGTTGCCACTTCCTCTGCCGTTAAGTTTTTTGTTAGTTCCTGATGCAGTGTTTGTCCTACTAATTGATGACATTGTTCACACATATCCGCACCGTCGCTGGTGAGTGTCACCAGGACGCCGCGCTTGTCATTCGGGTTAGGGCTTCGTTCTATCCATCCTTTACAGACGAGACGATCCAGCATGCGGGTCAGCGCGCCCAGATCGACAGAGAGCACCTTTTTTAACTCAACCGGGGTGATACACACCTGGCAGCGAATGGAGCACAGCACTTTAAACTGCGTTGCGGTGATATCCAGCGGCGACAGATAGTCATTCAGCAGGCGGTCTTTTTTCTGATTAACCAGATGAATAAGACGACCCAGCGGAACAACGTCGTTGAAGATATCACTGGTGCTTTTCACAATGGTTGCCCTGGCAAGTAGTTTAATCACGGCAGATATTATTGCTCAGGCAAGTATAAGTCAACTGAATGGATCTGCGGATGCCACGAATTGCTAAAACGTTTCATGAACTTTTGTTGAGGTCTTTCAAATCATACAGATAACGCAGGGTTATCGTTCCTTTATGAAAATAATCGTTACGTTGCGTGAATGGCTCAATGTCACACTTTCACCCTATAATTGCGGTGATAAACATGGATAAGGACAACGACGCACTATGTTGGATTTGATAAAAGCAATTGGTCTTGGGCTGGTGGTATTGCTGCCGTTGGCCAACCCGTTAACGACGGTAGCGCTTTTCCTCGGGCTGGCAGGGAATATGAACAGCGCAGAGCGCAATCATCAGTCGATGATGGCCTCAGTGTATGTGTTCGCCATCATGATGGTGGCTTACTACGCCGGTCAGCTGGTGATGAATACCTTCGGGATCTCCATCCCGGGTCTGCGTATCGCCGGGGGGCTGATTGTGGCCTTTATCGGTTTCCGCATGCTGTTTCCGGCGCAAAAAGCGCATGAATCGCCTGAAGCGAAGAGCAAATCCGAAGAGCTGGAGACCGAACCGAGTGCGAATATCGCCTTTGTACCGCTAGCCATGCCGAGCACGGCAGGGCCAGGGACCATTGCGATGATCATCAGTTCTGCCTCAACGGTACGTGACGGCACTACGTTTCCGGACTGGGTCGTGACCGTAGCGCCACCGCTGATATTTGCACTGATCGGCATTATTGTGTGGGCATCGTTGCGCAGTTCCGGGGCAATTATGCGCTGGGTCGGCAAAGGCGGTATCGAGGCGATTTCCCGTCTGATGGGGTTCTTGCTGGTATGTATGGGCGTGCAGTTTATTATTAACGGCGTGCTGGAGATTATTAAGACTTACCACTGAGGTCATTGCCGGGTGGCGCTGCGCTTACCCGGCCTACGCCTATATCGATAATTCATGTGAATATAAATCAATTCTGAAAATTATTTCTTTCACTTATTTCTGAGTTAAAAAAAGCGCTGCCTTGCTTGCCGTGTGTTACCACTTAAAGTAACGTACTGCACTCATTTCTTCTCAGGATATATGAATATGCGTGCTAAAACGTCTCTTATTGCTTTAAGTTCTTTGTTTCTTGCATTAAATGCCAACGCTGGTCTGTTCGATTCAACACCTGATTTTAAATGCGGTCGTGAAGACGCTATTTCTGCTACGCAGTCGAAAATCAGAAATGATGCGGTTAGTAAACTACAGAAAACATATATCTCTTCACCTTCGAAATTCTATGGCAAACCGCTTAAGGATTACATTGCTAAAGTGAATGAGATCGGGCTTGTTTTAGAAAACGTCACCACAAAAACCAATCAAGATAATAAAGCGATACTTAGCTGTAATGCTAAAGTTTCACTCACCGTGCCAGCAGATATCATGAGCTACATTGGATCCCATCCGAACCAACTGGGAGGGATAACTAACGGCGATGGTAAAATTCTAAACAACAGCGTTCAGTGGGACAAATTTGTCTATTCAATGTCCCTGGCCGATAACGGTAAAGATATTTCTGTTTCATATGAATACGGAAACAGGGATTATGTTTCTGAATCATTGGCTGGGGTAACAATTCTTATTATGAATAAAAACGACCTCGAGAAGGACGAACTCATCAGTAAATTAAATAATGCCAAATATATTTTTGCTGATAGCGATAAACGTCTGAACGATCTCTGGAAGCAACTTCCTGCTTCTGTTAAAACCTCTATGAAAAAAGAACAGAATGCCTGGATTAACGAAAAAGCAAAAAAATGCGGAAAAATTAGCGACGCATCATCAGAACAAACGCCGCTCTCTGTCAGAACCGACATCTATACTTGCCAGACCAAAATGACCGACGACAGATACTATTATTTGGGTGGCAGTGAAGAAGCGGAATATTAATGCAGAACGCAATTTAATTTCACAGTCCAATTGGACTCGTAGGCCGGGTAAGGCGTAGCCGCCACCCGGCACAAACAGACGTCACCCGTGCTGCCCCTGTTCCTCCAGCGCCACCGGCCATTTACGGAAGATCAACACCGACCAGATAAGCGCCACCAGTGCCGGAATGGCCCCCAGATAGCCAATCGCCGACATGGACACGTGCAGAATCACCTGATTGCCCACCAGCGCACCCGCGCCAATGCCCAGGTTAAAAATGCCCGAGAACAGCGACATCGCCACGTCTGTGGCATCCGGCGCGAGGGCCAGCACTTTCACCTGCATCCCGAGACCGATAATCATGATCGCCACACCCCAGAACAGGCTGAGGATCGCCAGCTGGCTTTCACTGCCCGCGGCGGGCATCAGCAGCAGCAGACACGCCAGCAGCAAACCGATGGCGCTGCTCACCAGCGCTGAAGCGTGCTGATTGCCAAGCTTGCCGAAAAGAATACTGCCAATAATGCCCGCCCCGCCAAGGAGCAGCAGGAGAAGGGTGGCAAAATTGCCGCTAAAACCGGCCACCACCTGAACGAACGGCTCGATATAGCTGTAAGCCGTATAGTGGGCGGTGACCACAATAACGGTAAGCAGATAAATGCTCAGCAGCGCCGGGCGACGCATCAACAGCGGCAGGCTTTTCAGTGAGCCGGAATGTTCGCTTGGCAGCTTCGGCAGCAGTTTTACCAGACACACCAGGGTAACCAGCGCTCCCATGCCAATGGCGAAGAACGTGGTACGCCAGCCGAAGTATTGCCCCACGATACGGCCAATCGGCAGGCCCAGCACCATCGCCAGCGCGGTCCCGGTGGCAATCAGGCTCAGCGCCTGGGCGCGTTTCCCCGCCGGTGCCAGTCGGATAGCCAGCGACGCGGTAATCGACCAGAAAACGGCATGCGCAAAGGCGATCCCGACGCGGCTTAACACCAGCACCGTAAAATTCCACGCCAGGAACGACAGCACGTGGCTGGCGATAAACAACGCAAACAGCCCGATCAGTAGCTTACGCCGCTCCATCTGGCTGGTCAGCAGCATAAACGGCAGCGACATCAACGCCACCACCCAGGCGTAAATGGTCAACATAATGCCCACCTGCGCCGTTTCCATCTGGAAACTCGCTGCGATGTCAGACAACAGCCCAACCGGAACAAATTCTGTGGTGTTGAAAATAAACGCGGCAATAGCCAGCGTGACCACGCGTAGCCACGCAACCCTGCGGGAAACTGTGTTCGTTGTCATAGGGATGTCGGAGATTCGTTGCAAAAGAAGAGGAGACGATCTTAAAGCCTTGCACGGCGAAAACTCAACCATTATGTGATGCAGATCTCAATATTTACCTTATGAAAGCGGTAGCCGGAGGCAGGGTTTTCATTGAATATAAAAGAACACTCCAACAAAAACAGGCGGTAAGACAGTGCAGGAGATTGATTTTTATCTGGTCGATGCGTTTAGCAATGTGTCATTTGGCGGAAATCCGGCTGCCGTTTGCCCGCTCAAGGCGTGGCTGCCGGACGAAACGTTACTGAAAATGGCGCAACAGCATAATCAGTCGGAAACCGCATTTTTCGTCTGTACGAAAGGGGGCATTGAGCTACGCTGGTTTACCACGCTGACCGAAGTTAATCTTTGCGGTCACGCCACGCTTGCTGCGGCGTACGTTCTGTTCAATGAGCTGGACTATCCTGACTCGCGGATCCACTTCGAAACGGCCTCTGGCCGCCTGACGGTGAGCCGGGAGGGGGAGTGGCTGACGCTGGATTTCCCGGCATGTCCCACGCATGAAGAGACGCCCCCGCCGGAGATGCTCGCGGCGCTCGGTATCCGCCGCTACGTTGAAGCCCGCAAAGGCCGCGCATGGGTGGTGGTGCTGGAAGATCGCCAGCAGGTTGAAGCACTCGCACCGACAATTTCAGCCATGACGCCTGGCGAACATAAGGTTGCCGTTACGGCGCGGGGCGACGGGGATTACGATTTCGTCAGCCGCTTTTTCTCCCCCGGCGTTGCCGTCTGGGAAGATCCGGTGACCGGCTCTGCACATACCATGCTCATTCCTTACTGGAGCGAAAAATTGGGTAAAACGACGATGTTTGCCCGTCAGGTTTCCGCGCGGGGCGGCGACGTGCGGTGCGAGCTAAAAGGCTCGCGCGTGCTGATGAGCGGACAGGCGTCATGCTATTTGAAAGGCACAGTTTTTCTGCGCTAGATACCTATAACAACAGAGGAAAAGACAATGCAGGAAATTGATTTTTATCTGGTGGATGCCTTCAGCGATAGGGCGTTTGGCGGCAATGCAGCGGCGGTATGCCCGCTGGAGGAGTGGCTTTCGGATGAGACGCTGCTCAAAATGGCGCAACAGCATAACCAGTCTGAGACGGCGTTTTTCGTACGCACCGACACCGGGTTCGAGCTGCGCTGGTTTACCACGCTGCATGAAATCAACCTCTGCGGCCACGCGACGCTGGCAGCGTCACACGTGATTTTCGAATACCTCGATTATCCGCATACCGAAATCACCTTCACCACGCGCTTCGTGGGTGAGTTGACGGTGAAACGCAGCGGCGACTGGCTGACGCTCAATTTCCCTGCGTGGTCGACCGAGGTGGTTGACAATCCCCCGCCGGGCCTGTTCAGCGCGCTGGGGATAGCCCAGGCTAAAGAGGTCCGCGTCGGACGGGATTACATGGTGGTACTGGAGAGCCAGCAACAGGTGGAGGCCTTAACCCCGGATATTGCAGCGATGGCGCCGCTCGGGAAAATGGTCTGCGTGACGGCACCAGGAGAGGAGTATGACTTCGTCAGCCGCTTCTTCTGCCCGGGCGAAGGGGTACCGGAAGATCCGGTCACCGGATCGACGCACAGCATGCTGATACCGTACTGGAGCGAGAAGCTGGGCAAAACGTCGATGAACGCCCGCCAGGTTTCATACCGTGGCGGGGATCTGCGCTGCGAACTGAAGGGCGACCGTGTGCTGATTGGCGGCCAGGCGACGCTCTATCTGAAAGGGCGTATCTTCCTGCGCTAGCTGAGCGAGGCGCCGCCGCATATCACCATCTCCTGGCCTGTGATGGCGGCCGCTTCATCGCTGAGCAAGAAATTCACCAGCCCCGCGACCTCTTCTGGCGTGATAAGACGGCCGATGGGCGGACAGGTAGGCGGTGAACTTTCTCGCCCCGGTGCGCTAAGCATCGGCGTTTGGGTGGCGCCCGGCGCGACCACGTTTGCGGTGATCCCACGCGGGGCCAGTTCCGCCGCCCAGCTTCTGACCATCCCTGTTATCGCCGCCTTGGTGGCAACATACTGTGAACGACCTGCCGCCCCGCGGGAGGTTCTGCTGCCAATCGCCACAAATCGTCCACCGGCGGTCATAGCGGGCGCGAAATGGTTAAACAGGGCTTCGCAGGCCTGGACGTGCAGTTGCCACAGTGACGCGCTAACCCTGCTTTCCAGTTGCCCCAGTGGGGCGGCGGCCATCATCCCGGCGGCGTGGATCACCGCCTGCGGTGTCGCGATGGCGTGCAGGGCGCTGTTCAGTGCATCAGGGTCGGTGATATCCACGCGTAACCCCGTAAAGCCAGGGGTATCCGGCATCACGGCGCGGCGGCTGAGTCCGGTGACCTGCCAGCCTTCCGCCAGTAAACGCTTAACGATGGCCTCACCAATTCCGGAGCTGGCTCCGGTCACGACGGCGTGACGCATGTCAGACCTCCAGCATTGAACGAGGAACTTTAAACACCGCTTTGCGCACGGTCATCGGCGCGCCGCTGGCGCACAGCGCCTGGTGTGGTTCTCCGGGAGAAAAGACCACAAAGTCACCCGCGCCAAGGCGGATCCCGACGCTGTGTGCCGATGAGCTGGCAATGAACAGGTCCGCTTTACGCTCTTCGTCATCCGGCTTGCCAACAGGGCGCGCGCCGGCATAGATGAGTTCTTCTCCCGCCAGCACAACCTGAATATCCGCCCACTGGTGATGGTACTCCGTATGCCGCTCCGCGCGCGGCTGCGTCTGCGCCGGACCAATCTGGCAAAACCAGGGGGCATTGTCCGGCTGCCAGCGGCCGTCATCGCGTTCGCTAAGCGCCTGCAGCGTGCAGTCCGGGCGGGACAGCAGGGCATACAACACCGGCGGTAACCCTGCCAGCGGCAGGGCGTCGAGATGTCCAATAATCATGCTGACTCCTTGACCCACTCGGGCGTCACCCGCACGTATTTTATGGCCTGACGAAAGTAGGTGTAGGCGATATGCAGGCTGCCATCCGGGCTCTGCTTAATGCTCGGATAGGAAAACTCACGGTTCAGTTTCTCCAGAGAGTTGTTAGTCATGCAGTAGCCGTCTCCCTCGTCCAGATGCCGTTGCCACGGCCAGCTTTTGCCTCCGTCCGGCGAAATGGCGACGGTCATCGGCGCACGCGGGGCACCCCAGAAGGCGGTTCGACCGTGGGTCACAACCGGCTCTTTACGGCCATCGCCATCGTCAATTTCATCGTACAGCGAGGTGCGACGCTCCTGCGCCCCGGCGGCGCTCATGAGGTTAAAGACCAGCGCCAGCTCGCCACTGGCAAGCGTTGTCACCTGGATAGAGGAGTTGTTGTTAGGTAATACCGTGGGCTCCGGCACGGACCAGCTTTCGCCGTTGTCCGTTGACTGGCTGTAATAAATGTTATCCGCCCAGCGGCTGCGGAACAGGGCAACCAGGGTGCCATTGCGCAGCGGGGTGATATTCATATGGACGCAGCCCAGGCTGTCCGGCACCTCGACATCACGCCAGGTTTTGCCCCCGTCTTCGGAGATTTTCACCGCGCTGATGTCATCGTTACCGACCCATTTCTCACCCGGCCGGGTGCGGCAGTAAAACACCGGCAGCAGCCAGTTACCGTTCTCCAGCACGACAATCGGCTGACGAATAAAGGTGCCGGGTTTATCGAGCAGGGTCGCGATGTCCCCCCAGGTTTTACCCAGATCCCGGGACTGGCGATAGCGCACAATAGCGGTGTCCTGGTTGCCGGAAATTTGCGCGGTCCACAGCAGCCACAGCACGTTATCGGGTGCCAGGAACAGAACCGGGTTCTGTTCGGAGCGCGTGGCATCATCCGACAGTTTTTCTGCCTCACTCCACTGCTGGCTTCCCGGTGACAGGCGCGAACCCCACACGGAGATATCCGCAATACCCTCCTGGGTACCGCCAAACCAGACGCACATCAGCGAACCATCCGGCAGCGGCAGCAGATTTGCCGCGTGGTTTTGTGGGCAGGCGGAAGGCAGCATGGCCGCCTCCACGCGCGTATCCTGTTGTGGGCGAATAATCCCGTCGCGGGTTACGGTTACAGACATATCAGACTCCATTGTTTTCAACGGGGGTTGGCGCTTTACCCTGTGCCTTTCCCGGAATGAGACGGTCGATGACCATGATGACCGCAGGGGTCAGCAGGGCGATGTACATATTGTTAATGCCAAACGGATCGCCCAGCAGATACCAGACAGAGGTCACGACGCAGGCGCCGATCAGTCCAGCATTGGCTCCGCGGGTACTGCGGAAGAACGGGGCGTAGAATGCGATGACCGCCACGACGGAAATCGACAGACGAATGGCGCGGGTAAAGAACGACAGCTTCAGGACTTCAGGCACCAGCAGAACAAAAATCAGCGGCAGGAAACCAATCAGCAGGGAGATCCAGCGGGTAGCTTTAAACTCCTGCTCGGGTGTCGGGTTGCGCATCGGCACGTAGAAATCTTTTACCACCAGGGAGGCAATGGCGAGCGCCACGGTACTGACGCTGACGAAGATGGACGCCACCAGAGAGGTGGTGACCAGACCGGCCAGCCACGGGTTCATATCCTGCAGGAAAATCGGCATCGCATACAGGCTGTCGATCTCCGGATGCAGGTATTTTGCCGCCACGCCAATCACCGCAATGGCCAGCGCGATCGGCAGGCAGAAGAAGAACGCGACCCAGGTGGAGCGTTTGGCCGATTTAACATCTTTAGTGGAGGAGATGGCCTGGATCACAAACTGGGTGCAGAAAATGGAGCCAATGGTGCCGATGAGCCATGCGAAAATGGTCGACGCGCCGATGTTGCCATCCCAGGTCCAGTAGAAGTCCGGCATGTTTTCGATCATCGGCGTGAAACCGCCGGTTTTGGATAACGCAAAACCCATGATGGCCAGAATGCCGAAGTATTTCAGCGCACTGTGCAGCACGGTTACCCACGCCACGCCTTTCATGCCGCCGAAGGCGAAATAGAAGGTACTGACGATAGCCGTAATGAAAGCGGCAACGGGCAGATTGACTTTCAGTACGGTAGAAATCGCTGCTGCGCCGCTGACGTAATTCCCCACATTCACCAGCAGCAGGGCGTAGATCATGATGAGGGAGATAATGTTTTTGGCGCTGTTACCGTACTTTTCAGCAATCGCACCCGAGATGGTGATTTTCCCGGTGTTGTATATGCGTTTTACCAGCAACAGGCCAAAAAGCGGGAAACCAATTGCGGCCCCGATGACGGACCATGACGCAGCAAACCCGTCCTCGAACGCCGCCTGCGCGGTGCCGATGGTGGATTTAGCGCCGATATACTCGGACATCAGCAGGATCCCGACAATAAACGCCGGCATCGCGCGGGAGCCTTCCATAAAGTCCCCGGAGTTTTTACTGCGGATCCGGAAGGTCAGCCAGGTGGTGAACAGGATGTAGGCAATGACTATGCCCACAATGATCAGGGTATCTTCAGCGGTAAAATTATTCATCTTTGCCTCTCTTCAGGGCGAGTGAATCCTGGGCACCTCAGGTACCCGGTATTCTTATTGACGAAACCAACGCCGTTTAGTTAAGTGACGTTGTCACTATCTGGCGAATCTGTTGGCACTGCTGCTCGCTAAACGCCACGGCATAGCGACTCTCTCCGACATCCTCGCCCATGATTTGCAGGGCCTTTTTAACCGCGGCAGGGGAAAACGCCACGCTGTACAGCTCGGTGCGGAGCCGGGTGACGCGCTCCTGCGCCTGCCGGGAACCTTCAACATCACCCGCGTTAAAGCGTGACCAGATGGCGTTGATCGCCGCTGGCGCCACGTTTGCCAGCCCGGAAATACAGGCTGAACATCCCTCGACGAAGCCCTGATGGATCAGTGAATCCGGTCCGTTCAGCACGTCGAACCCGTCAATGTCGCTTACCGCGTTGAGGAAACCGCGCAGACTTTCATAGCTCCCGGCACTGTCTTTAATACCTGAAATGTTGGGGTGTTCGGCCAGCGCCCGTACCGTGGCGGGCTCAAGGGTGTTGCCGGTCCGCGCCGGAATGTTGTACAGAAAGACCGGTACGGTTAGCGCGTCAGCGACGGCGGTGTAGTGTGCGATGAGTTCAGACTGTTTCAGCGGCACGAAGTAAGGGGTGATGACGGAAACCGCATCCACACCCAGCGCGGCGATCTGTTTTCCCAGCCGGATGGTGTCGCGGGTGGAGATTTCGCCAATATGCGCCACGACGGGCGCGCGTCCGGCGACGGTTTCCACACAGGTCCGGGTGACCGCGATTTTTTCCGCTTCGTTCAGGACAAAGAACTCGCCGTTGGTTCCGCCGCAAAAAATGCCGTTTCCGGCGTCCAGCTGCCGGGCGATCTGCCGCGTTAAGCCGGGAAGGTTGAGTTCGCCTTCCGCGTCAAAGGGGGTGACGATAGCCGTCAGCACGCCCTTGATGTTGTTACGCATTTCTTACTCCTTGACTATGCATGTTCAGGAAACAGTGTCCGGTAAATCGCCTGCACCTCGTCGTGATTCACCTGACAGGGGGCATTGTTCATTAACCGTTTAACGTTCAGGGCGGCATCGCTCAGGGAAGCGATGTCTTCGCGCGGCACGCCCAGGGACTCAAGGTTGTCCGGCAGGTTGAGCCGACGAACCAGCGCGGCAAAGTACTCCACCAGCGCGTGAGATTTTTCGTCATCGGACAGGCTGCCGTCCGCGCCTGGCACGAGATCCCAGACCTGCGCAAATTTTGTCACGCAGTGGGGACGAACCACCCTCATGCAGGGCGCCAGAAGAATGGCGTTGGCCACGCCGTGCGGCAGGTGATATTTCCCGCCAAGCGGATAAGACAGGGCGTGAACCAGGTGTGTGCCGGCATGCGCAATCGCGACCCCGCCGTAATAAGAAGCCCACAGCATTTCCAGCTTTGCCAGCAGGTTGCCCGGCTCAGCGCAGGCCGTTTCAATGTTCTTCAGCAGCTTAGCGAGCCCGGTCAACGCCGCGTTATCGCTGACCGGGTTGGCGACCGTGGCGGTGAAGCACTCAATCAGATGGCACAGGGCATCGATTCCGGTGGAGGAGGCAATATGCGCGGGCATGCTGGTGGTCAGTTCCGGCAGCAGGGCGACGTAATCGGGCAGCAGGACCGGAGAGATAATACCGACCTTCGTGTTTTGCTCCGGTATCGCCAGAATAGCGTTCGGCGTGGCCTCCGACCCGGTTCCGGCGGTGGCGGGGATCAGAAGTGAGGAGATGCGTGCCACCGGTTTTACCCCTGCCAGCAGGCTGTCCAGCCCCGGTGACAGCGGGTGACAAAGCACGGAGAGGAGTTTCGCCACATCCAGTACGCTGCCGCCGCCGATCCCGACCACGACATCAAACGATCCGCAGTTTAACCCCGCGAGCAACTGACTGACATCGTGGTGGGAGGGTTCAGGCGGCACCGTGTCAATCACCGTGACGCGGCGGTTGCCCTCTTCAAGAATTGAACGGATCTGTTTTGCCGCCTCCAGACGCGCAATGTTGCCGTCCGTAACCAGCAAGAGCTGCGCGTTATCGGTGAGTAATGGCCTGACGGCGGCGAGCGCATTTGCGCCGCTAATAATGGTGCTGTTGAGGGTAACCACGCTTTTCTCCTGTCTTTGTGTCCATGATTAAATTCGCTCAATTAAGACGCTTCATGGTCATCGTGTGGCTAAATTTATAATTTATTCGCAAACTGATTAACTTGATCTTGCTCACATATAATCAATCATGATTAAATATAATCATTAACAGGAAAAACAAGCCCGGAGTGGGAATGAAAGAAAACAACCTGTTCAGAGACGTCGTTGTCGTTGCAGATGACTTTACCGGGGCAAACGATGCGGGTGTCAGCCTGGCGCTGAGCGGTAAGAAGGTCAGCGTGGCATTCCACACCCCCTTTACCCAGCCGGTGGATGCACTGGTCATTAATACCGATTCCCGTGCACTGCGGGCAGCAGAGGCGGCCGAAAAAGTGGCCGTACTGGGGGCGGATCTTGCGGATGCGCACTGGCTCATCAAAAAGATTGATTCCACGCTGCGCGGCAATGTAGGGGCAGAAACAGGCGTCCTTAAGGCAGTAAGCGGCAAACGGCAGGTGATTGTGGCGCCAGCGTATCCCGCGGCAGGGCGGATCACACGCCACGGCAGGTGTCTGGTGAACGGCATTCCGGTGGATGAAACCGAATTCGCCAGCGATCCGAAAACGCCCGTCCCGTCTGCCACGATTGCTGACCTGTTTACCGACGTGAGTTGTCAATCCGTAACGGTAAACACGCTGGCAGCCGAACTGGCGCAGGGAACGGAGTGGCTCATCGTCGATGCCCAGTGTGACGAGGATCTGGACGCCATTATTGCCGCCGCGCTGACCTGCCCGCAGACACCGCTGCTGGTCGGGTCGGCCGGGTTATGTGATGCGCTGGCACGCCATCTCGCCCCCGTGAAGCGTCAGCAACTGCTGGCGGTGGTGGGATCAATGAGTGAGATCGCTCAGCGCCAGATTGCGCTGGCCGCTGCAGAGCCTGCGGTTTCGTCGGTATTTATTGATGTTAATGATGTGCTGAAGGGGGAGACGGCGAACGCGCTCATGCGCATCATGCAGGCCCTGAAGGCGGGCCGTCACTGCATCGTTCATACCTGCCCGGACCATGAGGCGCGACATCAGGTTGAACGGCTTTGCGCGCAGTATCAAATGACCCGGACCGAACTGGGTGAAACGATCTGCGCCTTCCTGGGAGAGATTACCCGAGAGGCACTGACGGCATGTCCGCCGGATGCGTTGTATGTCTCAGGCGGCGATGTGGCAATGGCCGTCGCCAGTGCGCTTGATGCGCAAGGATTTGAAATTACAGGGCGCGTCGCAGGATGCGTCCCTTACGGCAAATTTCTGGGTTGTGCCTGGCACCAGCCGGTAATGACCAAAGCAGGGGGCTTCGGAAAAGAAGAGACGCTGCTTGAGGTGTTGCATTTTATCGAGGAGAGACTGAGTGACTAACATTATTGCTGTAACCATGGGTGACCCGGCGGGCATTGGCCCGGAGATCATTATCAAATCCCTCACCGGGAGCGAATTAACGGGATCCCCGGTTGTCGTGGTGGGCTGTGCCCGCACGCTCAGGCGGGTGCTGGGTGATGGGATCGTGGGGCAGGCTGACATCCATATCATCAGGCAGGTCAGCGAGGCCCGTTTCGCCCCCAACGTGATTAACGTGCTGGACGAACCGCTGGCCGACCCTGATGCCCTGAAGCCCGGCGTGGTCCAGGCTCAGGCGGGGGATTTAGCCTATCGCTGCGTGAAGCGCGCGACGGAACTGGCGATGGCGGGGGACGTAAAAGCGGTTGCCACGGCGCCACTGAATAAAGAAGCGCTGCATCTGGCCGGACATCACTACCCCGGGCATACCGAGCTGCTGGCCCATCTGACGCACAGCAAAGACTACGCTATGGTGCTGTACACCGATCGGCTGAAGGTCATTCATATCACGACCCATATTGCGCTGCGTAAATTCCTTGATACGCTCAATCAGGATCGGGTAAAAACCGTCATCGGCATTGCGGATACCTTCCTGAAGCGGGTGGGCTTTAGCACACCTCGTATTGCGGTCGCGGGCGTGAACCCGCATGCTGGAGAAAATGGCCTGTTTGGCGATGAAGAGATCATGATCGTTGGCCCGGCCGTTGCAGCGATGAAAGCGCAGGGGGTCAACGTCACCGGACCGTGCCCGCCGGATACGGTATTTATGCAATGCCACGAAGGAATGTATGACATGGTCGTTGCGATGTATCACGATCAGGGGCATATTCCGCTAAAATTGCTCGGCTTTTACGACGGGGTGAATATCACCGCCGGATTGCCGTTTATCCGCACCTCTGCAGACCACGGAACCGCGTTCGATATTGCATGGACCGGTAAAGCCAGGTCGGAGAGCATGACGGTGTCTATTCAGTTGGCTATGCAAATTACACGGGAATAATATGAAGGGATATAACCGGTTAGAGCAGATAATGGATTACCTCAAAGGGCACAACCTGGTCACGGTGGATCAGCTGGTGGCGATCACCGATGCCTCACCGGCGACGATCCGCCGCGACCTGATTAAGCTTGACCAGGAGGGCGTCATCAGCCGAACCCACGGCGGCGTGACTCTTAACCGGTTTATTCCTTCCCAGCCGACCACGTCCGAAAAAATGCAGCGCAGTCTGGCAGAAAAACATGCCATCGCCAGCGCGGCCGCGAGCTTTGTGAAAGCGGGGGATGCCATTGTGCTGGACGCCGGTACCACAATGATTGAACTCGCGCGTCAGCTCACGCATCTGCCGCTTCGCGTCATCACCAGCGATCTGCACATTGCGCTGTTTCTCTCTGAGTTTAAACAGATTGAAGTGACGATTATTGGCGGCCGTATCGATGATTCGAGCCAGTCCTGTATTGGTGAGCACGGGCGTCGGCTGTTGCAGAATGTCTGGCCTGATGTGGCTTTTGTCAGCTGTAATGGCTGGGATATTACCCGCGGTATCACGTCGCCTACGGAAGAGAAGGCCGCGCTGAAGCGGGATTTAATAGCCAATGCAAAACGCCGGGTGCTGCTGGCAGACAGCTCTAAGTACGGTGCCTGGTCGCTGTTTAATGTGGTGCACCTGAACACCCTGACGGATATCGTCACCGACAGCAGGCTGGATGAAGCGGCCCGGAACCAGCTGGAACAGCTTGAGACCCGCCTGACGCTGGCGTCATGACATAAGTTAAAACTATGAAGTCCGAACAGATGGCAGACGCTATGTTGAAGCCTCGCCTCACAAAAAAAGCAAGGAGCCTGCCATGTATTCCATTACCTCTGAATCTGCCCGTCATCCGGACATCCTCAAGCTGATCGCGGCGCTTGACCGTTATCAGAGCGAACTCTATCCCGCTGAAAGCAATCATCTGCTCGATCTGGCTGCGCTGCCTGAAGCCTCGCTTATCCTGATGATCATTCGCGACCCGCAGCTGCAGGCCGTTGGATGTGGCGCCGTGGTGCTTAATGGCGACGGTACCGGGGAGATGAAACGGGTCTATATCGATCCGGCCCATCGCGGGCAACATCTGGGCGAGAAGCTGCTTGCTGCCCTTGAGGATGAAGCCCTGAGTCGTCACTGCCACACCGTGCGCCTGGAGACAGGGATCAAGCAGCACGCCGCCATTCGCCTGTATGAACAGTGCGGATATGAACGCCGTCCGGCGTTTGCGCCGTATGTCGACGATCCGCTGAGCCTGTTTATGGAGAAGGCTCTGGTTGTCGACGTTCGTTTAGCAGCGCTATAAACGCTTCGAGCTGGCGGGTCATCGCCCCACGACGCCACACCAGCCAGGTGGTCAGCCAGCGCCAGTTCTCCGCCAGCGGCCACGCCTCTACCTGATGATGCCCCGGCATGCTCTCCAGCATGGAGCGGGGCATTAGCGCAATACCCGCCCCTGCAATCACGCAGGCGAGCATACCGTGATACGACTCCATCTCATGGATCCGCCCGGGCGTGGCGCGGTCTGCGTGAAACCAGCTTTCCAGATGACGTCGATACGAACAGTTTGCGCGAAACGCGTAGACGTCGCTGCCGCTTACCTGCGCGGCGCGCGTCACCTCCGCATGTCCGGCGGGGGTGACCAGCATCATCTCTTCCCGGTAAACCGGCATGCCTTCCAGCTCCGGGTGTGAAAGTGGCCCGTCGACAAACGCCGCGCTTAAGGTGCCTTCCAGAACGCCGTCAATCATCGTTCCGGACGGGCCGGTAGAGAGCGCGAACTGAATGCGCGGATAGCGCTGGTTAAACGCCGCCAGACTTTCCGGGATCCGCACAGCGGCGGTGCTCTCCAGGGCGCCAAGGGCAAATAACCCCTGCGGCTCATCACCGGCGACGACCATGCGCGCCTCGTCAACCAGCGCCAGGATCTGCTTGCTGTAGCGCAGAAAGTTGTGCCCGGCGGGAGATAAGCGCAAACGCTGGCTCTCCCGGATAAACAACTCAACGCCGAGATCGGCCTCAAGCTGGCGGATGCGGGTGGTGAGGTTAGACGGAACGCGATGCACTTTCTGCGCCGCCTGGGTAATGCTGCCGGTCAGGGCAACGGCGTTAAACATTTCAAGCTGAGTTAAATCCATAGCATTCTCGATTCGTGAATAAGGTGGTTAGTATTATTCATTTTTAAGAAATAGCAGAGTGGGCCACAATCAATCAACCGATATTACGTGGAGAACATCATGACTTATTCATCTGCTACGCATGCCCTCTCTGTTAACCCGGCGACAGGCGAGACGCTGGCCACATATCCCTGGGCCACATCCGAAGAGGTCGAACAGGCAATCACCCTGGCTGATGCCGGTTTTCGCCAGTGGCGAGGAGAAAGCGTCTCTCACCGGGCACAAAAGCTGCGCGACCTGGGGGCAGCACTGCGCCAGCGTGGGGAAGAGATGGCGCAAATGATCTCCCGGGAAATGGGCAAGCCGATTGTGCAGGCGCGGGCGGAAGTGGCCAAATCTGCGGGTCTGTGCGACTGGTATGCGGAACATGGCCCGGCGATGCTGCGTGCGGAGCCCACGCTGGTGGAAAACCAAAACGCGGTCATTGAATACCGTCCGCTGGGGCCGATTCTTGCGGTGATGCCGTGGAACTTCCCGCTCTGGCAGGTACTGCGCGGTGCGGTGCCGATCCTGCTGGCAGGTAACAGCTATCTGCTCAAACACGCACCGAACGTCCTGGGTTCTGCTGCGCTGATTGGGCAAATCTTTGCTGATGCCGGTATTGCGCAAGGCGTCTTTGGCTGGGTGAATGCCACCAATGATGGCGTGAGCCAGACGATCAACGATCGTCGTATTGCAGCGGTAACCGTCACCGGTAGCGTGCGTGCAGGTGCGGCAATAGGGGCGCAGGCGGGAGCGGCGCTGAAAAAATGCGTTCTGGAGCTGGGCGGCTCCGATCCGTTTATCGTGCTGAATGATGCCGATCTGGATCTGGCCGTTCGCGCGGCCGTCACGGGACGTTATCAGAACACCGGGCAGGTTTGCGCGGCGGCAAAGCGCTTTATTATCGAAGAGGGTATTGCCGATGACTTTACCCGGCGTTTTGTTGCGGCGGTTACGGCGCTGAAGATGGGAGCACCGGATCGGGAAGAGAATGATATTGGCCCGATGGCGCGTTTCGATCTGCGTGACGAATTGCATCAGCAGGTGCAGGCCACGCTCGCGGAAGGGGCCACGCTGCTGCTGGGCGGCGAGAAAATCAGCGGGGAGGGCAACTATTACGCGCCAACCGTGCTGAGCCATGTCACCCCGACAATGACCGCCTTCCGTCAGGAGCTGTTTGGTCCGGTTGCGGCGATTACGGTGGCGAAGGATGCGGAACATGCCCTGCAGCTTGCCAACGACAGCGACTTTGGTCTCTCTGCCACGGTGTTTACCGCCAACGAAGCGCTGGCCGGAAAATTCGCCCGCGAGCTGGAGTGCGGCGGGGTGTTTATCAATGGCTTTAGCGCCAGTGACGCGCGCGTGGCCTTTGGCGGCGTGAAGAAAAGTGGTTTTGGCCGTGAGCTTTCTCACTTTGGTTTGCACGAGTTTTGTAACGTGCAGACGGTGTGGAAGAACAGAGTGTAACCGCCATCTTTACAGAGGCCCTGACGACGAGGGCCTCTGTCATTTCTCTGCAATGGTTCTGTCATTTTCGTTTCGTAGACTCGCACGCGTCTAACGTCTTGTTACTGAAGAAAATTATGAACCTAACGCAAATTTATCGTCGTATTGCGCAGCGCATTATCCCCCGCCAGTTTGGCCTGCTGACCGGTATCTTTTGTATTATCGGCCTCTTTTCCGCCCTGCAACTCTCCTCGTCGTTCCTGCTCAATGCCTCCCTTAAGGAAGCGCAACGCAACGAGCAGCAAAACCTGCTGGCGTATCAGCAGCAGAGCAAGCTGGATCTGGCTCGCGTTTCCCTGCTGGCCGCAAGCGATCTGCTTAACCGCTCCGGCGTCTGGTTTATGCAGGATAAAGAGACCGGCTCCGAGGGCAGCTGGCACAGCCTGATGGACGACGCGCAAAAGGCGCTGGCTGTTTCGCAGCAGGCGTGGAATGCCTGGCTGGCGCTTAATCCGCCAAAAGATGACGCCCTGGTTAACAGCTATCAGCTTTTTTACGGCGCGATAAAAGAGCAGGCGGAAGGGCTGGTGAAAACCAACACCATCGATGCGTTTTTTGCCGTGCCGGCGCAGGCGTTTCAGACCGACTTTAATGACAACTATGCCCGCTATCAGCAAGCAAGCGAGAAGCAGGCGCTCAAAGGGCGTCAGTCGTTGATTGCGCAGCTCTCCGGTTTGCAAACGCTGTTTCTGCTTGCGCCTGTTCTGTTGCTCGCTATTGCGGTTGCCGTCTGGTTCGGGATGTCCCGGTGGGTGATTACCCCGTTGCGGCGCTTGATTGCGCATATCAACCGGCTGGCCGCGGGCGATCTCTCCGGTACCACTCCTGACGTGACGCGTTTTAACCGTGAAATTGCCCAGCTCAGCGACAGTATTGCCACCATGCAGAACGGGCTACAGCAGCTGGTGACCCAGGTCAGCGATGCGACCACCGCCATGGTGGAAAACATTGGCGCACTGGCGCAGGGCAATCAAAAGCTGTATCACCAGTCGGCATGTCAGGCCAAAGAGCTGGAAGACGTGACGGCGCATATCGCGACTCTGGAAACCCACGTAGAAGGCAACACGGGCTATGCGAAGCTTGCCAGCTCGCGGGCGGATGAGGCGCGCCAGGCCGCGGCGGGAGGGGATCAGATGATGTCGACCGTCAATGCATCGATGCAGGCGATCGTCGACCGATCCTCAGAGATGCGGGGGATCGTGGCCATGATCGACAGCGTCGCGTTTCAGACCAACATTCTGGCGCTGAATGCAGCAATTGAAGCGGCTCACGCGGGAAACCAGGGGCGCGGGTTCGCCGTTGTCGCTCGTGAAGTGGGGCTGCTGGCGAGGAAGAGCAGCCATTCGACGCAGACCATCCAGGAGCTTATCAACCGTTCCCTTCAGGGGATCGAAGACGGGTCACGGGCCGTTAACCGTCTGGAAGATAACCTGCAGCAGGTGACGGGGCTGGTGGGAACATTAAGCAGTTTGCTGAATGAGATCTCCGCGGCCACGCTGAGTCAGGGGGAGAGTATTCATCAGATGACGCGCCAGCTTCAGGCGCTCAATCAGGTGTCGCGGCAGACCGACAGCCTTGTCTCTGACGCGTCCGATGCCTCTGAGCGCCTGCACAAACAGTCGGATCTTTTATTGCAGGCGGTTTCGCGTTTTCGTCTCAGTGCCTGACGCAACACATAAGCGTCTGTTATACTCGCAGCCCGTTTTAGCCTGAGGGCAAGGAGCAAAGAGAGTGGCTGCGGTCATCCATAATGAGATGCTGGACGAGATTCTGGCGCAGGTTCGTCCGTTACTTGGAAAAGGAAAGGTTGCCGACTATATTCCGGCCCTTGCCTCGGTCAGCGGGAATAAGCTGGGAATTGCAATTTGTACGATAGACGGTCAGCGTTACCAGGCCGGTGACGCCACGGAACGTTTTTCCATCCAGTCTATTTCGAAAGTGCTGAGTCTGGTTGCGGCCATGCGACAGTACGAGGAAGAGGAGATCTGGCAACGGGTGGGTAAAGATCCCTCCGGGCAACCGTTTAACTCTCTGCTACAGCTTGAGATTGAACAGGGTAAACCGCGTAACCCCTTTATCAACGCGGGGGCGCTGGTGGTCTGCGATATGCTGCAAAGCCGTCTCAGCGCGCCACGCCAGCGCATGCTTGAAATTGTTCGCCAGCTCTCAGGCGTTGACGATATTGCTTATGATTCAGTGGTCGCCCGTTCGGAGTTCGAGCACTCTGCGCGTAACGCCGCCATTGCCTGGTTGATGAAATCGTTCGGCAATTTCCATAATGATGTGGCGACCGTACTGCAAAACTATTTCCACTACTGCGCGCTGAAAATGAGCTGCGTGGAGCTGGCGCAGACCTTCCTGTTCCTTGCCCACCAGGGGCACGCACCGCATCTCGATCAGGAGGTGGTTTCACCTATGCAGGCGCGTCAGGTCAATGCCCTGATGGCGACAAGCGGGATGTATCAGAACGCGGGCGAATTTGCCTGGCGCGTCGGTCTTCCGGCCAAGTCGGGCGTCGGGGGTGGGGTGGTTGCCATTGTACCGCATGAGATGGCTATTGCTGTCTGGAGCCCGGAGCTGGATGAGACGGGTAATTCACTGGCCGGTGTGGCGGTTCTGGAGAAACTGACCCAACGCCTGGGACGTTCCGTTTACTGATGTCTGACCTGGATCCTCTTTTTTCTCGCCTGGCGCGATCGACCTTTCGGTCGCGCTTTCGCTTAGGCACAAAAGAACGACAGTACTGCTGGGACAAAGGTGCCGATACCATTGACCAGCATGCTGCCGACTTTATTGCGAAGCGTCTTGCCCCCGCGCACCCCGTCAACGACGGTAAACAGACCCCCATGCGCGGCCATCCGGTGTTTATTGCCCAGCACGCGACCGCCACCTGCTGTCGCGGCTGTCTGGCGAAATGGCACAACATTCCGCAAGGTGTTCAGCTCACCGCGCAGCAACAGCACTATATCGTCGGCGTGATCCACCACTGGCTGGTGTTGCAGATGAACGCCTGATGTTGATGGGTGCTGATCCTGTTGTAATTGTGTTATAGATGCACGCTATGAGATCCCCCGCGTGGTGACGGGTCAGTTAGTTGCCATAAGTTATTATATGGAATGATATTTAATGCGTTCAGACCCCGCTGCCTTCACGCTTTTTCGCCCTGAATCGCCGCTGCGTAATGCGGCGGGTATCTTTATTCTCACCACCTTGTTCTACTTTATCGGTGCGGAATTACGTCTGGTCGAAGCCTTGTCGCTGTTCTGGCCGCTGAATGGCGTGATGGCGGGCGTCTTTGCCCGTTATACCTATCTCAATCGCCTGCATAACTACGCGGTGTCGTATGTCGCCATGCTGATGTACGACGCGGTCACCACCAACTGGGGAATGGCCTCGGTGGTCATCAACCTGTCGAATATGGTCTTTATCGTTGTTGTCGCATTGCTGGTGGTGCGTGATAAACGGTTGATGAAGAAAACCCCCGATCCCATTAATGCGCTGCGGCTGTTCAATTATTGTCTGTTCGCCGCCTTATTATGTGCGCTGCTCGGCGCGACCGGGTCGGTGGGGATCGACAGCCATACCTTCTGGCCGCTGTTTGCCGACTGGTTCAGCGAGCAGTTCTCAACCGGCGTGCTCATTTTACCCTGCATGCTCACGGTCAGTATGCCGACGCGGGCATTCAAGCTGCGTCTGGAGCAACTTTTACCGGTCATTGCGCTGATTGTCTCGGTGATGGCATCGGTGGTGATTGGCGGGGCGGGAAGCCTTGCCTTTCCGCTGCCGGCGCTGATCTGGTGTGCGGTCCGCTACTCCTTGCCCGCGACCTGTCTGCTGACGTTTCTGACCGGCGGTCTGGAGATCGTTCTGGTCGCTAACTCCATTATCAATATCGCCGTGGGCACGCCGCTCTCTACCCCGATGATGTTCTCCGCACGGCTGGGGATTGCTACCATGGCGATCTGTCCGGTTATGGTCTCCGTCAGTATGGCGGCCATTAATTCGCTCATCCGTCAGGTGTCGTTGCGCGCGGATTATGATTTTCTGACCCACGTTTATTCACGCTCCGGGCTCTATGAGGCGTTAAAGCGGGAAGAGGCGCAGCGGCAGACACGTTTTCTGACCGTGATGCTGCTGGATATCGATTACTTCAAAAGCATCAATGATAACTATGGGCATGAGTGTGGCGACCGCGTGCTGGCCGCGTTTGCCCGCGAGGTTCAGCAGGTTGTCGGAGACGACGGTATGGTGGCGCGTATGGGCGGAGAAGAGTTCGCGGTTGTGGTGAACACCGGTGACGCGCAGCACGGCTTTGCGCTGGCGGAACGTATCAGACTCACCATTGCCGCTCATCCTTTTACCTGGCGCCAGCAAACGCTCTATCTGACCGTGAGTATTGGTCTCGGAAGCGGGAAGGCCGCGTCGTGGCAGTTGACCGAAGTATTCAACAGGCTGATGGCCGAAGCAGACGATCATCTCTATCGTTCCAAAAAAGCGGGGAGAAATCGCACCAGTGCGCGTGTGTCAGACGATCCCATTACCCCGACCCCGGAGAGTGAAACCTGAGCGCAGCCTGCATTCTGCCGGGGATGAATCATAACGAATAACAGATAAATTGCTTGCTAGGTATTTTTAACGTCAATAAGATACCGCAAGAAAGCTATCGGAAAATTCGCAGAATGAATGCAACTGACAAACTCAGTAGACCCCCTCGTGTACCAGGAAGCCGGTTTGTCAAACGTATGTATCTGATGCGTATTCTCGGCACGTTTCTCTGTTTTATTCCCATCCTCTCTGTGCTGATTGAACAGAATCGTTCAACCTGGCTGATGTGTTTGCTGGCGTTGAACGCGTTTATCTGGCCTACGCTTGCCTGGTATCGGGCGCGAAATTCGGCCATGCCGCTGGTGACTGAGCATCAGAATCTGGTGCTGGACGCCGGGGCGGGGGGATTCTGGATCGCCATGATGGCGGTTAATCCGCTGCCGTCGGTGGTCATTGCCACCATTATGCTGACCGACCGGCTCTCGGCAGGGGGCGTTACGCTGATGAGAAAGGCGGCCATCACCATGGTGGGCGTTTTTCTGGTGACCTGGCTGACGCAGGGAATGGCGGTGGATATGTACGTTTCGCAGCGCACCATGTTTGCCACGCTGCCGCTGATTGCAATTTATCTGCTGGCACTGAGCATATTAACGGACAGCATTGCGCTGCGCCTGCGGATCAAGAGCCGGGAGCTTGAGCGGATCGCGATGATGGATCCGCTACTGGATATCGCGAACCGACGGCTGCTCGAAAAGCGGATTGACCACGAACTGAATAAACTGCGCCAGACGTGCCGGGAATCGGCCCTGATGTTCATCGATATCGACAATTTTAAAGACGTTAACGATCGTTTTGGTCATAAGGTTGGGGATGCATTGTTGGCGGCCGTCTCGCAAATACTGCATTTGTCGACACGCCCGAACGATACCCCCGCACGCCTTGGCGGCGATGAATTTGTGGTGTTGCTGCCGGATACCACCCTTGAAGAGGCGCAAGTTGTCGCCAGACGCATTATGGATGCGGCTGCAATGAAAAAGGAGGTGGCTCAGGAGACGGTGCATTGCACGCTCAGCATCGGTATCGCCTGTGCCACGCGAGAAATGATAAGCGTAACCGACTGGCTACAGGCCGCGGACAACGCCCTGTACCGCGCCAAGCGGGACGGTAAGAACAGAATATTCGCGCACTGACAATGTCTCTGTTTAGGCTACGCTTTGAGTAACGCTTTGCGTCAGGAGACGTTATGAAAACACCTGCAACCCCAGCAAATGAAATGGAACGTCTGAACTCGCTGCGCGAGTCAGGCCTGCTTGAGATCGACAGTTCCCCGGCGTTTGACCGACTGACACGTCTGGCAAAACGCTTCTTCCAGGTACCGCTGGCGATGGTCAATCTTATTGATGAACACTCGCTGATTGTGAAGTCGGCCGATGGTCAGGCGCCTGACACCGTTCCGCGTAATATCTCGTTTTGCGGCCATACGATCCTCAGCGAAGCGCCGCTGGTGGTTGCCGATATGCGTCAGGACGATCGATTTGCCGATAACCCGCTGGTGGCCGGTGAGCCTGGCGTAAGGTTCTATGCCGGTTTTCCACTGCGTTTACGTGACGGGGCGAGCGTGGGATCGCTGTGCCTGATTGATTATTCTCCTCGTGAATTTTCCGCTGCCGATCTTGCCGTGCTGGGAGACCTGAGCGCGCTGGCGGAAGACGAGTTTGCTGCCGTCAGCGCGGCGACAACCGATGAATTAACCGGTCTGTTTAACCGTCGGGGCTTTAACCAACTGCTCCGGTTCACGCTCTCCGTAGCCAGACGTCGGGCGGAGCCGTTAACTCTGGGCTGGCTGGATCTGGATCGCTTCAAAGAGATTAACGATCGCTACGGACATGAAGAGGGCGACAACGCGCTGAAAGTGATGGCGGAACTGATGCGCACCTCTTTCCGTGAAGCGGATTTGCTGGTTCGCTTTGGCGGCGATGAGTTTGCCGTGCTGTTTGCCGATACCGACGAGCAGGGGGCCTGGATTGCCATGCAGTATCTGGCCGAGCAGGTTGAACAGTACAATGCGCGCAGGCTGCATCCCTGGTCACTCCATTTTTCCTGGGGGCTGAGCGAGTTCGATCATAACGGCAACGATCTGCAGCAGTGGATGAAAGACGCGGATGAAAAAATGTATGCCATGAAGCAGCAGCGCAAGCGCGCAACATGACATAACAAAAGCCTATGTCTGATGTGATTGCGTTACGTAAATGTTAAATGCACAGTGAGCGTATTCAACGTAAGGAAAACCCATGAATACCTCACTGCAGATCAAAACCCTCACCCGGGACGATATTCTCACCCACCTCGATGCGCTGGCCGATATCCTTGAAAACTGTGTCAGGGGCGGCGCTTCCGTCAGTTTTATGTTGCCATTCAGTACCGATAAAGCTCGTGCTTTCTGGCAGGATATTGCCGGGAGCGTAGGGCGTAACGAACGCGTTGTGCTGGCCTGCATCGATTCTCAGGATGGCATGATTGGCACCGTGCAGCTCATTACAGATCAGCCGGAAAACCAGCCGCATCGTGCCGATGTGGCAAAGCTGCTGGTGCATGAAAAAGCGCGTCGTAAAGGTGCCGCGATGGCGCTAATGGAGGCGCTGGAAGTGCAGGCCAGAGCAAGAGACATCTCGGTGCTGGTGCTGGATACCTCAACTGGCAGCGGAGCGGAGACCTTCTACCAGCGTGCTGGCTGGCAAAAAGTGGGGGAGATCCCGCGTTATGCGCTGATGCCGGACGGCGCGATGACTGCCACATCGGTCTTCTATAAGTTCTTGTGATTATTTCCCTCAATGACGTGATGAATTGATCAAAAGCGGGGTTCTGGTCGAAAACCTTTGGTAAGTTATCATACCAATTTAATCAGGTTGTACGACTAATCATAAAAGGACCCCATTGTGAACACACTTAACCGTCGTGATTTCCCCGGTGCTCTCTACCCCGAACGAATCATTCAGTTTGGCGAGGGCAATTTCCTGCGTGCGTTTGTCGACTGGCAAATCGACCTGTTAAACGAACATACCGATCTCAATGCCGGCGTCGTGGTCGTACGCCCAATTCAAAGCGACTTCCCGCCTTCGCTCAGCACTCAGGATGGTCTGTATACCACGATCATTCGTGGTCTGAATGAGCAGGGCGAGGCGGTCAGCGAAGCGCGTCTTATCCGCTCGGTGAATCGGGAGATCAGCGTCTACAGCCAGTACGATGAATTTCTGAAACTGGCGCACAATCCGGAGATGCGTTTTGTCTTCTCCAACACCACCGAGGCGGGGATTAGCTGGCATGCGGGCGATCGTTTCGAAGATGCGCCAGCGGTGAGCTATCCGGCGAAGCTGACGCGGCTGCTGTTTGAGCGCTTCAGCCATTTTAACGGCGCAGCGGACAAAGGCTGGATCATCATTCCGTGCGAGCTAATAGACTATAACGGCGAAGCGCTGCGCGAACTGGTGCTGCGCTATGCACAGGCGTGGGCACTGCCAGCGGAATTTATTCAGTGGCTGAATGCGCATAACAGCTTCTGCTCCACGCTGGTTGACCGCATTGTAACGGGTTATCCGCGCGACGAAGCGGCGACGCTGGAAGCCGGGCTGGGCTATCACGATGCGTTCCTGGATACCGCTGAACATTTCTACCTGTTTGTTATTCAGGGGTCTGAATCCCTGGCCAGCGAACTGCGTCTGGACAAATTCCCGCTAAACGTGCGGATTGTGGATGACATTAAGCCGTACAAGGAGCGCAAAGTGGCGATTCTCAACGGCGCGCACACAGCGCTGGTGCCGGTGGCGTTCCAGGCGGGGCTGGATACGGTGGGTGAGGCGATGAACGATGCTGACATATGCGCGTTTATCGAAAAAGCGATCTATGAGGAAATCATTCCGGTCCTGGATTTGCCGCGTGATGAACTGGCCTCTTTCGCCAGCGCCGTTACGGGTCGTTTCCGCAATCCGTATATCAAGCATCAGCTGCTGTCGATTGCCCTTAATGGCATGACCAAGTATCGCACGCGCATTCTGCCGCAGCTGTTGGCGGGGGTGAGGGCATCTGGCACGTTGCCCGCTCGCCTGACGTTCGCGCTGGCCGCACTGATCGCGTTCTACCGTGCAGAGCGTAACGGGGAGAACTATCCGGTGCAGGATGATGCGCACTGGCTTGCTCGTTACCAACAGCTGTGGGCGCAGCATCACGATAAACAGATCACCACCCGCGAGCTGGTCGCCTCCGTTTTAAGCGTTACTGAGCACTGGGAGCAGGATTTAACTCAGGTAGAGGGTCTTGTCGGTCAGGTTTCGCGCGATCTCGACGCGATTCTGCAACAGGGGATGCGGGCCGCAGTAAAACCGCTTTGTTAAAACATGCCCGGCTTCGGCCGGGTATTTTATACCTCATTAGTTACAACATACCATGGTCTCGTTTATGTAAAACAGACTGTAGCACCGTGCGGTTTATTGCTTATCAGCTGATAAAATGCAATCTGTTATTAACAAGCTTGCAACCGTGACAGGGATCACGTTTAATAACGCGGCTATTTCCTTTCCTGAAGCTGACTATGATTGTTCGTCCCAAACAGCACTGGCTACAACTGATTTTCGTCTGGCACGGTTCGGTACTTCCTAAAATCTATACCCGGTTGTTACTTAACTTCCTGCTATCCATCGCCGTTATTCTGATGCTGCCGTGGTATACCTCGCTGGGCATTAAATTTACCGTTGCGCCGTTCAGCATCCTGGGTGTGGCCATCGCTATCTTTCTGGGGTTCAGAAACAACGCCTGCTATTCGCGCTACGTTGAGGCTCGCCAGCTGTGGGGGCAACTGATGATAGCGGCACGCTCGTTATTTCGCGAGGTTAAAAACACCTTGCCGGATGATAAACATCTGGGTGAGTTCGTCCGCCTGCAGATCGCCTTTGCCCATTGTCTGCGCATGACCCTGCGTCGTGAAAAGGGGGAAGGGCAACTGGCGCGCTATCTGGCGGCGGAGGATTTACGCAACGTCATGGCCGCCAATTCCCCGGCGAACCGTATTCTGCTGATCATGGGTGAATGGCTGGCCGTCAGACGCTGTAACGGAGACCTCTCCGATATTCTGTTCCACAGCCTGAACAACCGTCTCAACGATATGTCGATTGTCCTGTCAGGCTGCGAGCGCATCGCCACCACGCCCGTGCCGTTTGCTTATACGCTTATCCTGCACCGTACGGTCTATCTGTTCTGCATCATGCTGCCGTTCGCGCTGGTCGTTGACCTGCACTACATGACGCCGTTTGTCTCTGCGCTGATTTCGTATACCTTCATTTCGCTGGATACGCTGGCAGAAGAGCTGGAAGATCCGTTTGGTACCGAAGACAACGACCTGCCGCTGGACGCCATCTGCAACATGATGGAACGCGATCTGCTGCAGATGAACGATGAAGAGAACATTCCGGAAAGGCTGATGCCGGATAAGTATTATCAGCTGACCTGACGGGCGTTCCACTCGTCCCGGGTGATTTCCCACAGCTCAGAATCGAGCATACCGCTGACGTACGCTTTCTTTTCCGTTCTGATAAGCCGCATGCCGCTACTGTCTGAAATACGACGGGAGCGGCTATTGGCGGCCGCCTTCGGCGCGCGCAATACGGGTTTGTTCAGCGTGTTAAACCAGTAATCCGTTGCCGCAATGCTGGCTTCGCGCATATATCCCTTTCCCTGAAACTCCGGCGCCAGCCAAAACCCGCGGTTGTTATCTTCCACATCGTACAGGCAGATAACCCCCATCAGTTCGTCCGGCGCTTCACGACGGCGGATGCTCCAGAACCAGGCAATCCCTTTCGCCATATCCGGCAGCGCCACGTTGTTGACATAGTTCTCCGCGCCGTTATCCGGGTAGGGCCAGGGCACGGAAGAGACCAGATAGCGGACGATCTCCCAGCGCGGATAGCGCTTTTGTATCTGAACGGCATCTTCGGCAACCAGCGGTTTTAGCAGCAAGCGTTCTGTCGTGAGCGTCGGTATCGTCATCCGCAGATCTCCATATTTAAGCGTTAAGATTTTGTTTGCGTTCTGGTATTTTCATCTCTATCACATTCAGTTGAGGCGTGCTGAGTTTATACCCTACCAAAAATAGGCATCATTTCTTCAATGGCGAAATTTTAATGCGCTTGTGGTCTCTTTTAACCGGACGTGTTTTCCAGGATCTCCTGCAGCATGGCAAAGAGATAGAGGAGGCCATTGCTTGCTGGTCATAACTCTCGTTCAGGTTCTGCATCTTCTGTTTTCTCATAGCGGAAACCTTTGGCGACTGGTCACCGCATCCTTCGCGCTGATACTTTGTCGGATGGTGATGAATAGCAGCGGCTTTGTGCTGTTTACCCTCTATTGTCGCACTCAACGTCTTGCCAGAGTTGCACGTGAAATCCGGTTAAAAAACCATTAAAGAGGTGATATGACGTTACGAAAAGCGCATCCGCAGGAAGCTGAAATACTCTGGAATATTCGCAATCAGGCGATTCGTCACGGCTGTAAAACCAGTTACGACGCGGACGTCATTGCGCGCTGGACGCCCGACGACATGCCGGAGCATTACCGGCAAATGGTCATTGAATACCCTTTTTACGTGGTGGAAGATGAAAAGGGCGACATTGCGGCAACTGGCTATCTTGATCTGGATACCCACTGTCTGGAGGCGATATTCACCTTGCCGGCGGCATCCGGAAAAGGCATGGCGACCCGGATTATCGAGGCGCTCAAACAGGAGGCCCATAGCCGGGGGTTAACCCGCCTGACGCTCGATGCAACGCCTAACGCCCGGTCGTTTTACCAGAAGCTGGGGTTTGTCACGCTGAGCGAAAAGTATCATCACTCGCGCATGGCGGGCGCTGATTTACGCTGTTTTGAAATGGCGATCAACTTGTAATGTGAGGAACGCATGGCTGTCACGGTAAGACCTTTAAGCGCAGACGATTACGCCCAGTGGCGTCCACTTTGGGACGGGTATACCCATTTTTATGACTGCTTTCTTGATGAATCGGTTACCGCATCGACATGGGAAAGGGCGCTCTCAGCGCATTCATCGATGTTCTGCCGCGTGGTAGAGAAAGACGAAAAGGTCATCGGTTTCGCGATGTGCATTCTCCACGAAGGCACATGGTCAACGGCCCCGGTTTGCTACCTGGAAGATCTGTTTGTCGATGCCACCGAACGCGGTGTGGGGGCCGGGAAGGCGCTCATTGATGCCCTGATAGCCGAAGGCAAGCGCGAAGGGTGGTCGAAACTGTATTGGGTGACCCGGGAGAACAACCCGGCGCGTAAACTCTATGACAAATACGGTAAAGCTGACGATTACGTACGCTACCGCCTCTCGCTGTAAGCCTGAATCACCTGTGTTTGTATCACACTGTATCTGCGTACCGGATACATACACAGGATTGCAATAAACCCCCTTTCGCACATATCCGCTATACAAACGCGTGTTGTTATATCCCCGTCAACTGTTCTTAACCGGAGATACCAACATGTTCAGCAAACTCGCGTATTCAACCCTGGCGTTAACCGTTTCTCTTGGCACCGTCATGTCCTGTCAGGCCGAAGTCACCGGCAAAGATGTTGCCGCAGCCTTCGATCACCCTCAGCAAATTAACGCTGGCGATCTGAATATCGGCTATGTCGATATCGGACCAAAAGAGGGACAGCCGGTGATTCTGTTACACGGCTGGCCCTACGATATTCACAGTTATGTCGAAGTCGCACCCGCGCTGGCGGCAAAAGGCTACCGGGTCATTGTGCCTTCGCTGCGCGGCTACGGCACCACGCGCTTCCTGTCAGCAAGCACGCCGCGTAACGGTCAGCCTTCGGCCATGGCGAAAGATATCGTTAACCTGATGGATGCCCTCAACATTAAGCAGGCTGTTTTTGCGGGATACGACTGGGGCGCCCGTACGGCGGACATTGTTGCGGCGCTGTGGCCTGAACGCGTCAAATCCCTTGTTTCGGTAAGTGGCTATCTCATCAGCAGCCAGCAGATTGGTAAACAGCCGCTGCCGCCAAAAGCAGAGCAGCAGTGGTGGTATCAGTTCTATTTCGCAACAGAACGCGGTGCCGAAGGCTATGCCAAAAATACCCATGACTTCGCCCGTCTGATCTGGTCTCAGGCCTCACCAGACTGGAAGTTTTCCGATGCGACCTTTAACGCCAGCGCAAAATCCCTGGATAACCCCGATCACGTCGCGGTTACGCTCAGCAACTATCGCTGGCGTTTAGGCCTCGAAAAAGGTGAGCGTAAATACGACAGCTACGAGCAAAAGCTGGCGACATTGCCAAATATCACCGTTCCGACAATCACCATCGAAGGCGGCAACAACGGGGCGCCACATCCTGCGCCGCAAGCCTATGCCGGTAAATTCACCGGTAAATATGAACACCGCACCTTTGGGGCCACCGTGGGGCACAACCCGCCGCAGGAAGATCCGCAGGATTTCGTCAAGGCGGTTATCGACGCGGATAAGCTGTGATATGTGCTATTTTCAATACGTTACCCCTCAGTCAGGAGATCCCGGTGGAGCATATTGATCATATCCTTGTCGTCGATGACGACAGGGATATTCGTGAATTGATTGTCGACTATCTCGTCAAGTCGGGCTATCGCGCGTCTGGCGCGGCAAACGGCAAAGAGATGCGGGCCGTGCTAGATAAACAGCATGTCGATCTGGTGGTGCTGGACGTGATGATGCCAGGCGATGACGGATTAACGCTCTGCCGGGGACTGCGCAGCGGTAAACATAAAGATCTGCCGATCCTGATGCTGACCGCGCGCAACGAAGAGACAGACCGGATCCTGGGGCTGGAAATGGGGGCCGATGACTATGTCGTGAAGCCCTTTGTTGCGCGCGAACTGCTGGCGCGTATCAAAGCCATTTTGCGCCGTTTTCGTACCATGCCACCCAATCTGCAGGTGACCGAGGCCGGGCGCCTGGTGATGTTCGGCAACTGGCAACTGGACACCGTTGCTCGTCACCTGATCGACAGCGAGGGGATGATTGTGGCACTCAGCGGGGCGGAATACCGTCTTCTGCGCGTGTTCCTTGACCATCCTCAGCGTGTGCTGAGCCGCGATCAGTTGCTTAACCTGACCCAGGGGCGAGATGCTGAACTCTTTGAGCGCTCGATTGATCTTCTGGTCAGTCGGGTTCGTCAGCGACTGAATGAAGATGCCCGCACGCCGGCCTACATCAAGACCGTTCGCAGCGAAGGGTACGTTTTTACCATGCCGGTGATCATCAAAGAGGCCAATGAATGAGGCTCTGGCCACGCTCGTTACTGACGCGACTGCTGATCATCGTGATGCTGGGGCTCCTGCTGGCCAACGCGCTCAGCCTCACGCTGGTCATGCTTGAGCGAATGCGCAGCGCCCGCACGGTGATGCTCGGCAACCTGGAATATGACGTTTCCACCAGTGTGGCCATCCTCGACCGGCTTCCCGCGGGGGAGCGTCCAGCCTGGCTGGAACGACTGGCGAGGGGGAACTATCGTTACATTCTGGGCACCGGTGAACCGGGGCCCGCACCGCATGACAAACGCTCGCAGGATGCCATCCGCACCCTGACAGAGGCACTGTCGGCAACCTGGCCACTGACGTTTACTGCCGTGCCGGGGCCGGTTTCCCATATTCAGGCCCACCTTACGCTGAGCGATGGCGCGCCGCTGACCATTGACCTTATCCCCCGAATGCCTCCGGTCGCCAGCTGGCTGCCTGTAGTGCTTGTGTTGCAGCTGCTGCTTCTGGCGTTCTGCTCATGGATTGCCGTGCGCCAGGTTATTCGACCCTTTTCTCAGTTTACCCGGGCGGTGGATTCCCTCGACCCGGCAGCAAGCTCGCCAATGACCGAGACAGGGCCAGTCGAGGTGCAACGGGCCGCACACGCCTTTAATGCGATGCAGGCGCGTATCCAGTCTTACCTGCGCGAGCGCGCGCAGATCCTGGCCTCCGTATCGCACGACCTTCAGACTCCGATAACGCGCATGAAGTTGCGCGTCGAAATGGCGGACCAGCCGGAGCTGCGGGACAAGTTGCTCAACGACCTGGACAATATGACGCGCCTGGTGCGGGAAGGAATAGCGTATGCCCGGTCATCAGAATCTCTGGAAGAGACCTCGCTCAAGCTGGAGTTGAATGCCTGGATAAACAGCATCGCCAGTGATTACCAGGACATCGGGAAAAACGTGCAGCTTCAGGCAACCGATGCCCGTCTGCCCGTGGTCACGCGTCCGCAGGCGCTACGCCGGGTGATGACCAATCTGCTGGATAATGCGCTGAAATTTGGCGACTACGCCGTCATTACGATTCATTCAGATGCCCATCATGTCACGATCGCCATTCGCGATGGCGGTCCGGGGATACCGGACGCCGAACTGGAGGCGGTATTGCAGCCGTTTTATCGGGTGGAAACCTCACGAAACCGCGACACCGGGGGCACCGGATTAGGGCTGGCAATCGCCGCCCAGTTGACTGCGCAGTTAGGCGGGAAATTGCATCTGGCGAACCACACCGAGGGTGGGCTGGAAGTTTCTATTACGCTGCCGCGCGGGTAATTGTACGGTTTTGTATCGGACAGCCTTCATGATACGCGCACAGACAATTCGCGCTGATTTGCACACATCCTGAACATATCAACACGGTGAAATAACCTCACTGCAGCTTCGCAGGGCATCTGTAATGTGAGGTCACTATGTTTTTGATAATCGCTTTTCTGGGCGGAATGATAAGCCTGCTCAGCCCATGTACACTCCCGGTTATTCCACTGCTGTTTGCCGGGTTCCAGGGGCAACGACGGCATATTCTGGCGTTGCTCGCGGGGATGATTGTAATGTTCACCCTCGTGGCACTGGTGGCTACCGCCGCCAGCAACTGGATCGCCCAGGCGACGATAGCAGGGCGCTGGGTCGCACTGGTTGTACTGGCGATAGCCGCGCTGGCACTCATCTTCCCGACATTCGCCCAGCGTATTGCCGGACCGGCCGTCAGCGCAGGTAATCTTCTCAACACACGCAGCGGACAGACGCGCGGTACTCTCTCCGCATTTCTGGCAGGGCTGGCCGTTGGGTTGCTCTGGTCGCCGTGCGCCGGACCGATTCTGGGTGCCATCTTCAGCCTGAATATTGCCGGTCACTCCGCCATTGCCACGGGGGCACTGCTGGCCGCTTACGGCAGCGGATGCGCGCTGATGCTGGGGCTGCTGGTTATCGGTGGTCGCGCGCTGATGGCACCCCTGCGTGCCAGATCGGCATTGATGGAAAGGTTACGCAAGGGGGCGGGCGTGGTGATGTTAGCGACCGTTGCGTTTAACGCCACCGGGATGACGTCCGTTCTGAAAGGCGCCAACGGGGTCGCAGACCGTCTGGAAAATTCGCTCCTGACGCTGGCGAAACCCGCAACGGCACCGGTGAAGCTTCAGCCGGTGGTGATGACCGAGCCCAGCAGCCAGTTACCCTCCTTAAGCGGCGGAACAGGATGGGTTAATGGTGACCCTGTCACGTCTGACTCTCTGCGGGGGAAGGTAGTATTGATTGATTTCTGGACGTGGGACTGCATCAACTGTCAGCATACGCTCCCGCACGTTCGCGACTGGGCCAAAAAGTACCAGGCGCAGGGTCTGGTGGTAATAGGTGTGCATACGCCGGAATACCCGTGGGAAAAACCGCTCGCCTCGGTACAAAAAGCGGTGACGAAATGGCAGCTCCCGTATCGGGTGGTCACGGATAATAACTATAAGATCTGGAACGCCTTCGGGAATCAGTACTGGCCCGCACACTACTATTTCGATGCCAAAGGGCAACTGCGCTACACCTCCTTTGGCGAGGGCAATTACGAACAGCAGGAAAAAGTCATTCAGCAGTTGCTGAAAGAGGCCCGCTCCTGAGCCGACTTATGGCTGACGTTGAGCAACGATAAACAAGCGTGGAAATGCCAGCAGTATCTGCCCGTTTTCCTGAAGCGGATACTGCTCTTCCAGTAGTTCATGGTAGCGTTTCAGGAACTGCTTCTGCTCGCTTTCATTCAACTCCTGTAACCACGGACGCAGCCCCGTGGCGCTGACCCAGTCAATAATCGCCTGATGCGATCCCATTTTATGGAAGTAGGTCGTGCGCCAGATATCCACGTCGCAGCCTGCCTCCGTCAGAATATCGTAATACGCATGGACACCGGGCAGAGGTTCACGGCCTCGATTCGGATAACCTTGTTCAACAGCCACTTCGCGCATCGAGACGTGTGTCGGTTCAAGCCAGTTATCAGGCATCTGGATCGCCAGCACGCCGTTTAGCTTCAGCAGCGAAACCAGATGCGGCAGGAGCTCGTAATGGTCAGGGATCCACTGTAGCGAGGCATTCGCGTAAATCAGGTCCAGCGGTTGGCCTGGCTTGTACTGGCGAATATCGGCCTCAACAAAGTGGCAATCGGGCAACGCCTGGCGCGCCTCTTCGAGCATCGCCGGTGAGTTATCGACACCGGTGATGTGGGCGGAAGGCCAGCGATGCTTCAACAGCGCGGTGCTGTTTCCCGGTCCGCAGCCTAAATCAACGATGGTGGACACCTCATCCAGTGGAATTCTGGCGAGCAGTTCAGCAGCAGGGCGCGTGCGTTCGGCACCGTATTGCAGATAAAGCGAAGGGTTCCAGTCGGCCATTTTTGCCTCTCCGTGTTGAATTCATCAGCAAGAATAGCACAGGCAGAGACCCGCACTGGGGCAGGTCTCGACCGACGCAGTGACTACAGAACGCCTTTCAGCGCGATATGGTAAAGCAGCATAATCGTTTTGCCGTCGACAATCCTGCCGGTATCAATACCGCGCAAGGCCTCATCCAGCGGCATTTCCAGCACGTCGATATCTTCTCCCTCTGACTTGATGCCGCCGCCCGCGCTGGCCCGATCCTGCGGGTGATACTCTGCGATATAAAAATAGAGTTTTTCCGTGACGGAGCCTGGGCTCATGTAGGCTTCAAAGACTTTCTCAACACGGGAGACACGATATCCGGTCTCTTCTTCCGCTTCCGCCTTGATGCGGCTTTCGGGATCCATGTTATCCAGCAGCCCGGCAGCGGCCTCGATAAGGTCGTCCTCATGGCCATTGATAAAGACCGGAAAGCGGAACTGGCGCGTCAGGATCACCGTTCTTTTATCACGGTTATAGAGCAGTATCGTGGCCCCGTTTCCCCGGTCATACACTTCGCGGCTTTGCCGCTGCCATTCGCCGTCGCGTCGCTGCAGCTCAAAGGTGTACTTTTTCAGGATGTACCAGTTATCCGACAGGGTTTCATTTTCAATGATGCGCACATCTGCACGTTTCGATTGCACGTTTGCTGCTCCTTACGTAGAGTGATCGTCATAAACAGCATTATCATGCACATTCAAGATAAAACGTGCAATATCAGGAATCCACAATGCTCACCAGTCAGCGAAAACAATTAATCCTCGAGAAGCTTGCCGCTGAAGGCCAGGTCCAGTCTAAAGCGCTCAGTGCACATTTCGCGGTGTCAGAAGACACCATTCGTCGTGATCTCCGCGAACTGGCGGCAGAAGGGCGTTTGCAGCGTGTCCATGGCGGTGCGCTGCCGGCCTCGTCGGCTACTGTGCCATTTGCCGAGCGTAAATCGGTGAAGATGGACGCGAAAAAAAATGTGGCCCGCAAAGGCGCAAAGCTCATTTCCCCTGGGCAGGTGGTGATTGTCGACGGCGGCACAACTACGTCGGAACTGATCGCGTATTTACCGGCGGATTTACGCATTACCGTGGTCACACACAGCCCGAGCATCGCCCTTGGGCTCGTCGAGCATCCTTCGATTGAAGTGATCCTGATCGGAGGACGTCTGTACAAACACTCCATCGTGACGGTAGGCGCAGCGGCCACTGAAGGCATCGACAATATCCATGCGGATCTGTTCTTCATGGGGGTTACCGGCATCCATCCAGAAGCGGGGCTTACCACCGGCGATTTCGAAGAGGCGTGCATCAAACGTGCATTTTCCGGCAGGGCCGCCGAGACAGTTGTCCTGGCATCGCCAGAAAAAATTAACACCGCGTCATCGTTTGTGATTGGCGAACTATCGCTGGCCAATACGATTGTCGTGGAAGATGATACCGATCGCGCCTGGATTAGCGCGGTAAGGGAGAAGGGCGTCTCCGTGGTAACGACCGCAGATCCAGAATAACCCTTGAACCTGCCTGTGATCAGCAGGCAGGTTCAGGCGCGTCCTCAGGCCTGAGGGATGCTTTCTAATGAGGTGTAAACGTTCAGCCCGAGCTTACTGGCAACCTCGATATCCATATCAGCTCCCTTAGACGCACCGGCAATACGATAAATCGCGTCGCATTTCCCAATGAGCCGGTGTGCAACGGGATAGAGCATCGCTTCACTGATTTCATCCCCAATGGACGTTGAACCCGCGGCCTTTGCCAGCGGTAGCGCAAGCCATTCACCAATCACCGGAACGTGGCCACGCTGGTATACGGCTAATGCTGCGTTTTCCAGACGGGCAAGGTTTTCATCCATTTTGGCCTGGTCGCCATCAGTCCCGCTGCGCCAGGGGCCCGCGATTAAAATCAACTGTTGTGTCATACATACCTCGTTGCGTGATGGTGCATGAATTTGCACGTTATTATTTGAAGCATCGGTTTTTAGCTCTTAAATGTATCTTAATAGGCATTATCGTGCAAATACAAGCAGTATCATGCATGGCAGTGATGTTGCATAAGCGCGACGCTGGTCTATGCTCAACATGCAGAGACTCGCCATTCTCTGGGGCAATTGAAAAATAACAATAAGTTGCGTTTCAGGGGGTGGAAATGAATAAGGTCCTGCTCGCATTATTATCCTGCGTGCTCTCGGTCATCTCATTTACTGGCGTCGCCGCCGAGCCACGCCAGGAGCCTACTGAGCAGGAGCGGGCCCGAACCGTTTATATTTTTCATCAACCGATTGTGATGTTGCAGGCCAAATTTGGTCTCACGACGCCTGAAGAACGCGTGTTACGTATTCGCCATACCCTGCGCAATTTCACGCAGCAGGACGTACGTGAGCCGCTGAAAGTTGTTCCCGTCACCCGTTACAACCAGCAGGGAAGGCTGATTGTCATGAACAATAAGCCTGTTTTATTGCTTACGCAGGCGGACCTGGATGAGGGGGACGATTTGACTCTCGACCAGGCCGCTCAGCGCGTGCTCGCGCGGATGGAGGCGCAACGTACGGCGCTTCGCGATCAATATGACACCGGCTGGCTGGCGCTCTCCGCCGGGAAAACGGTCGTCGGGCTGCTGGTTCTGTCTCTTTTCTGGTACGGGGCGTGGCGGTCGTGGCGTTGGGTTCGCAATGTCTGCCGTCGCCGCATTCTTGAAAACCGCAGCGTTATCCCGCAGAGCTGGCGTAAGTTTATCGGCGCAATTGAGGCTCGTTTGTATGCTTTGCTGATGATTTTACTGGGCATTCTCGGATTGTATCTCTGGCTGAGTTGGGCGTTCAGCTTGTTCCCCTGGACACGCGTCTGGGGTGCATCGTTAGGCGACTGGACCATGCGCGTGCTGCGGGACATTGCGCTGTCGATTGTCTCAGCCATGCCGGGAATTATGATTGTCCTGATCATCTTTGTGATTACCGCCTTTATTCTGAAGCTCCTGAAGGTATTGTTAAATCAGGTGGAAGCAGGGCGCCTGCAGCTGCCGGGCATTCATCCTGAAACCGTGGGAGCTACGCGTAAACTGATTTCTGTCGTGGTGTGGTTATTTGCCCTCTCTGCGGCCTATCCGTTTTTACCGGGAGCGAATTCGCTGGCGTTTAAAGGCATTAGCGTCTTCTTTGGCCTGATGCTTACCCTGGGTTCGGCAGGCGTGATGAACCATGCGATGAGCGGACTGGTACTGATCTACTCACGAGCGTTGAGGAAAGGAGACGTTATACGGGTGGCGGATAACGAAGGGCTGGTCACGGAGATAGGCATGCTGGCGACCAAGATCATCACCCGCGAGAACTATGTTGTGACCGTACCCAATGCGGTGGTGGTGAGCGGAAAAATCACCAATCTGAGCGTACAGAATCCTGACGGTGGCGTGAACCTGACGATTGGCGTGACGATTGGCTATGACACGCCGTGGCGACAGGTTCATGCCATGCTGGAGATGGCGGCGAGACGGTCGAAATGTGTTGACCCTTCGCAGCAGCCCCTGGTGCGTCAGCTGGGGCTGATGGACTGGTACATTGCCTATGAGCTGCAGGTAAAATTGCAGCCCGGACAGTCACTTGCCGAAGCCCGCAATGAGCTCCACAGTAACATTCAGGACGTTTTCAACGAGTTCAACGTGCAGATTATGTCGCCTAACTTCGTGATGCAGCCGGAAGGTGCGGTCGTCGTCGCGGAAGAAAACTGGTTCGCAGCACCGGCAGAGAAACCCGCACAAAAGCCATCATGAATCAGTCCGGTGCATGACAGACCGCCTCGATATTATGGCCGTCAGGCGGCCATCATCCTTTTGTGCAATCCTGTCCAATGCCGAAACGGACAAATGGCATATTCAAAACATCAGGGTTCGAACTGCTGAAATACACCATTCCCGTACGGTTATCCATCGGCTTGTATTTTTTCAGCATCTCCAGTTCGATACCGGTACTCATAAATGATTTGCCGTTTTTATCAAACAGGAAGAAACACATTTTATTGTCTTTGCCCGGCTCAATACTTTTATCAGATGCGTTATTCAGTGTCACCTTGTAGCTAACCATGTACTGCGCTTCGCCAGTTGTGCTATCCCATTGACTTCCCTGGGATTGCTTTTCAGCAAAAAGAGTAATACCGCCCTGAGCTGCCAGGGCAGTTCCGGCTGCAGAAACCGCTAAAGTAAGACATACTGCTTTAATTAAGTTACAACGCATTTTTCCTTCCTCCTGTTAAAATACAGAGCCGCTAAATGGCGGACCGTTTCCGCCCAACAAATGTCCAACGCAGGTAGTCATAAAGCCAGTTAAAGAGCATCGTGTATGGCAGAAAAAACAGTACCAGACCGATCTCGACAAAAAATGCCTCAGTGACTGTTAAATTCAGCATTACCATCGCGACAGGAATTAATGTAATGATAAGTCCTGTTTCAAAGCAGACAGCATGGATTGCACGCACGAGAAATGTTCGTTGAAACGCATATTTTTTCTGCAAGGCGTCAAAGAATTTATTAAACACAAAATTCCATGCCGTGGCGGCAAGTGCAGATATCACGGACAACGAACCCGACTGAAGCACCGACACGTTCATCAGCCATGCAAGTGACAGCGCAATGATGACATTGGCCGTCACTTCGAAAAGAACCGCATGCAAAACGCGTTCTTTAAAACTTTTATCCAGTTCAATTTCCATTTACTTAGTACGGCTTTTTTTAAAAACTGAAGTATATCAGACGTGCTTCAACCCTTTCTAAACGTGCAGGTTGGATATCGTAATGGCCGTAGATACTTCGCTTTATAGCGAAGTGTTAACTGAGGTTGCAGAGGATACTACAGGCTGTTAAATCAGAGGATGACAGCATGAAAATGCAACAGGTGGATTTTTCTTCATTATATTTTGGCACACCGGTCGCCATTCTTTCCAGCCAAAACCCTGACGGTTCGACGAATCTGAGTCCGATTTCATCATGGTGGATCCTGGAAAAGCATATTGTTTTCGGTCTGGGGGCTTCCGGTAAAGCTTATGAAAATATTATGCAAAACCCGGATATTGTGTTGAATCTACCGGATAGCTCCTTGTGGCGAAATATTGAGCTTATCGCTGATAAGACGGGCAAAGAAAACCTGTCAGAGGACAAAAAACACCTGGGCTATAGGTATGAAAAAGATAAGGGTAGATATAAGGCAGTACCGCATAGGCACCCCCAAAGGTCAGCAGCGCCGCCTTGGTAAAGAACCAGCCCATCTGGGTAAACGGGTGCATCCAGCCAAGGCTCAGATAGAGCATCGCCATTGGCGTTGCCCATAAAAAAACACCGGCAATGATAATCAGGGTCAAGCGTGACCAGTTGAAAACCGTATGCGGAGCCGCTGGCGTATGGTCATCAATAATGGCAGCACCGTAGGATTTTCGGCTGGCGTCATGGGCGTTACCCTGACCAAAATGGTCGGGGAAAAGGCGCCCACCCACATAACCCATCATTGCGGCTGACAGGACAATAACGGGAAAAGGGACATTGAGGGCGAAAATGGCGACAAACGCGGCGGCAGCGATTGCCCACTGCGTGCGGTTACGCAGCGCCCGCGAACCGATACGGTGCGCAGCCTGCACAACAATCGCCGTAATTGCCGGTTTTATGCCGTAAAAGAGACCGGCAACGACAGACAAATGGCCATACGCCACGTAAATCCACGACAGGGCAATAAGGATAAAAAGGGAAGGGAGCACAAACAGTGTCCCGGCAACCACGCCGCCCCAGGAGCGGTGCATCAGCCAGCCAATATAGGTCGCCAGTTGTTGCGCCTCCGGGCCCGGAAGCACCATGCAGTAATTCAGTGCATGCAAAAAGCGCTGTTCGGATATCCAGCGTCGGTTTTCAACCAGCTCCTGATGCATTATCGAAATTTGCCCAGCCGGCCCGCCAAAGCTGATGAATCCCAGCTTCAGCCAGAATAAAAAGGCTTCACGGAAACTGACATGCGGAGGTGGAACGCCCGGTTCGTCGTCGACCGGAGGCAGATTGCTGTTCATGAGTATCTGAACCTGTTTTGAATTCTGCTAAGAGAAGGATCCGCTACGCATATGCCATATTTATGAAAGATGAGTGATGATGGCTGAATCAGCAAATTCGATATATGTTGCATATTGTACGTTTCACAAACTCACCCCTTGTATATCGATATCAGGTTCGATACGGTACAAAAAATTGCTCATCGATAAGGATTATCCATGTATATCGCCATCCCCCCTGGACAAAAAAGTGTAGCGTGGTCAGAAATGGCGCTTGATCGCGAAGCCCGCAGATTAGTGAATATCGCCAATATAATCTCATCAACACACCTCAAGGATGGCCTGACGCGCCTCAGATTTATGGAAGAAATCCGCGATCTTATCTCTCAGCAGTTGGCAGCAGCTCGTAGACTTAAAACGATTGAATCTTATACGCACTCAACAGAGATATTACGTACAGAGACGGCAAACTTACTGGAACAGGACAGATTAATACGCACCAGGGCCGCACAAATTTACGCAAAGATTGAATTTGTGAAGGAGAATAATGAAATTGTCGGATATGTAATCAGCGCTGTTAGTGTAGTGTTATCAGGTTTTGAAATCGTTGGCGGAGTGGCTCTTTTTGGCACTATGACACCTGTAGGGATGCTCGCCGGAGCTACGTTAGTTATGGACGGTCTGAACGGGATTTCCAGGGAAATAAACAATCAGCTTTTAGAAAAGGAAAATTCTCAGGGTGTTTTTGCTGATGGTGCGAGCGCGGCGGCTCAGTTTTTAGGATTTCGCGGGAATACAGGGTTAGCTTTATATAATGGTGTCAGTCTGGCCGCGAACATCTATGGTGTGTTTGGGCTAATGAGAAAACCAGATGCATGGCGACTTTTTCACTATGTACCACAAGATTATTACAGAAAAGTCAGTTCAATGAGTCGCCCAATGTTGACGATGAAAATTGTAGGGTATGGACTCAAAGCAAAAATCATTTTTGATCTGTTAGCAACTGAGAAGAACTCTTAGCGGATTTTCTTGTTAAATTTCCATGCCTTATAGGAAAGAAGCGGTGGCTGGAAAAACCAAATGATGAACAAAGCGATCAACATAGCAACACCTGTGGATATAACATTTTCTCTGGACGCTATGGTAAGTACTACGAGGTAAACAGCAGCAAGCAATATGGTCAACAACAATGCTGCGTTAAAACGTCTGGACAAGTCGGATATGACCATATCCAGAGAAAGGGCATCTTTAATTATGTACTTACGCAGCTTCTGCAGGTCCGAGGATGTAAATCCAGAAGCCAGAAGTTTTTCTTCGGTTATCGCCATGTTTTCTCCCTGAGCGGTGATCTCTTCTCGTAATGAATACTATCAACCATTTAGCCAAGTGGATAGTGATCTGTAGGAAACGCGTAAATGATCTTACAACAACTATGAATAGGCAGAGGAAATGACGGCCATGAAAAGCTCAATTCTCCCAGATTCAATGTTGGTGCGCATAATGTATATTATGTTAAATCACATTAACCGATAACTTACTTCATGAACCAGGTTGGTTCTCATAAAACCATGGGGTTAAGCACCCCATCCTCTTTCTATGCCGGCATTATGTTAAGGGGTTAACTTAAAGGTAAAATCTCAATCGTTGCCGCTCTCGCGCGTGTCCCTGTCATTGCGGAAACATAGCTGCTGCTGAAGTACTTTTTCTGGTAAGCCTGATCAATTTTACTTTCAAGCTCAGGGTCTGATGGTTTTGCGAACAGTACGTCGAATTCCTGTCCGTTAGCCAGTATCTTACCCGCCTGCTGAGACAATGCTGCCTGATACCATTTTGAACGGGTACCACTATAGGCTCGGACGAAAAGTCGATTATCCACCTTCACTTCCCAAATCCATGTCGGCGTACCGGTCGTATTCATGTCGGGATGATACGGAGCGATTTTCAGGTCGTCAGCCGCATCTATTCTTGCTAATAATTCAGGATTCCAGAGCATAAAACTCTCCTCTTTCATGGGCGGTTATTTTTCCTCCTGGTAACAGCCAGGAGAGCAGCGTCTGTCGTTTCTCGCACAGACACTGCATCTGAAAACACCGGACGGTGCTATGGCTTACTTATTAAGATTTTTGTTGAAAAATGCAGTGATGTTATCGAACGGGATCTTGTCCATACGATCATATAAATCGACATGTGTGGCATCTTTAACAATCAGAAGCTCTTTTGGCTGATTTGCCGCTTCATAAGCCGTTTTGGAGAAGTAAAGCGAATGCGCTTTTTCGCCATGGATGAACAGGATTGGGCGCGGAGAAATTTCCTTAATATAGGTCATTAGCGGGAAATTCATAAAGGCCATCGGCGTTGTCACTGACCATGAATTGCCAGAGTTAACTGCTCGTGGATGATATCCGCGTTTGGTCATGTAATAGTCCGCATAGTCCACGAGGAACTGTGCTTCACCGCCCTTCAGTTTATTATAGGCTGGCTGGTATGCAGGTTTGCCGTTTGCCGCATCTTCCCAGCGCTGAAGGCTCATCTTCTCGAGTGCCTGCTCGCGTTGCTCCGGTGTTACGGTGTCATTGTAGCCTTTCGACATCACGCGACTCATATCATACATGGTGCTGGCAACGACCGCTTTTACGCGTTTATCCACGGCAACAGCGTTCAGGGCAATCCCCCCCATGCCGCAGATACCGATGACACCGATACGTTCACGATCCACATAAGGTTGCAGTCCAATAAAATCGACTGCGGCCATAAAGTCTTCGGTATTGATATCAGGTGAAGCAATATTGCGGGGTTCACCACTGCTTTCACCGGTATAAGACGGATCAAATGCCAGCGTCACGAATCCACGCTCTGCTAAGGTCTGAGCATAGAGACCTGAGGCCTGTTCTTTTACCGCGCCAAAAGGCCCGGAAATCACAAGCGCAGCAAGCTTCTTGTTCCCGCGATCTTTAGGAAGATATACATCAGCGGCTAGCGTAATACCGTAACGATTTTTAAAAGTAACTTTTTGATGATCCACTTTTTCGCTCCTTGGGAACGTTTTATCCCACGTCTGAACCAGACGGATTGAAGAATCTTCTGTGCCTGGTGCAGGCTGGGCGACCGCAGCTTCTGTTGAAATCAGAGCCATCGCTCCGGCAAGGAGTGCGCCATTAAAAAAGCGCGTTGAAGATTTTAGCGTCATGATATTAAAACCTTTCATTGGATATTGAGGGATATGTTTCAGACAGCATGCATGAGTATTTCAGTTACAACTTCCGGCGGGTAATCACTGGCGATACCAAACGCTTTGACATTGATCTGGACGTTCTCAACGATAGCGGGCAGATCTGCTTCCCTGATGTTCAGCTGTTCAAGACGTGTTGGCGTACCAATTTCTTCGAACCACTTCTCAAGCGCTGCGATGCCGTCGTCTGCCGAACTGAGTCCGAACACATATTTTGCGAAACGCTCAAACTGCGGTGTATTTCGGTTTTTGTACCATTTCATCCAGGCGGGCATAACAACGGACAACCCTGCCCCGTGCGGAACGTTGAAAAGTGCGGATAAAGCGTGCTCAATTGCATGATTCGGATAACTGAATCCGGCACAGCCTGACAGGATCAAACCGTTTTGAGCAAGGGTTGCTGCCCAGGCAAATTCCCCACGGGCAGCCTCATCCTCCGGATTGGCAATGAGCGTTTGTGTGGTTTCAATTACCGTATTTAGCAGTGCTTCAACCAGCCTTGACTGAATGGCAGGCTGAACGGTTGCGGTGAAGTACACTTCGATAAGGTGTGAAATAATATCAGCGGCAGAATAGACCAGGTAATCACGGGAGACGCCCGCCATCAGCGCCGGACTCAGTACGGATACCACAGGACGCGTATAGTCGTTACCGATAGATAATTTTTCATGGGTTTTTTCATTGGTGACAACAGCGTACGGGTTCATTTCGCTTCCCGTTGCAGCCAGAGTCAGGATGGCGAATAGAGGTAAAGCAGAGGAAAGCTCGCCTTTACCAGCGAATAAATCCCAGACGTCCCCATTATAATGTGCGCCGGCCGCGATAGCCTTAGCGCTGTCCAACACGGAGCCGCCGCCAACGCTCAGGATAGCATCTACGTCATGGTGTTTCGCCAGTTCCACCCCTTCACGGACTTTGGATATCACCGGGTTACTTACGATACCGCCAAGTTCTATATACTCGATGCCGTGATCGGCAAGATTTCCGCTGACCGTATCGAACAGGCCTTCACGTTTAATACGTTCGCTTCCGTAGCACAGCAGAACTTTACGAACGCCAGCGCTTGCAATGTATGCACCAATAGTATCCTCTTTTCCGGAACCGAATTCGATTCGGGTTGGGTTGTAGAAAGTAAAATCTTTCACGTTTGTCTCCTCCGGATAATCTGTCTGGCAGTAAAAAATGGCTTTAACCTGAATGGGTTAAATTTGCTGACGGTAAGACCTGACTTATCGGTCACAGCCTCATTTCAGGGTTGTTATTTTGAGAGTCTGTAATGAGATGTGTTATTAAAATCCTCTGCATTATTTGCCTGATCCTCTGAACCTGAGTTCAAAGCCTATATTTCATTTTTCATAACGGCTAAGTTGATAACGTCAAAAGACGTAATAAATGTGAGGCATTACAGAATGATTTCTGACAAGTCGGTTGAAAAACTACTGGGTGAGCTTTCGGGCGATATTGCTCAGCGCACGCCCGGTACCGGTGATTTTCCTACAGCCGTAGAAGGACTCGAATTGTTCCGCCGAAACGAACCCGCTCCTCCGGTAAGCTGCCTGGTCCCTCCCAGTATCGTTCTGGTAGCTGATGGCGCGAAGATCATGTGGGTTGGTGGTGAGCCTTACGAATACAATACGAAAAAATTCCTGATCACCTCTCTTGACCTGCCAGCGAGCTCGGAAGTATTACAGGCTTCGACATCCCGTCCCTGCGTGGGCGTAGCCTATAAACTTGACCAGCGCGTGCTGATGGAATTAATTGCACAGGGAAGCCTGCCGCCGGTCAAAAAACGAGATGCGGGCACGGGTGTCGGCCTGGGAACTATTACTGATGTTTTGCTGCAGCCTTTCTGCCGTCTTCTTTCTTTGCTTGACGAGCCTGAAGCCATTCCTGTTCTTGGGCCGCTGATTCAAAGAGAGATACATTACCGGCTTTTGATGAGCGATCAGTCCGATCATCTCAGACGAATTGCAGCAGTAGACGGCCATGGCTACCGTATCGGTAAAGCCATCGACTGGTTAAAGACCAATATTGCATCACCACTACGTGTCGAGGAGCTGGCAAGCCGGGTGCAAATGAGCACGCCCTCTTTCCACCAACACTTCAGGCAACTTGCGGGAATGAGCCCGCTTCGGTATCAGAAATGGCTGCGCCTCAATGAAGCCAGGCGACTGATGCTGAATGAACATTACGATGTCACCACAGCGGCCTATGCTGTCGGTTACGAAAGCTTGTCCCATTTCAGCCGGGAATATACGCGGATGTTCGGGGAATCACCCAAGAGGGATATTACTGTGCTGAGAAAATCTGCCGGTAAGAGTAAATAAATTCTGCTCTTACCCGCCTCAGACCCGGTGATCATCGGTTGAGATTCATATTACTGTGGCTCCCTCCTTTCCTCTTTGGAATGAGCGCTAAGGATCATTATGGTAGCGTAATGCGGATATAACTTCAGCGAGTACGGGTGTCAGCTGATGACGACTGGTGTAATAAAGATGATAGCCAGGTAAGAGTGGACACCAATCCTGAAGTACGCAAATCAGCTCGCCTGACTCTATGTGGGGTTGGGCGAGTTCAAGAGGTACATAAGCAAGCCCCAGACCGTCCAGCGCAGCCTGCATCATGAGGTAGGTGTTATTAAATGTAGTTTGCCCCTGCAAACGAACGGATATTTTTTTACCTTCTTTTTCAAATTCCCAAGCGTACAGCCCTCCCCGCGTTGGCAGGCGCAAGTTGACCCCTTTATGTGTGGCTAAATCCCCAGGCACGTCCGGTAATTTCTCTCCCTGGAAGTATTCAGGCGAGCCCACAACTGCCATATGAAAATCAGGACCGATGCGAACTGCAATCATATCCTTATCAATGATATTGCCTACCCTGACGCCTGCATCAAACTGCCTTTCAACGATATCGATAAGTCCATAATCAACGCTAAGCTCGACATGAAGGTCTGGGTTGCGCTTAAGCAAATGTTTAAGCCTCGGCCAGAGTATAGAAATGATAGCGTGGTCATGAGCAGTTATTCGAACAGAACCGGCTGGCTTATCACTCAGAGAGCGCAGAGAAGCTAACTCACTATCCAGCTTACTTAGCATGGGTTGCAGGGTATCGAAAAGACGCCTGCCTGCTTCAGTTAGCGCAACACTGCGTGTTGTTCTTGAAAGCAGCCTTACGCCAAGCCTTGCTTCCATAGCGGTGATAGCGTGGCTTAGCCCTGATCGTGACATGCCGAGTTGAGCAGCAGCACGTGTGAAATTTTTTTCTCGGGCCACTGTTTCAAAGGCACGGAGGTCATTAAGGTTTTCATGCATCATTGTTGAGCACCATGCAACAACACGTTCAGATATGTTTATCTTATCAACTAATCACATAGCGACTAAAGTAATAATGGTTCGATTAGCATCCCCTGCCGTTTAATTACTGATAAGGGAGTACGAATGAGAACACTGATGTCAGCCGTTTTAACACTGGCTATTCTGGTACCACCTGCCTACTCCACGGAAAACAAGACCATGATTAATATATTGCGTATTGGTACAGCACCTTCAGCGAAAGGCCCTTCCGAATATTTTACCGGAACCGTTCGCATAGACTCTCCCTTCCAGTCTACTGAGCCTGCACGCACAGGCGGTGCACTGGTAACATTCGAACCCTCAGCCCGCACAGCGTGGCATTCGCATCCTCTTGGACAGACGTTGATTGTCACTGCCGGTTCGGGACTGGTGCAGGAGTGGAATGGGCCAGTACGTGAAATTCGCCCTGGTGATATTGTATGGATACCTGCCGGGGTTAAACACTGGCATGGCGCAGCATCTGAAACAGCGATGTCTCATATTGCCATAGCTGAATCACTGGACGGTAAAGTTGTTGACTGGATGGAACACGTTACCGACGAGGAGTACGCCGCCGGGAAAAAATCCTGAGGATAATGTTATGAAATCAGGCGCAGTAAACGCGTTAATCATTTCAATGACACTGTCATTAACCCTTTAGTTCTGCCTTATATGCTCAACCTTCTCAGGTTAAGGAGACCCGTTCAATGAATAACGGCCAGCAATCTTTCCTTATGGAACAGCAGAAATATATCGCAGCGATTGCAGCTCAGGGCGCAGCGGGAAATATACCCGCCCTGAATTCCGCTTTGCAGAGGGGTCTTGATGCCGGACTGACAATCAATGACTGTCGTGAAGTTCTTGTTCAGCTTTATGCCTATGCCGGGTTTCCCCGTAGCCTCAATGCACTGACAGAGTTGATGAGTGTAATCAATACACGAAGAGCAAAAGGCATTCATGATGCTGAGGGTCAGTTACCCGGCCCGTTACCCGAACCAGAGGATATGCTAAAGATCGGAACTCAAAATCAGACAGCTCTCGTCGGGCAGCCCGTAAAAGGACAGCTGTTTGAATTTGCACCTGCCGCAGATATGTATCTGAAAACCCATTTGTTCGGAGATATTTTTAGCCGCGATAATCTGGACTGGCTGAATCGTGAACTTGCGACAGTTGGCGCACTTTCAGCCATGACGGGTGTCGATCCACAGCTGAAGGCACATATCACGATGTCCATAAATGCAGGTTTAACGTCTTCGCAACTGAAAGAACTGGTGCGTTTTTTTGGTGAATCCGGCGAACCGTCTATGGCAGACCGACTGAAAAAGGCGATGGAAAATTTGTAAATTAATTAACCTTCGGACCTGACTCATTACCCCCTCAACCGACTGGCTCAGTTGCAAACAAAGTTATCCGCCGGATTTCTGATCCGGCAACTAAAACACCCCTGTTGATACAAAGTCAGTGAGATAGCTAAACCAAAAAAACCAGAATCTGTAATCAGCCTGCCTGCCGCAGAGTATGTTATTCAGATTGAGGTGGGACGTGATGGCTTTTTTCAGGTATCCATAACAACCAGAATTAAGTTACGAAAGCGTATTTATATGGGTGGTATTGATCGCCCTGCTGTTCTCAGGCATTAATGGCATGACGATGTTTCTGATTGGCAAAGGCCTCATGCGTGCCGTGCAGGTGCATCTTACGCTGGCGGTTATGAGCCTTGTGTTAACGACAGTCTATCTGCTGACTGCGCTAAGCGGTGCGAGTGTTCCGGGCGTCAGTCTCATCGCGGCGTTGATAAGCATCTTTATGCTGCTGCTCAGCGGTTACTGCATCCACTCTATTTCTTTCTATAAGATGCTGCTCTTTACCCTGCACAATCGTGCCTGGCGTAAACTTTTGCACCAGACTCGTAAAACGTAAAACCCCGCCATCTCTGGCGGGGTCTGTTTATTGCTTTTTATACCTGCGCAACCAGATAAGCTTATACGCCGCCGGAATGATAAACAGCGACAGCAGCGGCGCGGTGATCATCCCGCCAATCATCGGCGCGGCAATCCGACTCATAACTTCTGACCCCGTGCCGGTTCCCCAGAGTATGGGCAGCAGACCCGCAATAATAACCGCCACCGTCATCGCCTTGGGCCGGACACGCAGAACCGCGCCATGGTACAGGGCTTCATCCAACGCTTGTGCGGTGAATGTCTCCCGTCGGGATAAGGCCGGGTTCGCTTCGATGGCATGACGCAGATACATCAGCATCACCACGCCAAACTCGGCGGCCACCCCGGCCAGGGCAATAAACCCGGTGCCGGTGGCGACAGACATATGGAAGCCCTGCCAGTACAGGAACCAGATCCCCCCGACCAGGGCGAATGGCAGACTCATCAGAATCAGCAAGGCTTCATCAACGCGGCGGAATGCCAGATACAGCAGAATGAAAATAATCATCACCGTCATCGGCACCATCAGCTTCAGTTTCTTATTGGCATGTTCCAGCAGCTCAAACTGACCGGAGAATGACACGCTGGTTCCCGGTCTCAGCTTCACGTTCTGGTTGATGGCCGTCTTAAGGTCATTGACCACCGACACCATATCCCTGCCGCGGGCATCAATATAGATCCAGCTGGTTGGTCGGGCATTTTCCGTTTTCAGCATCGTCGGGCCGGAAACGACACGTATGTCCGCCACATCCCCCAGCGTGATTTGCTGCTTCATCGGGGTCAGGATCGGCATCTCTTTCAATGCCTGCGGGCTGTTCCGGTAGTCCTGAGGATAACGGATATTAATCGGGTACCGGGCCACGCCCTCGACCGTTTCCCCTACCGTCTCGCCACCAATGGCGGAGGAGATAAACAGCTGCACATCCCCCACCGTCATACCGTAGCGGGATGCTTTTTCACGATTAATATCCACATCAATGTAACGCCCGCCTTCCAGCCGCTCTGCCAGAGCAGACACAACGCCGGGTACGGTTTTGGCGACCGCTTCAATGCTCTGCGCCGTGGCGTCGATATCCGACAGAACGGTGCCTGACACCTTGATACCGATTGGGCTTTTAATCCCGGTAGAAAGCATGTCGATGCGGTTACGGATCGGCGGCACCCAGAGGTTAGCCAGACCCGGCAGACGGACGGTTTTATCGAGTTCGTCAATAATCTTGTCAATCGTCATCCCGGGTCGCCACTGATCCTCGGGTTTCAGCTGAATGGTGGTTTCCACCATTTCAAGCGGTGCGGGGTCCGTTGCGGTCTCTGCCTTACCGGTCTTGCCAAACACAGACGCCACTTCAGGAACGGTTTTGATGAGCTTGTCCGTGGTCTGCAACAGCGCAGCCGCTTCAGCCGGAGAAACGCCCGGCAGTGTTGATGGCATATACAGCAGATCGCCTTCGTTGATCTTCGGCAGAAACTCGCCGCCCATCTGACTCAGCGGCCAGATAACCGTGAAGATCGACAAGGCCGCCACCAGCAGGGTTGTTTTTGGCCAGTGAAGCACCCGCAGCAGCAGCGGATGATAGGCTTTAATCAGCAGCCGGTTCAGCGGGTTACTGCTCTCGGCAGGAATTTTCCCCCGGATCCAGAAGCCCATCAGAATGGGAATGACGATAATGGCCAGCGCGGCTGCGCCTGCCATGGCGTACGTTTTGGTAAAGGCCAGCGGACCAAACAGACGCCCTTCCTGACCTTCGAGGGTAAAAATAGGGATGAACGATAAGGTGATGATCAGCAGGCTAATAAACAGCGCGGGGCCAACTTCAACGGAGGCGTTAGTGATCACCTTCCAGCGGGTCGCGTTATCAATCTGCTCGCCAGGGTGCTGATGATCCCACTCCTCAAGCCGTTTATGCGCGTTTTCAATCATCACGATGGCGGCATCCACCATCGCTCCCACGGCAATGGCGATCCCGCCCAGGGACATAATATTGGCGTTCAGCCCCTGGAAATGCATGACGATAAAAGCAATACACAGGCCTAGCGGCAGAGAGATAATCGCCACCAGCGCAGACCGCACATGCCAGAGAAACAGCGCGCAGACGATGGCCACCACAATAAACTCTTCCAGTAGTTTATAACTCAGGTTATCAATGGCCCGGTCAATCAGCTGGCTGCGATCGTACGTGGTAACAATCTCAACACCTTCCGGCAGGCTGGCCTTCAGCGTCTCCAGTTTATCTTTTACCGCGGTAATCACTTCACGTGCGTTTTTACCCGAACGCAGGATCACCACGCCGCCCGCGACCTCTCCCTGCCCGTTAAGCTCGGCGATCCCGCGCCGCATTTCAGGCCCGGTTTGTACGCGAGCAACATCACGCAGATAAACCGGTACTCCGTTCTCGCCGGTTTTCAGGACGATGTTATTGAAATCATCAATGGTCTGAAGATAGCCGCTGGCCCGAACCATATACTCTGCTTCCGCCATTTCGACCGATGAGCCCCCTGCTTCCTGATTAGAGGATCCCAGGGCCTGCTTCACGTCAGCCAGACTGATGCCGTATTGCGCCAGTTTCAGCGGATTGACCTGGATCTGATACTGCTTTACCACCCCGCCGACCGAGGCCACTTCCGCCACGTTCGGGATGGTTTTCAGCTCAAATTTCAGGAACCAGTCCTGCAAGGAACGCAGTTCGGACAGGTCGTGTTTACCGCTGCGATCCACCAGCGCATATTCAAAGATCCAGCCCACGCCCGTAGCGTCTGGCCCAATTTCCGAACTGACGCCAGCAGGCAGCTTCCCCTGAACCTGATTGAGATATTCCAGAACGCGCGAGCGGGCCCAGTAGAGATCGGTCCCGTCTTCAAAAATGACGTACACATAGGAATCACCAAACTGTGAAAACCCACGCACGGTCTTCGCACCCGGCACCGACAGCATGGTCGTGGTGAGCGGATACGTCACCTGGTTTTCGACAATTTGCGGTGCCTGGCCGGGGTAGCTCGTTTTAATAATCACCTGAACATCAGACAGATCGGGTAAGGCATCCACCGGCGTATTGATGATGGTCCATGTTCCCCAGACGCTAAGAAACAGCGCCCCCATCATCACCAGAAAACGGTTGGCGACAGCGCCGCGGATAATCCATGCAATCATCGTCGTCTCCTCAATGGCCTGAATGACTCTTTTCAGGCTGACGCATACGCTCCAGCGCACCGGTAATATTGGCTTCGGAATCAATCATGAACAGACCGCTAACCACCACCGACTCCCCTTCGTTGAGGCCGGATCCTACGGCGGACTGCTGCTGGGATTCGTGCAGAACGTGGATCTGCTTCGGCACAAACCGCCCTTCCGCATCAACGGTGATGACCCGCTGTTCTTTACCCGTATCGATAACGGCCTGGGAGGGGATCAACAGCATCTCCTGGCTTTGGGTGTTCAGCTTCAGATATGCATTCATGCCCGGCTTAAGCCGTTCGTCTTTGTTGGAAACCTGCAAGCGAACCTGCAGCGTACGGGTGGCAGGATCGACGCTTGGCAAAATGTTCCATTTTTCAACATGAAACGACGTGTCCGGGTACGCCGGGACCGAAATGTCAAACTGCGAGGAGTCTTTCAGCAGATACGCGATGGATTCAGGTATGGCCGCGCTGATCCACACCGGATCCATCCCCTGAATCTGTGCCACAACCTTATCTTTCGAAATATTCATCCCGGTACGCAGGTCAAAGCCGGTGATCACCCCGTCAATGGGGGCTTTGATGGTAAACCGGGTCTGGACCGTGCGGGTCGATCGTAACCTTTGAATATCCGCTTCCGGCATGCCTGCCAGACGAAGCCGTTCAAGCACCCCTTTCAGCTGCGTGGGCGTGCCACCGGTGCCGGACAACAGAAGGAACTCACTCTGCGCTTCCACCCACTCCGGAATAGTAATGTCGATGAGCGGCGTGCCTTTCTTCACACGATCGCCTGTCGTCAGGGGATAGACCTTCTCCACAAAGCCTTCGGATCGTGCCTGCACAATCACAAACTGATATTCGTTATAACTGACGTTGGCCGGGATGGTCTGGGCATAATTCAGCGTGCCGCGGGTCACTTTTTGCGTTTTTAATCCCAGGTTCTGAACCTGCGTCGGATCAATACGGATACCGGCACCGTTTTTATCGTCATTCTCATCCGCGTATTTCGGCACCAAATCCATATCCATAAACGGCGATTTACCGGGTTTATCGAATTTAACGTCGGGCTTCATCGGGTCATACCAGAAAAGCACCTTTCGTTCCGGCGGGGTAATTTCTGTTTTTTCTGCAGCATAAATATACTGCCACGCCGTCACTGCAATCAGCCCTCCCGCAAGAAGGCTGCCGATTATCATTGCAGCATATTTAACCTTTAACGATGCCATGCCGTGTCTCGCTATTTAATGCTCTTGAGTAAAGAGATATTGCCCTGCTGCACAAAAGAAAATTTCACGCGGTTGCCGACTTTTACGGCCTTAATACTTTCGTCTGCGTCAGTAAAGGTGAAACGCATGGTCATGGCGGGCCAGCCAATTTCCGGGATGGCTTCATGAGCGATCGTTACCTTTTTGTTTGTGAGATCAACGCCCTTCACGATGCCAGTCCCGGAGACAACCTGCTCTGTGGCCCCTTCGCTGGCAGCACTCATCTCTGCATGCTGATGAACCTCGGCCTGCAGGCCGGCAGAAAACATCATGGAGATCGCACCGAATACAACGGCCTTCATTGAATTACGCATATTATTTTCCTGTTGAGTTAATTATGGTTATTCGACCCAACCGCCGCCCAGCGCGGTGAAGAGATTAATTTCATTAACCTGTCGGGCATAAATAAGGTCGAGAATGTTCTGCTGCGTGGAAAACAGCGCGCGTTCCGCGTCTAATACTTCGATATAACTGACCGCACCGCGGGTATATAACCCTCTGGCACGCTGCAGGGTGATGTTTAGCGAATCAAGATACCGCTGTTGCGCAGCAAGCTGCTGGCTGAGGCTGTCCCGCAGTGCGAGCGCGTCGGCGACCTGTTTAAAGGCGGACTGAATTTTTTGTTCGTAATTCACAACCGACTGCTGCTGGCGAATTTCGGCCAGCTTCAGGTTGGCTTTATTCCTGCCCGCATTAAAAATGGGAATGTCTATTTGGGGAATAACTTTCCACATGCCGCTGCCGGACGTGAAAAGGCCAGATAATTCCGTGCTGCCCGTTGAAAGCCCGCTGGTCAGGGAGATGGACGGGAAAAAGGCGGCGCGCGCCGCGCCAATATTCGCATCGGCCGCTTTAAGCTGATACTCCGCCTCCATAATATCCGGGCGCTGCAACAATATTGCCGATGAAAGGTGGGGTGGTAGTTTTACCGGCACAATATCGCTGGCGTTCATTCCGCCGTCGCCCGATAGCGCGCGATACGTTCCGAGGACCAGTTGCAGGGCATTATTGGCCTGTGCCAGCTCCCCCTCTCTTTTGGCGATTTCTGCCCGGGTGCTTTCGATCTGCCCCCGGGCCTGTTCCAGCGCCAGCACGTTCGTACTGCCCGTCACCAGCTGTTGCTCAACGAAGGCGTAAGACTGCTGATAATTTGACAGCGTATCGCGCGCGATACGCAGCTGTTTGTAGGCCAGCTGCTGGTTGAAATAGCTCTGGGACACATTAGCGACAAGCAAAATATGCACGGCACGACGGGCTTCTTCGCTGGCGAAAAAGTTTTGTCGGTCGGCATCGCTCATGTTCTTTAGCTTGCCAAAAAAGTCGAGTTCGTAGCTAAGCGCAAGTCCCGCGTCGTACTGCTGTGAGGTGGGTTTGTCACTCTTTAGCCCCCCGCTGTAAGTGACGCCCGAGGAGGCGTTCAGCTGAGGATAACGCTCCGCATCCGTCACGTTGAACTGCGCCCGGGCCTCTTCAACCTTCAGCGCGGCCATTTTTATATCGCGGTTGTTCTTCAGGGCCTCTGTAATCAATCCCGCGATTTGCGGATCGACGAAGAAGTTGCGCCAGCCGGTGTCCTGATACATGCCCTCCACGGGCGTCAGGCTGTTACGCGACAGCGAAAACTGCTGGGGTACCGGTGACGTCGGGCGCTGGTATTCAGGGGCCAGCGAGACGCATCCTGTCAGGATAAATACCGTAGTGATGCTTAGTCGTTTTAGCAGGAACATAGCGGTTCAGATGAATTCCAGAGTATTTTTAGGGCTACTCTACTGAACGCGTCCTGTTTGACGGGTGACAGGATAATGACAATGTTGTCATTTATGGCGTAAGTCATTGTTAACGGTCACGGGTGCAATAGAATGTGCTGAGCAGCCAGTCGGGGTAAGCGTGATGAAAATATTGATTGTTGAAGACGAAATTAAAACCGGTGAGTACCTCAGCAAAGGGCTTACGGAAGCGGGCTTTGTGGTGGATCGCGCTGACAACGGCCTGACCGGCTACCATCTCGCCATGACCGCCGATTATGACCTGCTCATTCTGGATATCATGCTTCCTGATGTGAACGGCTGGGATATCATCCGCATGCTCCGCTCTGCCGGAAAGGGAATGCCGGTCCTGTTGCTGTCGGCTCTCGGCACCATTGAGCACCGGGTGAAAGGCCTGGAGCTGGGGGCGGATGATTACCTGGTTAAGCCCTTTGCCTTTGCTGAGCTGCTCGCCCGGGTCAGAACGCTGTTACGACGCGGCAATACGGTGATCGCCGAGAGCCAGTTTACGGTGGCAGATCTGAGCATCGACCTCGTATCAAGGAAGGTAAACCGCGCCGGAAACCGCATTCTGCTCACCAGCAAGGAGTTCAGCCTGCTGGAGTTTTTTGTTCGCCATCAGGGTGAAGTGCTGCCCCGCTCGCTGATTGCCGCGCAGGTCTGGGATATGAATTTCGACAGCGACACCAACGCGATTGACGTCGCGGTGAAGCGGTTACGCGCCAAAATCGACAACGATTACGAACCGAAGCTGATCCAGACGGTGCGCGGCGTGGGCTATATGCTGGAGGTTCCTGATGCAGAGTAAGCCCGCCAGACGCCCCTTCTCCCTGGCTCTGCGCCTGACGTTCTTTATCAGCCTCTCCACCATTCTGGCTTTTTTCGCGTTTACCTGGTTTATGCTCCACTCCGTTGAAAAGCACTTTGCCGAGCAGGATATCAGCGATCTGCAACAAATCAGCCGCGCCATGCACCGCATACTGCAGTCGCCCGCGGATCCGGATGAAAAGAAAATCAGCAAAATAAAAGAGTCGCTGGCCAGCTATCGCAACGTTGCCGTCCTGCTGCTCGATCCCCGTGGCAATGTGCTCTTCAGCTCACAGGGCGAGGCCATCCGGCCAGCGGTGAATACCGCGGATTTCAGCGCCCATCGCCGCGCGCAGGATGTGTTTCTTTGGTCAGTGGAGGACGCTGGCAAGGCGATGCACGCCGGGTCCGACATGAAGATGGAAACATACCGGATTATCGCCTCGTCCGGCACGGCGACATTGCAGGGAAAAGACCAACACTATGTCATGCTGATCGGCCTCTCCATTAATTTTCATCTTCACTACCTCGAGGCGCTGAAAAAGAACCTGATTGCCATCGCGGTGGCGATCAGCCTGCTGATTATTCTGCTCATTCGCATCGCGGTACGTCAGGGACACCTGCCCCTGCGTAACGTCAGCAATGCGATAAAAAATATCACCTCAGAGAATCTGGATGCGAGGCTTGAGCCGTCGCGGGTGCCGGTTGAGCTGGAGCAGCTGGTGATCTCGTTTAACCACATGATTGAAAAAATTGAGGATGTCTTTACCCGTCAGGCAAATTTCTCTGCCGATATCGCCCATGAGATCAGAACCCCGATCACCAATCTGGTAACGCAAACGGAAATTGCGTTAAGCCAGAACCGCTCGCCGAAAGAGCTGGAGGATGTGCTGTACTCAAGCCTTGAAGAGTACAACCGGATGACCCGAATGGTCAGCGATATGCTGTTCCTGGCCCAGGCGGATAATAATCAGCTGATCCCTGACAGGGTAACCTTTGATTTGAGCGCGGAGGTGATGAAAGTCTTTGATTTCTTCGAGGCCTGGGCGGAAGAACGCCATATCACGCTGCGTTTTAACGGCACGCCCTGCCTGATAGACGGCGATCCGCAGATGTTCCGGAGAGCCATCAATAACCTGCTCTCCAATGCCCTGCGCTATACGCCGGACGGAGAAACGGTGACCGTGTCGGTAAGCGAAAAGGAAAATGCGTGCGAGCTGATCGTTGCCAACCCCGGCAAGCCGATCCCTGAGGCACATTTGCCCCGGCTGTTCGACCGCTTTTACCGGGTGGATCCGTCCAGACAGCGAAAAGGCGAAGGCAGCGGGATCGGCCTGGCGATTGTGAAATCCATCATCACCGCGCATCACGGCAACGTGCGTGTGGAATCCGATGCTGTGTCGACCCGTTTTATATTATCGGTGCCGCGACTGATGGCACACCGCTAGCACCTTCTCTCTGAGCCACCGGTGGCCCGGATCCTGTTCCATCCGCGGGTGCCACATCTGAGATACGGTAATGGTCCGGGTGTTGAACGGCAGTTCAAAGATGTGCACGTTCTCGATCATCGGTTGATTGAGCAGATACAATGCCGGGACCATCGCAATCAGATCGGACGCCAGCGCCACGGATAACGCAGTCGGAAAACCGGGCACCACGCTGGCGATTTTGCGTTTCATCCCCCGCGCGGCCAGGGCATCATCAACAAAACCGTGTGATGAGCCATTTGGCGCGGTCACCACATGACCCCAGGCGACATAATCCTCAAGGCTGACTGTTGGCAGCGCCGCCAGTGGATGCCCTTTGCGCACGGCGCCTACAAAGCGGTCCTCAAAGAGCCGCTGCAGACGAATTTCGGGCCCCATGTTGCTCTGCACACCAATTTCCAGGTCAACCAGCCCCTCCCGCAGATAACGCGACGTTTTCTCCGGTTTCGGAGCAAAGCGGATGCAGACATCCGGCGCTGCTTCCGCAACGGCCGCAATCAGCAATGGACCAAACGCCACCACAAAGCCATCATTGGCTCTGACGGTAAACACCCGTTCAAGATTTTCTGCCCGGAAGGTGTCCGTTGAAGGCTGTAGCACCGCCCTTGCCTCATGCAGCGCATGTCGGGCGCGATCCCGGGTGGCTTCGGCCCACGGAGTCAGCACCATCTGACGCCCGGCCCGCACCAGAATCGGATCGCCGGTGACCTCACGAAGCCTGCTCAGCGTGCGGCTCATGGCTGAGGTGCTCAGGTTAAGACGCCGCGCCGCCCCCGCCACGCTGGCTTCAGCCAGCAGGATGTCGAGTGCGACAAGCAAGTTGAAATCAGGATCGGTCACAAAACCTCCTCATACAGGGCGTTTGATGCAACGTATAAGTGCAAATGCTGCGTCTTCCGCCCTGTATAACCCATTACTATAGTGTCGTCATCAACATTCTTGCCTGGAGATAACACGATGACGCTCTTTTCAAACCAACCCGGCGACGAAGGGTTACCGGGACATGAACGCGCCCGGGTGATGGCTGCGGTGATGACCACCACGTTGATGGGCGTCTTCGATGGCACCATGATCAACATTGCCCTGCCATCAATGGCCAACGCGATGCAGGTGCCCGCGAATGTCGCAGTCTGGTTCGCCAACGGTTACCTGCTGTCTGCGGCAATGACGTTAGCCATCTTCGCCGCCCTCGCCGCGCGCGTCGGTTATCGCCCGGTGTTTCTGGCAGGACTGGCTACGTTTACCCTGACCTCGCTCGGCTGCGCGCTGGCAACAACGCCGGAAATGCTGATCGGGATGCGTATTTTGCAGGGTATCGGCGGCGCGGCCACGCTGAGTATTGCCCCGGCGATCCTGCGCTCGGTATTCCCGGGTCGGCTGCTTGGCCGCTTTCTGGGGCTGCACGCCCTGCTTATCGCCGCCAGCACCGCTATTGCACCGGTGCTGGGCGGAACAATACTCGACGTACTGAGCTGGCAATGGCTGTTCGCGATCAACATTATTCCCGGTACCGTTGCCCTGCTGCTGGCCTGGAAAGCGCTTCCGCGGGCGACGGCCTCTGATACGTCCCCGTTCGACGTGCCCGGTGCCCTGCTGTCCGTGATCCTGCTGGGGTCGATGATCATGGCGGCAAACAGCGTAGAGAATAGAGCGCACGCCATCAGCACGGTTTGCTGGGCACTTGTCGCCACAGTCAGTCTTATCACTTTTGTCTGGCATATCCGCCGCGCCCGGAACCCCATCCTGCCGCCGGTGATATTCAGCAACGGACGGTTTACCCTCGCCGCGCTAACCTCGCTGGCCTCGTTTGTGAGTCAGGGCATTACCTTTATCGCGCTGCCGTTTCTGTTTCAGAGCGTGTACGGCTATAGCCCGGCGATCTCGGCTTTATTGTTCACCCCCTGGCCGATAGGTATCGTACTCATTGCGCCGCACGCGGGCCGTTGGGCAGACACGATCTCCGCCCCGTTGATCTCCACACTTGGACTGATGATTTTTGTCGTTGGGTTGATTTTGCTGGCGACGCTGCCTGCCGGCCCTTCTGCCTGGGATATCTGTCTCAGGAGCCTGGTGTGCGGTATCGGCTTTGGCTGTTTCCAGAGTCCCAATAACCGTGAAATGCTCTCTAACGTTGCCCGGGAGTACGCCAGCTATGCATCCGGGGTGTTGTCCATCGTCAGAACGTTCGGCCAGTGTCTCGGTGCCGCCGTGGTGGGAGTTTTGCTGGCTGCGACCGCAGGGTCAGATCATCAAATGCTGGATGACGGTGCCGTTCATATTGCGCTGTGGATCGCGGTGATCGCGTCAACTGCGTCAGTATTATTTAGCGTTAGCCGACTGCGTCGCGCGCGACAGGCTACGGCATAATTGCCAGGGCAGCGTCCTGCGACGCTGCCCCCATATTTACTCCAGCGCCAGCAGCGCAAAACTCGCCAGCCAGTGCCCACCGCTGTAGTGGCTGCCGACAACATGCCCGACGCTCGCCTTCAGGTGTTTCGCCACCGCATCACGCAGCGCCTGCTGCGCCGGATGATCCTCCGGCAGCGCACTGGCAATATGCTTCATGCACCAGGCGCGGCTGAGGTTTAATCCGTCCAGATGCGCAATTTTGGGGTCGGTACGGTCGCTCACTTCTGCCGGGTTCATCAGCGCTGAAACAGCCCCGATATTCGGCAGAAACGCGTCGAACCAGGCCGGGAAATTCTCCGCGACCTTGCTCATCAGCAGAGCCTCTGTCAGCGCGCCGGACACATACTCATCGCCCCCCGGTTCATAGTGAGCCGGATACTGGGTATCCGCGAGATAAAACCGCGTCGCCGCCTCCAGAATGGCACTCTCCAGCGCGTTATCTTCCACCGCCCGGGCGTAATCGATCCCCAGCGCGAGGGCAAACGCGGTGTTGTAATGCGTGCCAACCCGAATCGGGTACGTCAGCTTACTGAGGTAATCCACCAGACGGTTGCGAATGTCCTGCGTTAACGGCGCAAGCGTCTGATACCAGCCTGCTGCCTGCGGCAGCGATGACTGTTTCAGCTCCTGGGCCAGTGCCAGCAGCCAGCCGTAGCCATACGGACGCTCGAACGAGGCGCGGAACGGCGCGTTGAAATAGGCCAGCTCCTGCGCCACCTTTTCTGGCGTGAGATGGTCGGCAAACAGCGTGATAATGTCATCCCGGCACGACAGTTCCGGGTAGAGGCGCAGGCAGCGCAGCAGCAGCCAGTAGCCGTGTACCGCCGAGTGCCAGTCAAAACAGCCATAAAAAATGGGATGCAGTTCGCGCGGCGGCAGGACGTCCCCGTCATCATTGAGCAGATGCATAATATGGTTCGGGTATTCCTGGCGCAGATAGGTCAAAGGCATTCTGGCAAAAGCATCAGCCTGGTGTTGCGTTAATTCCATCACAGCTCCTTAGGTTGCCACGCTTAGCGAAACACGAGGAAATACATTAAGAACACGTTGACCACCAGCAGGGTTAACGCGGTCGGGATCTGGATCTTAATGATCTGATATTTGTCTTTCAGCTCCAGTAACGCGGCGGGAACGATGTTGAAGTTCGCCGCCATCGGCGTCATCAGCGTGCCGCAATAGCCAGCGTACATACCAATCGCCAGCAGCGGTGCCGGATTACCGTGATGCACGTGGATCAGAAACGGTAAGGCGATACCGGCGCTGAGCACCGGGAAGGCCGCAAAGGCATTACCCATGATCATGGTGAACAGCGCCATGCCGACGCAGTAAATCACCACCAGCATAAAGCGGCTGTCCGGGTTCACAAACAGGCTGACCACCTTCTGCACGGAGTTGCCGGTATTGGCCACCACAAAAACCCCGCCCAGCATGGCCAGCATCTGCGGCAGGATCACCGCCCAGCCAATGGTATCCACCAGGCGGCGAGACTGACGGACGGCATGCAGCGGCGTACCTTTTGTCAGCCACCAGCCGGTAAGGATGGCCGCCACACAGGCCACGCACAGCGCCGCCAGCGTGAGCTGTTTTTGATCGAGCAGGTAAACTCCGCCAATCGACACCCCTTTCAGGAACAGCGTGCCGATAACCGTCACCACCGGGATCATCAGGGCCGGTAAAAACAGCCAGTTTTTCAGCCGGTTTGATGAGGCAATACGCTCAGGCTCACTGGCCATTTTGTACTGCCCTTTACCGACCAGCCCAAAGCCTGCCAGAAGGGCAATTACAATCACGGCGCCGCCAATGATCCGGTACGCCAGCGAGCGGCCCAGCTCCTGCACCATCAGGTCACCGAACAGGAAGATCCCACCGAACAGAAACCAGAACAGTGCCGTGGTAAAACGTTTGGGGTTGGCGCGATCGCGCAGGGTCATGACCACCAGCAACATCACGACGAAGCCAATCAGGTAGTACACGCGATTAATGGTGAGCAGTGTCATCATGGCGCGATCTCCTGCGTTCCCTGCCCGGCTTTCCACGCCATCACGTCACGGCGGATGCTGGCATCCAGCCTCAGCAGACGCGTCATATGAATAATCAATGCCGCAATCGCCGTCGGGATCGCCCACAGGCCGATATGCAGCGGTTCAATACCCTGAATACCGTTCTCCTTCAGGAAAGCGTCGATCAGCAGCACCGCCCCGAAGGCGATAAAAATATCTTCGCCAAAAAACACCGCGATATTGTCGCACGCGGCGGCATGGGCTTTGATTTTGTCGCGAATATGCTGGGGCAGTTCGCCGTACTCGTTCAGCGCCGCCCCTTCGGCCATCGGTGCCAGCAACGGACGCACCGTCTGGGCATGACCACCCAGCGACATCAGCCCCAGCGCGGCCGTCCCCTCGCGGGCGACAAAATAGATCATCAGAATACGCGCCGAAGTGGCGCTGGCGATCTTCGCCACCCACGCCTGTGCGCGCTCTTTTAGACCGTAATATTCCAGCAGACCAATAACCGGCAGGATCAGAATGAATGTAGCCAGAGAGCGGCTGTTGACGAACTTCTCGCCGAAGGTTTCCAGCAGCATGCCGAAATCCATCCCAACCAGCAGACCCGTCGTCAGCCCAGCTACCACGACCACCAGTAGCGGGTTGAAGCGCAGGGCAAAACCAATAACCACCACCGGGATCCCGATAAGCGGCAACAGTGTAGAACCGTCCATAAACGTTACCCTATCCAAAGTGAGCGTTGCGCGCCGACGGCTATTTTTTTAATTTGCGGCGAGCGATGTTGTGTTTTCCGTCAGGCTTCGAAAACCTGCGTTAAAAAGCTATATCTGAACCGCAAAAACATGTAAACAATTTATCAATAAAATGTTCTTATTTTATCGATGAGTTTACATTTCCGGGCAACAGCCACACTCCCGTAAGGAACGTTATGACCCTGAAGAAAAGTGCTGCATCAATGAATCACGACGATATTAACGACGGCCGGATCGTCTCCTCCCGCCATCTGGTTTCCGAGCGCTGCGCGGAGCTATCGGAGCTGGAGTACGCGCTGATCATGACCAGTAACGCGTTCAATAAATGGATGGTGCGCTGCATGACCGCGGCCGGTGAGCCGGATATGGGGGCCTTTGACGTCTCGCTTTTGCATCATGTGAATCACCGCAGTCGCAAGAAGAAGCTGGCCGATATCTGTTTTGTGCTCAACGTGGAAGACACCCACGTGGTGACTTACGCGTTGAAAAAGCTGGTCAAGGCGGGCTACGTCACCAGTGAAAAGGCAGGAAAAGAGCTTTTCTTTTCCACCACGGAGGCGGGAAAAGCACTGTGCATGAAATACCGGGATGTGCGCGAAGCGTGTCTGATCAACATACATGCCGAAAGCGGGATTTCGGGTGCCGCTATCGGTGATACCGCCCAGCTGCTGCGCACCATTTCATCCCTGTATGACACCGCCGCACGGGCGGCGGCATCACTTTGACATCACGGGCGTCTGAAGAGAGTAATACTGCGCCCCGCCAGTTCGTAATCCACGGTCCGGGTGATGACCTCGCCCGTGGCAACCTCCCCCGCCGTGGAGAGCTCCAGCACCCAGCCTCCTTCACCAAACTGCGGGATCTGGAACGACACGGCGCCTTCGAAGGGGTTGAACAGCATCAGCACGTCGTGCCAGATCCCCTCCTCCTGGATGAGATCGGGCCGGCTGATGGAGACGCCGATTGTCGAGCCTTCCTCCCATTGCTCAGACTGCTGCGGTCCTCCTCCGGCGTTAAACCAGCGGATCTCAAGACCGTCTCGCCAGCTCTCCCGGCGCAGCAGCGGCTGTTTCGCCCGAAGCGCAATCAGGTGCCGGGTAAACTCACGCAGCGCGACGTCGTTTTCTGACAACCCTTTCCAGTTGATCCAGGAGATCTCGCTGTCCTGGCAATAGCCGTTGTTGTTCCCTTTTTGCGTCCGGCCAAACTCATCCCCGGCCAGCAGCATCGGTGTACCATGGGAGAACAACAGCGTGGTGAGGAAGTTCCGTTTCTGCCGTTCACGGGTGGCAATAATGTCCGGGTTCTCGGTCGGGCCTTCCTCGCCATAGTTATACGAGCGGTTATCGTTATGCCCGTCGTTGTTCTCTTCACCATTATCGGCGTTGTGTTTCTCGTTGTACGACACCAGATCGTTCAGCGTGAAGCCGTCATGCGCGGTAATAAAGTTGACGCTGGCCCACGGGCGACGCCCGCGTAAATCATAGAGATCGCCCGAGCCCAGCAGGCGGGCGGCAAAATCAGTGGGAACGTTATCGCCCCGCCAGTATTCACGAACGGTATCGCGATATTTGTCGTTCCACTCGCCCCAGCCGGGCGGGAATCCGCCCACCTGATAGCCGCCGGGGCCGATATCCCAGGGCTCACCGATGAGCTTGAGTTTTGATAAAACCGGATCCTGGGTCATGGCATCAAAGAAGCCGCCGCGCGGATCGAACCCTTCTGGCTCGCGCCCCAGTATCGTGCCCAGATCGAAGCGAAAACCGTCGATATGCATCGATTCCGCCCAGTAGCGCAGCGAATCCATGATCATCTGCAGCACACGCGGGTGTGAGGTGTTCACCGTATTCCCCGTGCCGGTGTCATTGATGTAATAGCGATGCTGATCCGGCAAGGTGCGGTAATAGCTGTAGTTATCGATACCCTTGAACGAGAGCGTCGGGCCAAGCTCATTGCCCTCTGCCGTGTGGTTATAGACCACATCCAGAATCACCTCGATACCCGCGTCATGGTAGGCGCGGACCATATCGCGAAAACCCTGGATCCCTGCCGGGCCGTAATAACGTGACGCGGGCGCAAAAAAGCCCAGCGTGTTATAGCCCCAGAAATTCTTCAGGCCGCGGTCCAGCAGGTGCTGATCGTCCGGGAACCAGTGAACCGGCAGCAGCTCGACGGCGGTGATACCCAGACTTTTGATGTAATCGACCGAGGCTTTATGCCCCATGCCTTCAAAGGTGCCTCGCAGCTCGGGCGGTATCGCCGGGTTGAGCTGGGTGAAACCTTTCACATGGCTCTCATAGACCACGGTATGCGGCCAGGGGATCGCTGGCCGCTGATGGTCCTGCCAGTCAAACGCATTCGGATCGATGACCCTGCATTTTGGAGTGAACGGCGCGCTGTCACGCGTATCAAAGCTCACATCCAGCGCGTCATGACCCAGTTCGTAGCCAAAATGGGCATCATTCCAGTCGATATCGCCCACCAGTTCACGGGCATAGGGATCGATGAGCAGCTTATGCGGGTTAAAGCGATGCCCGTTTTCCGGATCATAAGGCCCGTAGACGCGATAGCCATACAGCGCGCCGGGCTGGAGGTCGGGCACATAGCCATGCCAGATCTCGTGGGTATATTCCGGCAGCTCCAGACGGGCGATTTCCGTTTTACCGGAGGGGTCAAACAGACAGAGCTCCACCCGCTCGGCGTGAGCTGAAAAAAGCGCGAAGTTAACCCCTTTCCCGTCATAATTTGCACCCAGCTGCTGGCCATGACCGGCCCGTATGTCAAACGTATTTTCCTTTGCCATTTTCGTTCTCCACGATTATTCGCAGGTAAGCAGAACTAACAAACTTCCTGTTTCAGACGTTAAATCCAGCGTCTCCCGCAGCGCCCGACGTTCACCGGTAAACAGATCCCGGTAGCGTTTCCCGGAAAGCTCTTCGGGGATGACGACCGAAGTGTTGGCCCACAGCGTTTCGTTTGTGGGGGTAGCAAAAACCAGACGCGGTACGGCAACAATCAGCGCCTCCCCGTCCTTCACGCGCGCGTAGACAATCAGGTTTTCCTCGCGCTCGCCGCTGACCTTCAGCGGCAGCCAGTCGCCGTACTGGAAGAGCGGTAAATAGTGCTGCCGGACGCGTAACAGCGTGGCGGTGACATACTGCTTCACCCTGCCGTTTCGCCACTGCTGTTCGTCGGCAAAGAGCTTTGCGTCGGCGCTGCTCAGGTTTTGCCTCAGCGTGGCGAAATCCGGCTCCAGCCGGTTATCCGGGTCGACCAGGCTAAAATTAAGCGCCTCGCTTCCCTGATAGATATCCGGTACGCCCGGCGCCGTCAGTTTGATCACCGTCTGGCTCAGGCTGTTCATCAGCCCGGCGCGGATAAAGGGTTGCAGGGAGGACGAGAAATCATGCAGGAACAGCGTGTTCTCAGGGGACAGCAAGTGCCGGACGTAATTCAGCACCACGCTCTCATAGCTCTCATTGCTGTCGATCCAGTCGGTACGCTGTTTGGCCTCGCGCAGCGCTTTCTCAATAAACCCGAGGAAACGCGCTTCGAGAGACTTCAGCCCTTCACCATCGTCAGGCGACAACGTTGCAGGCCAGACGCCCGCCAGCGCCTGGTAGATCATCCAGGTATCGGCCGCGTTTGGCGCGGTACCGTCATTGAGAAAACGCACCTGGGTCTGGTTCATCTGTCGCCAGCGCGCCAGATTTTCACCCCACTGTTCCGGGGCTTCCGTCAGGGTGTAGAGGCGCGCCCGCGCGTCTTCCCCGCGCTTGGTGTCGTGCGTGGAGGTCCCCAGCAGCGCATCGGGCTGACGGGCCAGACGGATGCGCATCTCCTGGTGAAAGCGGGATAACGAGAACGCGCGCGGGGTGGGATCGGCCCCCACTTCGTTCAGGGCGAGCTCGAGGTTATGGCGGAAAAAGAGCGTATCTTCCACCGATTTCGCCATCAGCGGCCCGGTAAGCTGCTGGAAGCGGGTTCTGAACAGCGAGGCTGCATCGCGGCTGCTGGCGTCCAGGTCGCCGGTGAGGATCCTCACCAACAGGCTTAACGCCGGTTCCGGTGCGTCGACGCTGGCAACAACGCGGTTCAACAGCGCGACATCCGGGGCGGTTAACCCGTCGGCGGTGCCGTAGGTGCGGTAGACCGGAAACGCAATCAGCAGTTCGCGCAGCGTGTAGCGTATGTCGTCCTGCGGCACGTCAATGTCGTTGCATCGGGCAAGGTCGGTGGCAATGTTAAGCAGCGTTGTGAATTCACCCTCAAAATTGCGATCGGTCATCAGCCCTTTAGCGTTGCGAAGTTCCGCATGGCGATCGACCGTCACGCCCAGCGTCTCGTCGTGGATTTTTTCCAGCCGTCCGAGGTTATTATCGTCGACCAGCACTTCGGCCAGCGAGGCGATAAACTCATATCCGGTGGTGCCGGATACCGGCCATTCCACAGGCAGTTGTTCCCCTTTGGCGAGAATTTTTTCCACCGTGATATAACAGTCGGGACCGGTTGCCTGCCGTAACCGCTGCAGGTAACCCAGCGGGTCGGCCAGCCCGTCGATATGGTCAATGCGCAACCCGTCGACAATGCCGGTATGCACGAGCTCGAGGATCAGGCGATGCGTATCCTGAAACACCCCCTCGTCTTCCACTCTGACGCCCACCAGGCCGGTAATTTCAAAAAAGCGCCGCCATGAGAGCTGTTTCGGCGCTTCCCGCCAGGACATCAGCCGCCAGCTCTGCGCCTCGTGGATCGCCTCGATGCTTTTCTCCGCAGCCCATGTTCCGGGGTTAAGCGGATAGGCTGTGTCATAGTGGACCAGCGCGGCCTCGCCGGTGACACTGTCACGTTTCAGAGCAATTGCCCCCTTCTCCAGCTCGGCCTCAAAGGTGTCGCCAAGGAACGGCAGCGTCAGCGGGCGCGACCAGTCAATATCAAAATAGTGCGCGTAACGGCTTTGCTGACCAAACGCGATAACGTCCCGCCACCAGCGGTTTTCCAGCGAGGTCGACATATGGTTAGGGACGATGTCCAGAATGAGCCCCATTCCCGCCTGCCTGAGTGCCGCCGTCATGCGGTCGAAACCGGCGCGCCCGCCAATGGCGGGATCGATTTCGTTAGGATCGGTGACGTCATAACCGTGGGTTGAACCGGTGGTGGCGGTAAATATCGGTGAGGCATAGAGATGGCTGATCCCGAGGTCTTTAAGGTATGGCACCAGCTCCACCACGCGATCAAAGGTCATGCCATTGCGGAACTGTATTCGGTATGTGGCACAAGGGATCATGATGCGTCTCCATCTGCAAAACGAACGACAATGCTGTTTGGCACTAACACCTCAGCGGCCTCCGGCCAGCTAAAGAGCGTTTCGCCTGCCAGCGCAGGAACGTCAACGGGCTTATTACCGATATTCAGCGCCAGCGACAATGTCCCCGTCGGGAAAGACCAGCTCACCGCCACCATACCGGGAGCGGTCTTAACGATTTTGCCCTCAACGGTGCCGCCAGGGCGAAGTAACGGCACAAGATAGCGATGCCGCAGGACAAGCAGACTTCGCGTGAAGCGCAGCCAGGATTTACCCTGCGCAGTCGTCACGTTGTGCCAGTCCAGTTTTGAGCGGGCAAAAGTCTGCTCGTCATTCGGATCCGGTACATCGCCATCGTGTCCGCTGTGGCCGGTAAACTCTTTTGCCCGCCCTTCCCGCACGGCTTTCGCCAGATCGCCATGAAAATCCGTAAAGAACAGGAACGGGTTGGTTTCGCCATACTCTTCGCCCATAAACAGCAGCGGGATATGGGGTGACAGCAGCAGCGCGGCGAGCAGAACGCGGGTTTTATCCGCGCCCGCCAGGGTAATAAGCCGTTCGCCCTGGGCGCGGTTACCGGTTTGATCGTGATTTTGAATAAAATCGACAAAGAAGGTCGGCGGCTGGGTGTGGCATTCCACCCCGCGTGAGTGTCCGGTCTGCAACGAGACCTCACCCTGATAGACAAACCCTTCTGCGAGTGCTCTGGCGAATTTTTTTTCCGGTTCGAAGGCAAAATCCTGATAGTAGGCATGCGTTTCGCCGGTGGCAAAGACGTGGGCGGCGTTGTGGAAATCATCATTCCACTCGGCGGTAAACAGCGGCGTGGCTCCCTTCTCATCCCGAGGATGCAGGAAAATCACGTTACGGCTGTCCTCGGTGGTGAGATGGATATGACGATCCGGGAGCGCTTCGCGGATCGTTTCCGCGATCTGCTGAAGAATATGTTTCGACGCCGTATCTTTAATCTGGTCGATGGCATCAAACCGTAAGCCATCCAGACGGTATTCAGTCAGCCAGAACAGGGGCGCGTCAAGAATGTAGTGTCTGACCGGCTCCCGTTCATAGGCGATACCGTTACCCCACGGCGTCATTCTCTGCTCATCAAAAAACGCGGGTGACAGCAAGGGTAAGTAGTTTCCTTCCGGGCCGAAATGGTTGAGTACGATATCCAGCACGACAGAAAGGCCCAGGCCGTGCGCCGCATCGATGAACGCGTGAAAATCCTCCGGCGTGCCATAGGCGGAATGCGGGGCATACAGCAATACGCCGTCATAGCCCCAGCCGCGGCTGCCACCGAACTGTGAAACCGGCATAACTTCAAGCTGAGTGATGCCGAGTTCAGCCAGATACGGCAGCTTGTCGATAGCCGCCCGGAAGGTGCCCTGCGGTGTAAAGGTGCCAATATGCAGTTCGTAAATCACCGTCTCTTCCCACGGTCGCCCTGCCCAGTCTGGGTTGATGGGCTGATAGCGGCCGGGATCAATCACCACGGAGGGGCCATTAACGTCCCCTTTCTGCGCCCGCGATGCGGGGTCAGGTACCGCCATGCCGTCCTGTAAAACGAACTGATACTCGGTGCCATGCGTCACGCCAGGTACGTCAATCTGGAACCAGCCGTTACCGACCGCCGTCATGGGCAGATCGCGTTCTGCCAGACGTAGCGTAAGTTGTTGTTGTCCCTCAGCCCAGACGCGAAAACGTACAACGTCACCGGAAATAAACTCAGCACCCCACTGCTTTTGAAATGTCCTGAATTCCATTCATTGTCCTCGAATGACCCACATTTTACGCGGAATGAAGTACAAGCTTAGTTCAGGATCGAAAGCACGTTTCAACAGAGCCCCAACGTGCAACCGTCATTTTTCTGTCACTTAAATTCATTACGCTTTCGTCATTTTGACAAGGGTGTTAAGGAAACAATAATGAATTCAATAGCTAAGGCATTACTGGTGGCAGTACCGATGTTGAGCGCAACCGCTACCGCGGCAAATAATGAACTGTGTGAACCAAAAGCCTACGAAATGGCGCTGCGCTACCAGCAGAAGTCAGCTGAAATCATGGCGCTTCAGCTGCAGACGTACCGTTTTGCCACCGGCCGTTTTGACGAGAAAGTGAAAGATCTGAAAACGCCAGAAAATTACGCGGTGGTCATGGATCTGGATGAAACCGTGCTCGACAACACCCCGCTGCTGGTGCGCGACATGGAACAGTGCCATGACTACACCCAATGGGATACCTGGAGCGACTGGGAAAAACAGGGAAAACCCGGCCTGATCCCCGGCGCGAAGGCGTTTCTTGAGCATGTGAATCAAAGCAAGGTGCGTATCTACTACGTCTCTGACCGCATGCAGGAAAATAAAGCAGATACCATCAACACGTTAAAATCCCTTGGCCTGCCGCAGGTCTCGGGCGACAGCGTGCTTCTGGATACGGTGAGTAAAGAAGAGCGCCGCCAGAGCATCCTTAAAAAGCAACAGATCATTATGTTGTTTGGCGACAGCCTGCCGGATTTCGCCGTGCAGTTTAAAAACAAAAAACCGAGTGAGCAGCAGCGCGAGCTGGTTGAGGCAAGCGCAGAGCATTTTGGCAATGACTGGATTGTGCTGCCTAATGCCGCTTATGGCTCATGGTCAAAAGCCACGCCGGATAGCTGGAAGCCGTAACAATCTGCCCGCCGGGCACGGTATTGCCGTTGCCCGGCCACCCACTGAGCTATCCATCCCATTTATAGGTCCTATCACTTTTGAGCGGGTTCTTAAATTTTGATGCATAAGTAAGATGAGGACTTTCTAAAGGAGATCATCATGCTTACTGTCAAGAAACTTGCCCTCTCTACGCTCATCACCAGTTCACTGCTCTTCTACCCTGCGCTGCACTCCCTGGCAGAGACGCCTCAGCACGTGGTGAAACAACCGGCGGGCGGTTACAGCGTTCAGGTGGGCGACGTACTGGTTACGTCGTTTACGGACGGCAGCGTCGCGCAGGATCTGCACACGCTATTGCGCCGGACCACAGAGCAAAAAACCGATGCGTTACTGGCGAAAAATTTCCAGGCGAACCCGGTTGAGGTCTCCATTAACGCCTTTCTGATTGCGCTGCCGGGACACAAAATTCTGGTCGATACCGGTTCCGGCCAGCTTTTTGGTCCGGGCAACGGCGGGCGTTTAATCGAGAGCCTGGCAACGCAGGGGATCAAACCGCAGGACATCACGGAAATCTTACTGACGCACGCGCATTCCGATCATTCCGGTGGCCTGATAAAGGACGGTAAGGCGGTATTTACCAACGCCCGCGTGTTCGTGGGGAAACCGGATATCGACTTTTTCTTCAATGAAGAGAATCAAAAAAAAACCGGTTACGATCAGAACTACTTTGACGTGGCACAGAAGACCTTAAAACCGTATCTTGATGCCGGCAAAGTGGTGCCGTTTACCGGTACATCAGCGCTGCTGCCGGGTATTACCGGAACGGTTCACCCCGGGCATACACCGGGCTCGGCCTTCTATACGCTGGAAAGTAAAGGCGAGAAAATTACCTTCGTGGGCGACATTATCCACGTCGCTGCGGTACAGTTCCCGCAGCCTGATGTGACCATCGCCTACGATGAAGATCAGGACGGAGCAGCCCGTGTGCGCAAGCAGGCCTTTGACGACTTTGTCAAAAACAGAGATCTGGTTGCCGCGCCACACCTGCCGTTCCCCGGTATCGGTTATGTCACCAAAGGCGAACGCGCGGGCTATGCCTGGGTTCCGGTTACCTATACCAACCGGGACGCCAGCACAGCTAAATAAACAACGGAAAACAACATGACGCCATTTTCAGACCTGGATATTGACCTGATATTGACGTTGGATGCACTGCTCACCGACCGGAATATCACGCACGCCGCCGCACGTCTGGGGGTCAGCCAGCCCGCGCTGTCAGCCCGTCTTTCGCGCCTGCGTGCCATTTTTGGCGAGCCGTTGTTTATCCCTTCCCCACATGGACGTGGGGTGTTGCCCACACCCCGAGCCGAGGCGCTGAGGCCTCAGGTCGCGGCCGTTCTGCGTGGCATCAGCGCGATGCTTGCCCCTACCGGGTTTAACCCCCGCGAGAGCAATCGCACGTTCGTCATTGCCCTGCATGAAAACCCGGCCCTGATGCTTGGGGCTGAACTGCTGAATCACATCAGACGTGAAGCGCCGGGGATCCGCCTGCGTTTCGCCCTGCCGGAGTGGGTGAACCTGCCCCAGCAGCTGGAAAGTGGCGACGTTGATATTTACATTGGCGTGAGTGCGGGCGCGCACGATGGCTGGGTCAGACGCAAACTGTTTGAAGACGCATTTGCCACCGCCCAGCGCAAAGGACATCCTCGCGGCACGGGGCCACTGGATCTGGCGCAGTATTGCGCCCTCTCTCATCTGGTGGTCTCCTCCCAGGGCGATCCATTTACCGGCTTTGTCGACCAGACGCTGGCCGGGCTGGGATATCAGCGCAACGTGGTGATGTCCACGCAAAGCTATGCCATGGCACCGCCTCTGGTGGCGGGGACTGACCTGATTTGCACCTTACCGGGACGCATGTTGCAGCAGTTCGCCACCACGCTGGATATTTTCCCGCCCCCGCTGCCACTCCAGCCGATCGCCATCAGCATGTTCTGGCATCCTAAAAACAGTCAGGACACGGCGAACGCCTGGCTGCGCGAACAACTGCTGCTGGCCGCCGGGCGTCAACCCTGAGCAACGGTGGTGAGGAATTTTTTTAAGACTTCAGAACGAATGATTCGGTGACAAACCAGCGTCAGCTCGCTCTCCCTGAGCCGATCAATAATGTCGACGTAAACCACATTCCCGACGTTCACCGCCCTTGCTGAGGCGGGCAAGAGCGCAATACCAAATCCCGCCGCGACAAGGCTGATGACGGTGGGCACGTCGGTGGCATTCTGCACCACCTCCGGCTGGAAACCCGCACCGTTACAGGCGTCATAGAAATATTGTTCCAGCCCCATGCCTTGCGGATCGCGCAGCGAGATCCACTTTTCGTCCTTCACGGATGAAAGTGTCAGTGCGGATGACGTGGCCAGGGGGTGTTGGCGAGGCAGCGCCAGCACCGTTTTCTCTGAGGTAAAGGGGCGAGATTGCAGATCGTCAGGTAACGCAGGCAGCGGAGCCCGGATAATCGCCACGTCCAGCTGGTTGGTCTGCACGGTTTCGTAAAGCGTCTGCACGTTCCCGGTCATCAGCGAAATGGCAATTGCGGGCCAGTTCTCGTGCAGCTGGCGCAGCGTTGCAGGCAGCTTATCGTCAAACATCGCACTCGATACACATCCCAGATTCAACACCCCCTGTTCGCCACGGGCGGTTTGTCTGGCGTCCAGCACGGCCTGCTCGGTCATCGCAATTGCAAGCCGGGCTTTGACCAGAAACGCGTCACCGGCAGGCGTCAGGGTTAAGCGACGATGTGCCCGGCTAAACAGTGTGACGCCCAGACGCGCCTCCAGCGCTTTAATCTGCTGGCTCAGCGCAGGTTGCGCCATGTTCAGACGCTCCGCGGCGCGGTGCATATGGAGCTCTTCGGCTACCACCAGAAAATTACGCATCAGACGAAATTGCATGATGAAGTCCCGCGAAAATTGATAATAAAATGCTTATCAAAATAGCATCAATGATGCAATTGATGATATCTGTCGTTCGCCCAACAATGGAGGTCAGCCATTAAGGGAGAAAAACATGCAAAACCCCATTAACGATCTCAGAAGCGCCATCGCGTTGCTGCAACGCCATCCAGGTCACTATATCGAAACCGATCACCCGGTAGATCCCAATGCTGAACTGGCGGGCGTCTACCGCCATATCGGCGCGGGCGGTACCGTAAAACGCCCCACTCGCACGGGCCCGGCCATGATGTTCAATAGCGTGAAGGGCTACCCCGGCTCCCGCATCCTGGTAGGTATGCACGCCAGCCGGGAAAGAGCGGCGCTTCTGCTGGGTTGTAAACCCTCGAAGCTGGCGCAGCACGTTGGTCAGGCGGTGAAAAACCCGGTTGCACCGGTGGTGGTTCCGGCCTCGCAGGCACCGTGCCAGGAGCAGGTCTTTTACGCCGACGATCCGGACTTTGACCTGCGTAAGCTGCTTCCGGCCCCGACCAACACGCCGATTGATGCAGGCCCGTTCTTCTGTCTGGGGCTGGTACTGGCAAGCGATCCGGAAGATACCTCGCTGACCGATGTGACCATTCACCGTCTCTGTGTGCAGGAGCGAGATGAACTCTCTATGTTCCTTGCCGCCGGTCGCCATATCGAAGTCTTTCGCAAGAAGGCCGAAGCGGCGGGCAAACCGCTGCCGGTAACCATCAATATGGGACTTGACCCGGCTATCTACATTGGGGCCTGTTTCGAAGCGCCAACCACGCCATTCGGTTACAACGAGCTTGGCGTCGCCGGGGCATTACGCCAGCAACCGGTGGAGCTGGTACAGGGCGTGGCGGTAAAAGAGAAAGCGATCGCGCGGGCGGAAATCATCATCGAGGGCGAACTGCTTCCCGGCGTGCGCGTAAGAGAAGATCAGCACACCAACACCGGCCACGCCATGCCGGAGTTCCCGGGCTACTGCGGCGAGGCGAATCCGTCTCTGCCGGTGATCAAAGTGAAAGCCGTGACGATGCGAAACCACGCGATCCTGCAGACGCTGGTGGGCCCGGGCGAAGAGCACACCACGCTTGCCGGTTTGCCGACCGAGGCCAGCATTCGCAACGCGGTCGAAGAGGCCATTCCCGGCTTTTTGCAAAATGTCTATGCCCACACCGCCGGAGGCGGTAAATTTCTCGGCATTTTACAGGTGAAAAAACGCCAGCCGTCAGACGAAGGACGTCAGGGCCAGGCGGCACTTATCGCCCTGGCCACCTATTCCGAGCTGAAAAACATTATCCTCGTGGATGAAGACGTGGATATCTTCGACAGCGACGACATCCTGTGGGCAATGACCACTCGCATGCAGGGCGATGTGAGCATTACCACGCTTCCGGGGATCCGCGGCCACCAGCTGGATCCGTCGCAGTCACCGGACTACAGCACCTCGATCCGTGGAAACGGCATTTCCTGCAAGACTATCTTTGACTGCACGGTGCCGTGGGCGCTGAAGGCGCGGTTTGAACGGGCGCCGTTCATGGAGGTTGATCCCACACCGTGGGCGCCGGAGCTGTTCAGCGATAAAAAATAGACCGTCGTCGCCGTTTCTTCGCCCCACCGGGTGAAGAAACGCAAGCTTAAATTGCCGCTTCCCCTGCTTTCTTGTACCCTTTCAGCGTTTACCCCAATCCCCTGAAAATCGAGACACCGGACGCCTATGACTGCACATATTTCCAAAGATCCTTTGCATGGCGTTACGCTGGAGATGATGGTCAACGCCCTGGTGGCGCGATATGGCTGGCGCGAGTTGGGCGGTCGAATCAAAATTAACTGTTTCAGAAATGACCCAAGCGTGAAGTCGAGCCTGAAATTCCTGCGCCGTACCCCCTGGGCACGCGCGGAGGTCGAGGCCCTGTATCTTGATTCCCTCAATGATAACGGGACCGCTGAACGCGAGGCGCCCGCCTTTAACCCCTGGGCCAATAGTCGGATAACCAAGAGCTAATACGCAAATGATGCGACATGTAAAACGGACTGGTGCGCTGCTTAGCTGCGCGCTTTTACTTGTTAGTTGCTCCTCAAAACCCCCAAAGTCGCTGGTCACACCGCTCCCGCCCCCAGGCAAACCGACGCAGCAGGCAAACGAGCCGATGCGTGGGATCTGGCTGGCGACTGTCTCCCGCCTCGACTGGCCGCCGGTCGCGTCGGTGAATGGCCGCAGTGCTGACCAGCGTATTGCGATGCAAAAACAGGCGCTGATCGACAAACTCGACAATCTGAAACGCCTGGGAATTAACACGGTGTTTTTCCAGGTGAAACCGGACAGCACGGCGCTCTGGTCGTCCAAAATCCTGCCGTGGTCAGATATGCTTACCGGCAATATTGGCGAGTATCCGGGCTACGATCCGTTGCAGTTTATGCTCGATGAAGCCCACAAGCGTGGGATGAAAGTTCACGCCTGGTTCAACCCCTATCGCGTTTCAACCAATACCAAACCGTCAACCATCGCCGCGCTGAACCGCACCTCATACCAACAACCGTCCAGCGTCTATGTGCAGCACCCTGAGTGGGTTCGCATCGCAGGCGATCGGTTTGTGCTCGACCCGGGCATCCCGGAGGTGCGTGACTGGATAACCCGGGTGGTGACCGAGGTGGTGGCGAACTACCCGATAGACGGCGTGCAGTTTGATGACTACTTTTATGCCGAATCGCCCCGCTCAACGCTGAATGATGCGCAGACCTACAGACAATACGGCCAGGGGTTTAGCTCCAAAGCCGACTGGCGTCGCCACAATACGCAGCAGCTGATTGTGCAGGTCTCTCGGGCGATCAAACAGACAAAACCGCAGGTTGAATTTGGCGTCAGCCCGGCGGGTGTCTGGCGTAACCGCTCCTTTGACCCGGCAGGATCCGACACCCGTGGCGCGGCGGCGTATGATGAATCCTACGCTGACACCCGTCAGTGGGTGCAACAGGGGCTGCTGGACTACATTGCCCCGCAAATCTACTGGCCTTTCTCCCGGGATGCGGCGCGCTATGACGTGCTGACCAAATGGTGGGCCGACGTAGTGAAACCGACCCATACCCGTCTGTACATCGGCATTGCGTTCTATAAAGTGGGCGAGCCGTCGAGAAATGAGCCGGACTGGACGATTCAGGGCGGCGTGCCGGAGCTGAAAAAACAGCTCGATCTCAACGACTCCCTGCCGAACGTGAATGGCACGATCCTGTTCCGCGAAGATTACCTCAACCAGCCGCAGACGCAGCAGGCGGTAAACTACCTGAAAGGACGCTGGGGAAGCTAAGTACAGTCAGGCAGAAACGCCCTGTTTCTGCCTGTTTTTTTACGGCTTCGGCCCGAACATCGCCTCAAGCTGCTTCGCGTCCGGCATACCGACAACCTGCTGGAGCTCATTCTGGTCATTGAGATAATAAATGGCCGGTGTGGCATTCGCCCCCAGACTGTCCATTAACGCCTGGTGTTTTTGCAGTATCGCCACGGTTTCACGCGAGGCGGTGCCTTCCGGTTTAGGCAGTTTTTTACCGCCGGACAGTTCGTACTCCTTCCACGCCGTAACCGGATCTTTTGCATTCAGGATCGCAGATGCGTTACGGCCGCTGTTTGGGTTGAGAAACGCCACCAGCAGCGTATTGAGCTGCACCTTACCCGCCTTCACCCACGGCTGTGCTTCTGACCAGAATGCCTTGCAGTACGGGCAGAACGGGTCGGCGAAGACAAAGACTTTGCGTGGCGCGTTATCCGCCCCCTCTTTCAGGGGGTGCGCAGCGTTCAGTTGTTTCCACATTTCGCGTCCCATCGGGGCGTAGATCTCTTTCTGGAAAATACCCTCGCTGAGGTTTTTACCCTTCTCATCATAGAGATAACCCGAAATAACGTGCTTTCCGTCAGGCGTGAGAAAGAGCGTCACCCCCATGTCCTGATATTGTCCCAGCCAGGCGGGTGCGCCACCGGGCACGTCGATCTTCTTGAGGATCGTAATCTCCTGCTGCTCGCTAAAGGTCTTCACGACATCAGGTATAGCATCCGCAGCCTGCGCCAGCCCTGACGCGGTCAGCAGCGAAAGTAACAGTAATTTTTTCATGTCCCTCTCCGGTTTGTTCGGGGGCCTGAGGCCCCCTTCAGGTTAGCGGTTTTTCAGTGCATCGGTGACCATTTCATCAAACTGTTCGAAAGGCACCCAGCCGGGTAACAGCCCTTCGCCAATCAGCGTGGCCGGTGTACCCTGAATGCCCAGTTTTTCGGCGATGATCAGGCTGCGTTTTACCGTGACCAGGCTCGTATCATCCGGCGTTGCAACATTCACGCCCGCGCGCTTTTGCGCCTCCTGAATGCTGGCGTCATCGTGATACCCTTTTTTCGCCATCAGGGTTTCGTTGAACTTCATAAACTGCTCAGGGTGTGAACGCCAGACGGTTAACGCGTCGCGCGCGGCGGTTAGCGAGCTTTCCGAACGGAACGGCAAAAACTTAAACACCACGGCCACCTGCGGATGTTTCTCAACGATCTTCTCCAGATACGGATCGAATTTTTTGCAGTATGGACAGTTGTAGTCAGTAAACACCACCAGCGTCAGCGTTGGATTTTTGGCACCGATACGCGGCGAATCCGGGTCGTTAAACAGAAAATCGTAGACCAGCTTCTGAGCGCGTTGCTCCTGATCCGGGGTGATCGGGTCCGCCGCCATCACCTGGGCTGACGCGAAAAACAGCAGAAACGTAATAAGGATTTTTTTCATAACAGCGTTAGCCTTTTGCTTTGTTCAGGGTGGTCATCAGGGTGCGTTTGTCCAGCAATGGCGAGAGGATGTCGCCCTCCGGCGTTCCAGGGCCATACACCTGGTTAAACGGGATGGCGTAGCGATTACGTGATTTCAGAAACGCCGCAATCGTCTCTGATGGCTGGCTCCAGTCTCCGCGTAGCGCCACCACATCCGGCTGGCGCAGCGCGGCGATAACCTCCGGCTGATTCAGCACCCGGTGCTCATTCACCTTGCAGGTGACACACCAGTCCGCCGAGATATCCACAAACACACGTTTCCCTTGCGCAAGCGCATCGCTGATTGCCTCTTCACTGAGCGGCTGCCACGGGATCGTCTGTTCGCTATTCTCAGCCGTGATTACCGGCGTTGCGTTCACTATCCCGCGCAGCTGATAGCCCCCGAACACGGCCAGCGCAATCACCACCACCCAGAACAGCGGCGATGATGTCTGACCGCGAAGGGCATAGACCACAATGGCGACCACAATCAGAAGCAGCATGAGGATGTGGCTGAACATCTCGCCCAGATGCAGACTCAGCAACGTCACCAGCCACAGGCTGGAGGCCAGCATCATCCCCCCCAGAATCACCTTCAGGGTATTCATCCAGCGGCCAGGTTTTGGCAGCAACAAGGCGGTTTTGGGGATCAGCGCCACGAATAGCCACGGCAAGCTCATGCCCACCCCGAGCATCAGGAAGATAAGCCACAGGGAATGCAGCGGTGCGCCCAGCGCAAAGGCCACGGCCGTACCGAGGAACGGCGCAGAGCACGGCGTGGCAAGCAGCGTGGCAAACACGCCTTCGCAGAAGCTGCCCGTCAGTCCGGTTCCGCCCGTTGTGGCGAGCCGTCCGGTGGCGGCGGAAGGCAGAAACAGCTCAAACGCACCAAACAGGTTCAGCGCGAAGAGAAAGGTCACGGCAACCATCAGCCCAATAAACCACGGGTTCTGGAACTGGATGCCCCAGCCCAGCGACGCGCCGGTGAGTTTCAGAATAGTCACCATCGTGGCCAGCAGCATAAAGGAGGTCAGAATACCCGCACTGGTCGCCAGGAAACGCAGCCGGATTTTCCGCGTGTCCGTACCCGCCTGCAGGACGCTGCTGAGCTTCATGCCCATTACCGGCAATACGCAGGGCATCAGGTTCAGGATCAGCCCGCCCAGCAGAGCAAAGGCCAGCATTTTGACTGTTCCCGCTGGCGCACTCTGCACCGCGTCTGCGGGGGCTGCGCCAACGGTCAGTTGCGTTTGCTGGGCTTTATCGCCGTTGGTGACGACAAACGACAGCGTTTTCCCCGCAAGCGTCGCGGGTTTATCGCCCCACTCATCGGTGACCGGAACCGCGACCTGAAGCCGGTTTCCGGTGTGCTTAATCACCGGTTCGCCGGGCAGAATGTCACCCTCCAGCGGGTCAAAATAGATCCCGGGATTGACCCATTCGCCTTCCGTCGTGCCCGTCATCATCAGCTTGCCGTCTGATAACCAGGCGCTGAAGTCTGACGACACGCCTGACGCACCGGGTACTGAACGCATCGCGTCTTCAAATGCCGTACGAAAGCCCGCCTCCGCTGGCGCGCGGAAATCCAGATGCAGCTTGTAGTCCGTCAACAGACAGACGTTGCTGCAGGTTGAGAGCGTAAGCGTGGCGTCGAGCACATCCGCGTCCGTCCCGGCGATTGTAATGGGGATCGTAACGCTATCGTGGTAGCCCTGGGTCGTCAGGCCCGAGATATCAAAGCGGGAAGGAACCGGCCAGTACCAGGTATCCTTAACGCCCTGTGGCCAGCTGATTTTCGGGGCCACGCCGCCCTCGCCCGGCGAACGCCAGTAGGTTTTCCAGCCGGGCTGCAGCTCCACGCTGAGCAGGCCGATGATGCGGTCGTGATCCCGCTCAGCCTGAAAGCGGATGCGGGCGTGATCGTTTTGCGGTGACACCAGCCAGCCCGTATCTGCCGCATGAGCAATACCCATGCAGGACAGCCACAGGAGGACGAGTCCCCTGAAAAGGTTAACCATGTTTTACTCCGTGAATAGTGAAAATTATCGTGTGGTAACGATGCTTTTCATTCACGGAAAACGCAGTTTTTGAGGTGTATTCGGGGAGGCGGTGCCTGGACAGGCTGCTCCCTGGAGAGAAATGTGCGCCGTTGGGTAAACAACTGCAGCAGAGCGAAGAAGATAATAATCGCCGGTAGCGCACCGTCAAAAAACAGCGGCTGGGCGCAAAGCAAAGACTGTGCGCCAAGTTGACACGGCGACGGGCCGGGCTGTTCAGCTTCCTGACCCGGGGCGTCAGCCATCATGAGCGTTTGCACCTGAGGATCCAGCCCCTGTAAAAAATGGTTGAGATAAACCGCACGCTGAACCAGGCAAATTGCCATTGCCAGACACGTGATTATCAGAAGCCATTTACCGAGAAGCTGACGGTTGCGCATAACGTTCCAAAATAACAAGACGCCCCGATCATAAACGATAGTGATGAATCTACAAGTCCCGACAGTGTAAGGTTTTGTCTGCCGGGAACATTATCCCCCTGTCAGCGCGTCATACACATCCCGCAATCGCGTGCGCAGGAACAACACGGCCTTATGCTTACGCGATAATAATGCCTGCTCGCTAACCCCGGTTTCCCCGGCCAGCAATTTGATGCTGTAGCCCTGTAGCTCCGTCTTCTCAAAGACCTCGCGCTGCGCTGCGGGCAGTTCAGCCAGCGCCTGCCCCAGCTCTTCCCACAGCAGCGTTTTGAGGTACTCCTCTTCCGGGGTATGCGGAACGCCGAACAGGGTTTCAGCGATCTCATCTTCCGGAAAATCGTCATCCTCCTCGCCTGTGAAACTGAAATAACCGGAGAGCGATACTTCACGCTTTTTCCGCGCCCGGTCGGTCATCTCATTTCGCGCCGCGCGAAACAGCCACGCGGCAACGTTTTCGACCGGCTGTTCCACCTTCATCAGCTGATACGTGATCTCCTGCAAAATATCGTCGGCGTCGTCACGTACCGGCGTTCTTCCGCTAATAAAGGCTCTCAGCCGGGCGCGGCAGGCATTAACCGCCGACATCAGCAAGGATCCGCCCGCCTCCCCGGTTTTCATCTCGCTCACTCTGCGTCCGGCGCTTTTGGCGCGTTGTCTTCACGCTTGTCATCACGGTGGCCGTGCCAGCCACAGTGCCCGCGACCATGGCGACCAAATCCTTCCCGGCGCTGCTGCATGAACGCTTCACGCTGTTCGGGCGTCATGTTCATCCAGCGTTCGTGCATCCGGCGGTGCGCACCAAACATACCCGGACGGAAACCCAGACCACCAAACAGGATCCGGCTCAATATCAAAATGCCCAGCGCCTGCCAGAAGCCAATGGCTTTCACGCCGAGGATCGCCGGGAGTAAGGCGTTCCACAGGGACATCACCAGCAGACCGAGCACGATAAAAATGACCGCGCCGATGACTAAGCCCTTGCCCATACGGTGGCGACCGAATCCGCGCCCGTGACCTCTGCCGTGCATATCAAACTCTCTCATGGTGTTGACCTCGTTTACAGTAACTGATTATGGCTTGTGATGAGGTAGACGGATGAGGAACAAAAATATTGCTAAAAATTTTTAAAAACATCGTAGTCAATGTGGTTTACGCTTTTCGCGACTGACGAACGGAAACAGCATAAAAATTAAAACCCGTAATAATGCCGTTCTGTTCGCGCTTTTAAATCAGGTTATTTATTCAGCAGGTTTGATATTGATGCTTTTTAAATGCCCTACTCCTGTTGTTGAGACTATTCCTATAATCATCCAAAAAACCTTCTATTTAACAATACTCTAAAGCGAGGCTTAATTAACTATTTTTAGTTAAAAGTTTGTAATCATTACATCTCTGTCTATTATTCATAGCGTCATACCCTGCAGCAGGAAATAGAAACAGACACATTAAAAAGGAGCAATCCGGTAATGATAGGCAGACTGACGAATTATATCCTCTGGTACCACACTGTCTGGGTGTTTATATTTTTATTAGTGGTCGGCGTGGCTGCTGGCGTATTTTTTAATGCCATACTGCATTTTCATGGGGATGACGCATTCCTGACAGGATTAATTTTCTTTTTATTCCCGGCGCTACTGGTATGCCTTCGGCTACATCGGCTATCAGCGAAACATCGCCAAAGATAATGCCCGTCGCACCGGTTGTTGAATCAAAACACCTGGCAAAATTATGCTGAAACCAACTACTTAGCCGCGTTTATTGCCGGGTGGCGCTACGCTTACCCGGCTTACAATCCACAATAATATCAAGCCTGCACTGGCAAACTAAAACTCGAAATACTCCGCGTGAGCTGCTGGGCCTGCTCTTCCAGCGACGCGGCCGCCGCGGCGGACTGTTGCACCAGCGCGGCGTTCTGTTGGGTCACGCCATCCATCTCCGTCACTGCCTGCCCGACCTGACTAATCCCGCGACTCTGCTCTTCAGAGGCCACAGAGATCTGCTCCATCAGCGTGTTCACTTTATTGACGGAACTGATAATCGAGTCAATCACCTCCCCTGAGCGCCCCACCAGTTCGGCACCGTTTTTGACGCTGGAAACCGACTGGGCAATCAGGCTTTCGATGTCCTTGGCCGCCACCGCGCTTTTCTGCGCCAGCGTGCGAACTTCGCTGGCTACCACGGCGAAACCACGCCCCTGGGTACCGGCGCGCGCCGCTTCTACCGCCGCGTTGAGCGCCAGAATGTTGGTCTGGAAAGCGATGCTGTTGATCACGCTGGTGATGTCCTCGATGCGCTTCGAGTTTGCGGCGATGGTATTCATCGTTTCAATCACTTCACGCGTGACGGCCTCCCCGGTGTGGGCATTTTTCACCGCGTCCTGCACCAGTTTTCCGGCCTGATAGACGTTATCGGTGTTATTGGCGACGGTCGCGCTCAGTTCTTCCATGCTGGCTGCCGTCTGGGTTAGCGCAGAAGCCTGCTGTTCGGTGCGCGAAGCCAGGTCGATATTCCCGGAGGCAATCTCCTGTGCGGCATGGGTCACGGTATGACTCGCGTCACGCACCTGGGCGATGGTTGCCAGCAGCGCCTGGCGCATCTGCTCCATAGAGCCCATCAGGTGATCAATTTCATTGCCGGAATTCCCCTTCACCGGCACCGGAATATCCAGTTTGCCTGCGGCAATCTGGCTGCAATGTTCACGTGCCAGATTAACCGGTGCCAGAACAAGGCGTTTCATCAGCAGGCTGACGGCGACGATCACCAGCACAAACAGCAGTGCGATAGCGGCGATAATCGCCAGGCCAGAAACAAAGTTGCTGCTCGCATCTTCGTTCAGGCTTTTGGCATAGGCCTGGTGTACGGCCAGAACCTGGTCGAGGACAATCTCATACTGACGATCGAGGCGCGAGACTTCCGGTATCAGGGCGTTGAATTTGGCAATATCGTGCGCGGCGGCAGCATCAATGAGCGGTGCCAGCCCCTGGTTACGGTAATTCTGCCAGGCATCCTGATAAGCGCTTACCAGCGGCGCTTCATCCGTCAGACGGGGAGACGCCATAAAGGCAGCAAAGGCGCGATCGGCTTTGGTCAGTGCCTCTTTTACTGCGGCGAGTTTCGCAGATTCATCCGCTGATGCGCCCGCCTCTACCATCTTCACATACTCCATCACCCGAACGCGTAGCGTGCGGCTATGGTTGATGGGATCAATAATTGACAGCACCACCTGGATCTCTTTGTTCACGTTATCCAGGGAGTTATTACTTTTGATGATGAGGCCAACGCTGGTGAGGGTGCTGGCGATAAAGAAGAAAAGCAGCGAGAAAAAGACAATCAGGGATGATTTTTTTAACGACATGAACCGATACCTCAAAGAAAATTATTCCTTATGGTTATCGGCTAAACCAAAACTTAAATTAATTAAAGTTATTGATGTATCCCGTCGTCCGGCAGGGCTATTCTGCCGCTTTATAGCGCCGCTGCAGGGTGGCATCCAGTTTCCGCTGCACGGGCTCTGGCGTTTCACCGTCGATCAATTTCCCAATCAGATCAAAGCAGTGCCATGCAAGCTGACGGTTATCCTGGCGCACGGTATCCACCGGGATCGTGAGCGAATCGTAAAGATAGTGATCGTCAAAGCTGGCTAACCTGATGTCACTTTGCAACAGATTGTGCTGCCCCATATAGCGCAGCACCCCTTCCAGCAGGCCGCAGGCGGCGGTGAACAGGGCTTTTGGCGGACGCCCCAGGCGAGCACAGAGTTCGGCGAACATCTCGTAACCGGAACTCGGGTGATAATTTCCGTGAATGATCCACTCCGGGCGCAGCGTAACGTTCGCGTCGCGCAGACCCTGTTTAAACCCTTCAAGGCGGTCGCGCGTGGGGGAAAGCCGTGGCTGCCCACCGAGGAAGTAAAACTCATCGGGGTGCTGGCGGGCAATGTCGGCCACCAGTTTGGCTGTCGGGGTAATGGAATCGGTGATCACCAACGGCAGCGAGCTGTCATTCATGTGGCGGTCAAAGAGCACCACAGGCAGCTGTTCACTCAGTTTCTGGTAATCCGCATCGTTGAGCATGCTGGAGGCAACAATCAGCCCGTCGACCTGACGCGCCACCATGTTGTTGACCACCACGGTCTCCTGCCCCGGGTTTTCATCGCTACAGGAGATGAGCAGCTGAACGCCCGCCTCGCGGCACAACGTCTCCAGTTCGTGAGAAAACACGGCAAACCCGTAGTTGGTGATCTCCGGGACCACCAGACCAATGGTGTGGCTGCGGTTATCGCGCAGCGAGCGGGCGTGAATGCTGGGCTGGTAGTGATGCTCTTTTGCAATGGCCAGCACGCGCTCACGGGTCTCTTCCGCCACGCGAAGCTCTTTGCTGCGTCCGTTCAGTACCAGGCTGGCGGTGGCTTTTGACACCCCCGCCAGCTCCGCGATGTCTTTAATGGTGACGCGTTTTGTTTTTCTCACAACGACTTAGATCCGGCTGCCAAAACCGCTATTCTACCATGCAGCCGCGCAGCGACCAGTAGCGTAATGTGATGTCGGACGCACCTTCGAATCGCACACGGGCCGGTTGGTCAGGAAAATAGCGACTGCTCATCACCCCTTCGCCGTGGTTGATGAAAATTTCGACGCTGGAGCGGTCGCACAGAACGCGCAGATGGTGAACCTCACCCAGCCAGTAGCGGGTTAACGTCTCACCCGTTTGCAGGCTGGCACGTTCCAGACGCAGGCCATTGCCATCGACCGTGAGGTGCAGCGCACCGGCAAAATCCAGTTTCGCGCAGGCAGCGCTCAGCTCGAACTCAAGGCGCGAGGCATCAAGCTCCGGCGCATCGCAGGCGTTGCCCTGCCAGTGCAGTTCCTCTTCACGCAGCATTTCCAGCTCACGCACCGGAGTCTGCCAGAGCTTGCCGTCGCGGTAGCGCAGCTCTCGCGGACAGGTCATCTGATGGATCCAGCCCTGTGCCCGGGTGGGCTGCAGCATCTCTTCCCCGTCAGGCACGCCCATCCAGCCAATCAGGATCCGCCGGCCATCTTCCGCCAGTGTCGTTTGCGGGGCATAGAATTCAAAACCGGCATCCAGTTCGTGTAACCCACCGTGCTCAAATGCGCCGCGCTGATAGTCAAACACCCCGCTCATCCAGGCTGCCGGATAGGTGTTGAGATAACGATGCGGCTCACGTGCCAGCCCCTGCGGGCAGCAGATCAGAACGTGCGTCCCGTCGAGGGCAAACAGGTCCGGGCACTCCCACATGTATCCCGCATCCGTGAGTCCGTTGACGCCGTGACCGGCAATTTCTCCGCACGATTCCCACGTGTGCAAATCGGCAGACCTGAACAGCAGCACTTTGCCCCGCTTGTGCACATCCTGCGCGCCCAGCACCATGTACCACTGCCCGTCGTGCTGCCACACTTTCGGGTCGCGCACGTGGCCGGTGTAGCCATCCGGCAGCGCCAGCACCGGCCCCAGTTTTTTAAAGGTCCCGTCCGGTTGTTCCACCGCCAGGCACTGCCAGGCGGTGCGGCTGCCGTCATCGAACTTAACGTTGCCGGTATAGCACAGCGTCAGCATCCCGTTGTTGTCCACGGCGCTGCCGGAATAGCAACCGCTGCGGTCGTACTCTTCATCTGGCATCAGCGCCATCGGCTCGTGCTGCCAGTGCAGCAGATCGTGCGAACTCCAGTGCCCCCAGCATTTATAGCGGTGATCGCAGTCCAGCGGGTTCCACTGATAAAACAGATGGTAGCGCCCGGCAAACCAGATAAAACCGTTCGGATCGTTCATCAGCCCCGTCACCGGTGCCGGATGCCACTGCGGGTAGTGGCGGTCGGCACGCGCGCGCGGTTGGCCTTTCATCACGGCCTGCAGCACGGCAGGCCAGCGGGAAGGTAATGTCATTATTCAGAGTCCGTTTTATATTTCAGCAGCAGCGAGACGGTAAACGCTACGCCAAAGGCAATCACCATGCCGATAATATAGTTGAGCAGCGAACTGGCCTGCACGATGGCCATCCCCGGCAGCGCCGTCAGCCCTACCGCCGTCATGTAGACATGCACCGACACCACCCATGCGCCGCCCACCGCACCGCCAATCAGCGCGGCCACAAACGGTTTCACGAAACGCAGGTTGATACCAAAGATTGCGGCTTCGGTAATGCCGAGCATGGCTGAGAACGCCGACGGTAAGGTAATGGCTTTGATTTTTGCGTCTTTGGTTTTAAACCACACCGCCAGGCACGCACCACCCTGCGCCACGTTCGCCATGGCCCAGATGGGCAGCAGGAAATTAACGCCAATCGACGGATTCCCCAACAGCCCGGCTTCAATCGCGTGGAAGCTGTGGTGAATGCCGGTAATAACAATCACCGAATAGAGCCCGCCGAACAGCAAACCGGCCAGCCAGCCCGCGTGGGTAATCAGCGTGCTCAGAATAAAGGAGATGCCATCGCCTAACGCGCGTCCCGCCGGGCCGATAATCAGCAGCGCGATAAAACCGGAGAGAATGACGGTCAGGAACGGCGTCAGGATCAGGTCTAACGCATCCGGGATGACCTTGCGCAGGTTTTTCTCCACAATGCTCATAAACCAGACGGCCAGCAGCACCGGGAACACCGTTCCCTGATAGCCAATCATGGCAATCTCAAGGCCGAAAAAGTTCATGGTGTGGAAGCCGGACGCCACGCCCCAGGCGTTGGTCAGCGCCGGGTGGGTCAGAATGCCACCTAGCGTGGCGCCTAAATAGGGATTACCGCCAAACTCACGCGCGGCGGTAAAACCAATCAGGATCGGTAAAATAATAAACGCCGCCGAGCTGCACATATCCAGCATGATGTAGATGGCGTTATCGGCATTCACCCAGCCGTAGGTTTTCACCATTCCGAGCAGGCCCATCAGCAAACCGGACGCAACAATGGCGGGAATGATCGGTACGAAAATATTGGAAAGCAGGCGGGCAATGCGCTGGAACGGGTTGAGCTTACGCGCCGCGAGATCTGCCGCTTCTGACTTGCTGGATTCACCAATCCCTGCCGCCTGAATAAAAGCCGCGTAAACCTTATTCACCACGCCGGTGCCAAAAATCACCTGCATCTGGCCCGCGTTACGAAAACAGCCTTTCACCCCCTCGACCTTGCCGATGGCCTGCTGGTCAGCAAGCGCATCGTCGACCAGCACCAGACGAAGGCGCGTTGCGCAGTGCGCGGCACTGGCGATGTTCTCTTTGCCACCGAGCAGCGGAATGAGCGCACGGGAAATATTATCAAAATCCATAGTTACCTCTGCCTGACTTCATTTTTATGATGTTTGATACGCTCCCGCCTGGCGGGAGCGTGAAGGGTTAAAACCAGGTTTCCATCTGGACCCCAAAGTTCCATTCCCCGCCAGCGTTAAAGCCGCTGCTGCCAAAGGCGTCATCGCTGGCGTAGTTATCCAGTTTGCTGCTCCAGTCCATCCAGGTGGCAAACAGGCGCAGTTCAGGACGGCTGAAGAAATCGCCAATTTTGCCCGCCTTTAAGGTCGGTGCGAAGGTCAGCTTGTAGAAGCTGCCGTTAACGGCGTTGCGATCTTTGTAGCCTTCCGGGTTCAAATCCATGTACTGATAGCTGCCCTCAAACGCCAGGGCGAAATTCTGCGTAACCTCTTTGATAAGGCGGGTATTGAGCGTAACCCACTCGTAGCTGTCGCCTTTGACGTAGCGGTCTTTACTGCTCTGGGCCAGTACAGCAGGCGCGATATGCCAGCCACCGCCGAGTGGCGTGACACCGTAACTTGCGAAGCGCCAGGTATCGGCTTCTGACAGCAGCGCGCCATCAGAGCCGATGCTTTTAACTTCTGCCCCCAGGCCGTGACCATACAGCAGCGCCGTTTTCGCTGAGCCTTCTCGCAGGCCGTAGAAGCTGTCATTGTGCAGACCCACCAGGGCATGCACGCCGGAGTTCGCCGCATCGGTTTTAATCAGATCGCCATTGCTGTCCTTGCGTTCGTCGTTATCCTTCGCCCGCAGGCCGCTCACCATGAGCTGGAATGGCCCGGCAAAGTGATTCATGCTGAGGATATAGTTCTGAACGTTGTTGTCGATCTGCTCTTCGCTGCCGAAGTTGCGCCCGTAAATCGAGAAGTTGCTGCGCAGCGTATCATTCCACTTCACGTCATAGACACCGCCGCCGGTACCGGCGAGGAACACGACGTCAGAATCCAGCCAGTGAATATCAAAGTTATCGCGGTCAAAGCGTTTACCGGCCCAGAAGGTACTCCCTTTCAGCGCGCCAGTGAAATCAGGCAGATTGCCCAGCTCGGCAAAGGCCTGACGAATGTTAAGATCGCTGGTATCGGCTGACCAGTCGTTATAGGTCTTCTGCCCGTCGGCTAACATGGCCTTAAAGCGCGTGGTCGCCCCACTCTCCAGCGTCTGTTTGTGTTCCACATTTAGCTCAACGTAGGTATCCGCTTCGTTACCCAGACGACCGACCGCGCCCCCGGTTTCCCCGGCAGGCGTCAGATACGGACCGCTTTTGCTGCTGGACGCCGCATCATTCATCAGCAGGCCTGAGCGGGCATAACCGTGAAATTCAAAACCACTGCTCTGATCGGCTTTCTTTTCCAGCACCGTGGTACGCTGGGCCACCTCCTGGGTGGTGGTCTGCGTCTGCTGCTGGGCGGCAACCAGCTGCTGCGTTTTTTGTTCTGCTGCCGTCGCGCGTTTCTCCGCATTCTGGGCGCGCATTTCCGCATCCTGAAGACGCTGTTCCAGCGCCGCCAGGCGCGATTCAATGCTTGTCATATCGGTCTGGGCAAAAACAGAGGTACTACCGGCCAGCATGCCAATCATCACGGCAAGTCTGCGTTTTTTATACATTTTGTCGCATCCCTAAAAAAAGTGTTTTGATAATGCTAAATTGCTAAACCGGTTTAGGCTGCTGATACTAAACCCGTGAATTTTGGATCGGCAATACTTTTTGCTAAACCGTTTTAGTAAGTGTGATCGAGGCGACAATTCAGGCCGCCGGTCGGCGGCCAGGAAGGAATTACAGGTTGTGACGGTACGGCAGCGCGGTCATTGCCCCTTTGGCCGTCGTGGCCAGTGCACCACAGCGCTGGGCCAGTGCAAGGGTTGTTGCCAGATCCTGGCCTGACGAGGCCAGGCCGAACAGCAACCCTGCGACGAACGCATCGCCTGCGCCGGTGGTATCAACACACGCTACCGGTGTGGCCGGATAGTGTGTCGTGATGCCCTCATGCCAGGCCATTACCCCCTCTTTACCCAGCGTCACCAGCACCAGTCGGGCCGGACAATGGCGCATCAGCGCCGCCAGACCGGTTTCGATATGGGATTCGCCGGTCAAAAACGTCAGCTCTTCAACGGAGAGCTTCACCACGTCCGCGCGCTGTAGCGCCAGTTCGAGGCAACGGCGAAGATCGCCCTCATCCTGCCAGAGGTCGGGGCGAATGTTGGGGTCGAAGCTGACAAAACCACCGGCTTTTTTAATTGCATCCATCGCCTGAAAAGTGGCAGAGCGACTCGGCTCCGCGCTGAGCGCAATGGAGCAGACGTGCAGCCACTCTTTGGCCCTGAAAGGCGGCAGATCGGTGGAATCGAGAAACAGATCGGCGCTCGGCCGAACCATAAACGTAAACGAGCGTTCGCCCTGTTCGTCCAGATCAACCACCACCGTTGAGGTGCGGTGAGCCGGATCGAGGCGCATCCACTGCACATCAACCTGCTCATCCGCCAGCGTTTTCTGCATAAAGCGGCCAAACGGATCGTCGCCAACCCTGCCAATAAAGGCACTTTTTCCGCCCAGTCGGGCGATGCCGACCGCCACATTTGCCGGTGCTCCGCCGGGACATTGCAGCAATTTACCGTCCCCCTCTGGCAGTAAATCCACCACTGCATCACCGAGTACCCAGATTTTATCCATGTCATCCCCGCAGCTAAACTATGTTAAACCGTTTTAGCTATTTAAACACAGGCTGACCAAAGGGGAAATAATCAGGAAGCAAAAAGCGTTATCGTACCAGGTGTGGCCAGTGAATATCGCCCACCCCGTTAAGCTGCGGCCGGGCAAACAGAAACCCCTGGAAACGGCGAATACCGGCGGATTCCAGCCAGCACCACTCCTCCAGCTTCTCAATGCCTTCCGCCACCAGCGTGATCTCAAGGTCGGTGCAGCAGCTCACTATCGATCGGACAATCGCCTGTTTTGGGCCGCTGAGATGAATATTGCTGACTATTTCCCGATCGATCTTGATTTTATCCGGCTGGAAGCGGGTAAGCAGCGAAAGCCCCGCATACCCGGAGCCGAAATCATCGATCGCCAGGCCAATACCTTCACCCCGAAGCTGTTTGATCGCGCTGTTGAACTTGTTAAAGCCGGAAATCATCTCGTTTTCAGTTACTTCTATGACCACCTGCTCCGGCTGAAGCCCGTGTTGTCTGATTTGCTCCACCAGAAACTCGACCGCTCCGGGCACCTTGACCAGCGACATGGGAAGCAAATTCACCGCAATTTTATGGCTGCCGATACCCAGTTTCTCCGCAAGCGCAAAGGCATACGCTTTGGTTTGCAGATCCACTTCGTAGAGCTTGTCCTGATCGAGCGTTTTGAAGAAATGTTCCGGGCTCCCGCCATCGTTGCCACGAATAAGCGCTTCAAGTGAACTGATTTTCCCTTCCGAGGGCTCAACTATCGGCTGCAGCGCAAACTGACAGATTTGACCGGCAATCAACCCCATGGCCTCACCGAAGGGCGCTTTTTCACATGCGAGCGTCCATTTTCCCGCATCTACCGGGCTCCTCGTCTGGCCGGTATGTTTCCCGGTGATAAAGGTCTGAATGAATTTGAACACCCGATCATCGGATATGAGATAGCTTTCCAGCTGGCTGTAATGCAAAACCGACTCAAGCACCTCTTTTGGGGACTGGACCTGCAGGTCAAACAGCAGCATGCCGACATTGTCAAACCGTCTGCGGGGGCCGTAGTCCCGCATCAGTTCGACGACGCCACTGTGGCGCTCATCATCGCGAATTTTGTGGAACAGCTTCACGACGCTCTCTTCCGCGCCCTCAATGATTTGCAGGACGTCACAGCCGTTCGAGAGCAGGACACCCGTGATGTTCAGTTTGGCATTGCGGCTTCGTGCTCGTTCTACCAGCGCGCTTAATTCTGCGGACCGGCAGGATAAATGTAACTGGCTTCGATAAATCAGCGTGGTGAGCACAGGAATGGGTTCCAGAATAAGGGAGGCGCCGGGGAAGTTACTGTTTAACATACTTCACCAGCGCTACCTAATAAATTAACGGCTTAAGGGATCACCCTTTTTCCTCCGTCCCGATGCGGTTGTCGATCCGCATCTTCATGTAGTCGTAAAACGGATTTGAGGTCACCCGCATCAGGGCATCTTTACCCACGCTCAGTACGGAGGTCTCTCCCCACAACGCAATGGTGCCCAGGCTGATGCCATAGCGGTTTTTCACGGCAGGATGCCGGCCATACAGATCGTCATCAGGCGGGAAAGGTACGGCGACATGCGAAAGCGAATAGACCTCCGGCGGATACTGCTGCGCCAGCGGCTCCACGGTCTCCTCTGTGCTGCCTGCGGGGATGTGCTTCGCGACCGTGGCGAAACGCTCCGCACTGGCGTTGGTAACAATAGTGACACTGTAACGTCTTTGCGCAGACGGCAACAGCTCAGAGAGGGCCGTCCAGGACGATGGCCGGAATAACGGGCGGAAACTCGCCGCCTGGTTGATATCAAACACCACCAGTTCGCTGCCGTTGGCCGGAAGCTGGTCGAATAACCCCGTGACAACCGCACGGGTACTGACGGTGGAATCCATCACCGACTGAAAGGCCAGTACAGGCGGCAACCGATCCAGCGTGTGGTTTTGTGCAGCGCGGCCAATCTGCTCCTGCAGCGCCTTCGTCAACAGCCACGACTGACGCGCCGCGTTTACCGGGAAAGAGTTGTATTTGTAAGGGTTATACTCCGGCGCGATATTCAGCCAAGCCGCTTTCGCAAACGCCGGTAACAGTGCCGGTAAGCCTGCGAATCCGGCAAAGCGGGCAAACGCCGTGACGCCGATCATTGGTGACAACAACACCAGTTGCTGAGGTTTTCGCAGCGAAGGCAACTCCAGCGCGTCCAGGGTGTATTTCATCGCCAGCGCCCCGCCGTTGGAATAGCCCACCAGATGCAAAGGAACGTTATCCCCCGCCAGACGGGAGGCTTCGCGCACGGCAAGACGCGTCGCCGCCAGCCACATCTCCCAGTCAACATTTGTCAGCGCCCCTGGTGCCGTCCCGTGTCCGGGCAGACGCGGCACCACGGCCACAAATCCGCGCTGCTGATAATCAACGGCAAGGTGTTTAACGCTATAGGGCGAATCGGTGAGTCCGTGCAGTAAAACCACCGCACCACGCGGTTTACCGGCAGGCATCAGCACAAACGAGCGATTTGCATCCGGAGTAAATTTTCCGGGCCACACCAGGCTCTGACGGTAGTAGCGGTTTAAGGCGGTACGCTCCTCCCCCTTCGTTTTTGCCGTGACCGCGTTATCCAGGTCGGTGAAGATGGCCTTTTCCCGGTCGAGATAGTCAGCAAAGTTCGCCTTATCCAGCTCGCTTACGCTCATTTCATCCGCACGCCAGGTATGCCAGAGATGTAACGCCGGCCCCTGCTGCGAGAGATATACCCGCACTGCCAGCAGCACAACCACGATAATCCCTATGACCATCGCCACTTTCTTTGCGAGAGCCATCAGGCGCACGCTGACACGCCAGGGCAAATTCGCCATGCCGGGTTCCTTCTCTTAGTCACTGTGTTTGTATCTTATCAAAAATGTGAAGGGGCTGAGGTATTCACTGTATTTATTGCTAATGATTTTTTTGTCGCGCTTATCAGCGCTTGTGTAATGTATGCCCATACGACATCCATTATTTCTTCATTCACCTGCTTCATAAATTAAATAAATGCCAATAATAAATACATCAACCTTGATTATCTTGGTTAACAATAAATAACACTAAACCGCATGCTAAAAGGTGATATTTACGTATATTTATAATCTCTTTTTTGAAAATGGAGTTTTAACAATGGCTATACCGGCTTATTGATGGATACGAGATGAGGGCAATACTGAAATAAAAGGAAGCGTAGATGTTCAGGATCGAGAAGGCAGCATTGAAATCACCGGTTTCACACACAGTCTGAGATTACCTACCGATGCACTTACCGGAAAAGTAATGGGCACTCGCCAACATGCCCCTTTGTTATTTCAGAAAGAAATTGACTCGTCCTCCCCTTACCTCATGAAGGCAGTAGCGACCGGACAAACACTTAAGACTGCGGAATTTAAGTGGTACAAGATAAACGATGCGGGGTAGGAAGTTGAATATTACAATATGACACTTGAAAACGTGAAAGTAGTCTCGGTTTCACCGCTAATGCACGACATAAAAGATCCCACCAAAGAAAAGCATAATCATCTGGAACTGGTTGAGTTACGGTACGATAAAATTACGTGGAAGTTTTGTGATGGAAATTTACAGTTTGCTGATAGTTGGGCGGAGCGTTAATTATGCGCTATCCAACGATACCCGTTCATCCAACACCGCCTGCGTATCCAACCTCCTTGCTGGTTCCCCCTGGCGCATCCATTGTTAACAACATGATGATAGCAAGATTCCATAAAGGCCCATCAGCACTGACTTACATCTGGTTCTATGGGATGGTAAGGCTACATGGACCGTGGGACTATAAATCACTATCAGGACGCCAGTATGCCGATTATGGTAATTTCAATTACGGTGCCGTCGGTACTGCGGCAGGCATTTCTGAACAAATATTGTTAAGAGGGGCTGGATGGGCGCAAAGTCGATCGGGTAACGGGGATCCACAGAAATTTGGCACCTGGTATGAATCAGCACCCTATGGAGATGATCCTGCGGATCAGGTCTGGATAAGAGCAGGTATTGATTATGCTAAAAGAACAGGGTTTTAAAAAACGGTACGCATTAGGCGTTATTCTTATCGTGATGATTTGGATTATATATATGATCCCCCGGTGGATATTTCCTGTGGAATATAGCATATATAAGAAAACAGCTTTAAATGAATCCGCAAATATTTATATTGTGCAAATTGATGCTGGAGCGACTACAGCATTCGGTTACCATTATTACCTGATTGATAATAAAACGTCAGACAATGACTTTATATCTCATCTGGATGATTATACTCCCTTTCTGAAAACACGAGACGCAAACGCCTTACGTAAAGTCGATAATGGGCAGATTTATCTCAACATTACAGGCGATATATATTATTTTTCAAGTCCCGCGCAGTATCGTATTCAATCTAACCTATACCGCATAGGTATAAATCTCGTTGCCAGGCCATAGGGCAACCTGGCAAATCATTATCTCTGTTTCTCCACATCACAAACTTTCCTCACGGGCGACGGGCGATTCAGGATCGCAAATGCGCGCCCCTTCAAAGTTCTTGCTTACCGTCATACACACTGCACCAAAAGTGAACTACGCTGCACAAATGTTGATCATTGGTTAATCAAATATTGCATGAAATTTACAGCACAGCGGCTTTTCGCCGTCATGTGAACATGGCACGCGTCATGCATTGTTAACCAGGTAACAGAATTCCGGCCATTGACAGCCGGTTAACAGCGAGGCGGTAATGACCACCAAACCTGAAATGCTGAACCGTATCGAAGCTACCTTCAGCCAGCTGACGCCCAGCGAAAAGCGTGTGGCAAGCTGGATGCTGGCGCACGCCGCGCTGATACCGTTTGAGACGGCAGAGAGCGTGGCGCTGACAACCGGCACCAGCGGGATCACCGTCGGGCGCTTCCTGCGTAAGCTGGGGTATCGCAACCTGGACGATGCCAAAAAAAGCCTGCGCGATCCTTATCAGCCCTGGGGAATGAACGAACGTCTGGACTCCTGGCAACAGCAGCGCCCGCTCTCGGATCGCCTCCAGCACTCCCTTTCGCTGGAGGTGGATGCAATCACCCATGTTTATCAGCTGGCACAAACCGATGTCTTTAAGCAAATCGTCCATCAGCTCACCCATGCTGAGGCGGTGTTTGTGCTGGGTATTCAGTCAACGCGCGGGATTGCCAACGCCTTCTTCAGCCACCTGGAATACCTGCGCCCGCGCGTGAGCTACTCCGAGGGGTTATCCGGCAGTTGGGTTGAATCGCTCAACTCCGGTTTTGACCACCCTTATGTGGTGCTGACCGATACCCGCGCCTATTCCGCCATTGCCCGGCAGTACTGTCGTGTCGCAAGTGAGAAAAGTATTCCGATGGCCCTGATCACCGATATCTGGTGTCCGTGGGCGCGGGATTACCCTATTGATTTATTGCAGGTTAAAACCGATACCGGCCACTTCTGGGATTCGCTGGCCCCTGTTAGCTGTCTTTTCAACCTGCTGCTGTCAGGCGTGGTCCAGGCGCTGGGTGATGCGCTTGCAGACCGTCTGACGATAAACCGTGAATTACAACAAGAGTTTGGACAATTCGAACGCTAAAGGAGCGGAGCTATGCCCGAAGAGAGTGAACTGATTGATGTCGCCAGAATGTTTCCTGAGTTGCATATCGATCTGAAATACGCCACCGCCGATAACCTGACTGGCCGTCCCATTTATCAGGAGGCGCTGTGTTTGCTGCATACCGATGCCGCCACCGCGCTGGCGAAATCGATTGGCATCGCCACGCTCGCCGGACTGAAACTGGTGGTCTACGACGCCTATCGCCCACAGCAGGCCCAGGCGCAGCTGTGGGATGCGTGCCCGAACCCGGAATATGTGGTGGATGTGGCCATTGGCTCCAATCACAGCCGCGGCACGGCCATCGACGTCACCCTGATGGATGAACATAACAACGTGCTGGATATGGGGGCCGGGTTCGATGAGATGGATGACCGTTCTCATCCGTATCACCCCTCCGTGCCGCCGCACGCCCAGCGCAACCGCCTGCTGCTTAACGCCATCATGTTTGGCGGCGGCTTTGTGGGGATCGGCAGCGAATGGTGGCACTTCGAGTTGCCAAACGCCGCCAGTTATCCCCTTCTTGACGATCGTTTCGCCTGTTTTCCGTTGACGCACACCCCTCTTTAAACCTGGAGCACTGCCATGAAAACAACGCTTCTCACGACGCTTATCGCCGCCACGCTGGCCCTGAGCATGCCTGCTGCGCAGGCCGCCGTTCCGAAAGACATGCTGGTGATAGGTAAAGCCGCCGACCCGCAAACCCTCGATCCGGCAATCACCATTGATAACAACGACTGGACCGTCACCTATCCGTCCTATCAGCGTCTGGTGAAGTACAAGCCTGGCACCACGGAGGTCGAAGGCGATCTGTCCACGGGCTGGAAGGCATCTGAGGATCAGAAAGAGTGGACCTTCACCCTGACGGACAACGCGAAATTCTCTGACGGCACGCCGGTCACCGCTGAAGCGGTAAAACTGTCGTTTGAGCGCCTGCTGAAGCTCAGCCAGGGGCCGTCTGAAGCGTTCCCGAAAGATCTCAAAATTGACGCCGTTGATGACCACACGGTGAAATTCACCCTCAGCCAGCCGTTTGCTCCCTTCCTCTATACCCTGGCGAATGACGGTGCATCGATTATTAACCCGGCCGTACTGAAGGCCAATGCCGCCGATGACGCGCGGGCTTATCTGGCGCAGAACACCGCCGGTTCCGGGCCATTTATGCTGAAGAGCTGGCAAAAAGGTCAGCAGCTGGTGCTGGTGCCTAACCCGCACTGGGCGGGTGATAAACCCCACTTTAAGCGCGTCTCGGTGAAAATTATCGGTGAAAGCGCGTCGCGTCGCCTGCAGCTTTCACGTGGCGATCTGGATATTGCCGACTCCCTGCCTGTCGATCAGCTTTCTGCGCTCAAGCAGGAGGGCAAAGTCGCCGTGGCGGAGTATCCGTCCCTGCGCGTGACCTATCTCTATCTCAACAACAGCAAAGCGCCGCTGAATCAGGTGGATTTGCGCCGGGCCGTCTCCTGGGCAACCGATTATCAGGGGATGGTGAAAGGCATTCTCAGCGGTAACGGCAAGCAGATGCGCGGCCCGATCCCGGATGGCATGTGGGGCTTTGACGCCACCGCCATGCAGTACAGCTTTGACGAGGCCAAAGCGAAAGCGGCGCTGGAGAAAGTCAAAGATAAACCGGCCAGCCTGACGTTCCTCTACTCGGACAACGACCCGAACTGGGAGCCTATCGCCCTCTCCACTCAGGCCAGCCTGGGCAAGCTCGGTATCAACGTCAAGCTGGAAAAACTGGCTAACGCCACCATGCGCGACCGCGTGGGTAAAGGCGATTATGACATTGCCATTGGCAACTGGAGCCCGGACTTTGCCGACCCGTACATGTTCATGAACTACTGGTTTGAGTCGGACAAAAAAGGTCTGCCGGGCAACCGCTCGTTCTATGAGAACAAAGAGGTCGATTCCCTGCTGCAGGCGGCGCTGAAAACCACGGAACAGGCGGAGCGCACCCGCGATTACCAGCAGGCGCAGAAGATTGTGATTGACGAAGCGGCCTACGTTTATCTGTTCCAGAAGAACTACCAGCTGGCAATGAACAAAGAGGTCAAAGGCTTCACCTTTAATCCAATGCTCGAGCAGGTGTTCAACATCGCCACCATGAGCAAGTAACGGTTTCGCCGGGGGAAAGTGTATGACGTTCTGGAGCATTGTGCGCCAGCGCTGCTGGGGGTTAATCCTGGTAGTAGCCGGTGTCTGTATCATCACCTTTATCATTTCACACCTGATCCCCGGCGATCCGGCCCGCCTGCTGGCCGGTGACCGTGCCAGCGACGAGATTGTGCAAAACATTCGCCAGCAACTGGGACTGGATCAGCCGCTCTATATCCAGTTTGGCCGCTATGTGGACGCCCTGGCGCACGGCGATTTAGGGACCTCTATCCGTACCGGGCGGCCGGTGGCGGAAGATTTAAAAGCCTTCTTCCCTGCCACGCTGGAGCTGGCGTTCTGTTCCCTGCTGCTGGCGCTGGTGATCGGCGTTCCGCTGGGGATTTTATCGGCGGTCTACCGTAACCGCTGGCTGGATCATCTGGTACGGCTGATGGCGATGACCGGGATCTCCACACCGGCCTTCTGGCTGGGTCTGGGCGTCATCGTCTTGTTCTACGGCCATCTTCAGCTTCTGCCCGGCGGCGGCAGGCTGGACGACTGGCTCGACCCGCCGGCCCACGTGACGGGCTTTTATCTGCTGGATGCCCTGCTGGAGGGTAACGGCGAGGTCTTTTTCAACGCCCTGCAACACCTGATTTTACCGTCACTGACGCTGGCGTTTGTTCATCTTGGCATCGTGGCGCGTCAGGTACGTTCCGCCATGCTGGAGCAGCTCAGCGAAGATTACATTCGCACCGCCCGCGCCAGCGGCTTGCCGGGCTGGTATATCGTCCTGCGGTATGCCCTGCCGAATGCGATGATCCCGTCCATTACCGTACTCGGGCTGGCGCTGGGCGATCTGCTTTATGGTGCGGTACTGACCGAAACCGTCTTTGCCTGGCCAGGCATGGGCGCCTGGGTGGTGACCTCCATTCAGGCGCTGGATTTCCCTGCCGTCATGGGCTTCGCCGTGGTGGTTTCACTGGCCTATGTGGTCGTCAATCTGGTGGTTGATCTGCTCTATCTGTGGATTGACCCTCGTATCGGGCGCGGAGGTGCCGAATGATGTTGACTGAGGAAACGCCCGTCCCCGTAAACACAACGAAACCGGGCATCGACTGGCCAAGGCTGTTCTGGATGCTGCGTCAAAGCCCGCTCACGCTGATCGGCGGGGTGATTATGCTGGTGATGCTGTTGCTGATGGTAACTTCACCGTGGATCGTCCCCCATGATCCGAACGCGCTGGATCTCACTGCCCGGTTGCAGGCCCCGTCTGCGCAACACTGGTTTGGTACCGATGAAGTCGGACGCGATCTGTTCAGCCGCGTGCTGGTCGGTAGCCAGCAATCCATTACCGCCGGGCTGGCGGTGGTGGTGATTGCCGGGAGTATCGGCTCGCTGCTGGGCTGTTTGTCCGGCGTGCTGGGCGGGCGCGGCGATGCCATCATTATGCGGGTGATGGACATTATGCTCTCCATTCCCTCCCTGGTACTGACCATGGCGCTGGCGGCGGCGCTGGGACCGAGTCTGTTTAACGCCATGCTGGCGATTGCGATTGTGCGTATCCCGTTTTACGTTCGCCTTGCGCGCGGGCAAACCCTGGTGGTGCGCCAGTTTACCTATGTGCAGGCCGCGCGCACATTTGGCGCATCGCGCTGGCATTTGATCAGCTGGCACATTCTGCGTAACGCCCTGCCACCGCTGATCGTGCAGGCCTCGCTGGATATTGGCAGCGCCATTCTGATGGCCGCCACGCTGGGCTTTATCGGCCTTGGGGCACAGCAGCCCACCGCCGAATGGGGAGCGATGGTGGCCGTGGGCCGCAACTATGTGCTCGACCAGTGGTGGTACTGCGCCTTTCCTGGCGCGGCAATTCTGGTCACTGCCGTCGGGTTTAATCTGTTTGGTGACGGCATTCGCGACCTGCTGGATCCGAAATCGGGAGGAAAACAGGCATGAGCGAAGCAGTATTAACCATTGAAGATTTACACCTGAGCTTCCCGATATTTCGCGGTGAAGTTCACGCCCTGAACCACGTATCGCTGGAGATCAAACGCGGCGAGATTGTTGGAGTAGTGGGCGAATCCGGCTCCGGAAAATCGGTAACGGCGATGCTGACCATGCGTCTGCTGCCGGAGGGCAGTTACCGGATCCATCGCGGGCAGGTAAAACTGTTGGGTGAAGATGTCCTGAATGCTTCGGAGAAACAACTCCGCCAGTGGCGCGGTGCCAAAGTGGCGATGATTTTTCAGGAGCCGATGACAGCGCTGAACCCAACGCGACGAATTGGCAAACAGATGGTGGAAGTGATCCGCCAGCATCAGCCCCTTTCACGGCGTGATGCCGGAAAAAAAGCGATCACCCTGCTGGAAGAGATGCAGATCCCGGATGCGGCGGAGGTCATGGAACGTTATCCGTTCGAGCTGTCCGGTGGCATGCGCCAGCGGGTGATGATTGCGCTGGCCTTCTCCTGCGAGCCTGAACTGATTATTGCCGATGAGCCGACCACCGCACTGGACGTCACCGTCCAGCTACAGGTACTGCGATTGCTGAAGCATAAAGCGCGGGCCAGCGGAACCTCGGTACTGTTCATCAGCCACGATATGGCGGTGGTTTCACAGCTCTGCGATCGGATGTATGTCATGTACGCCGGGAGCGTGATTGAAAGCGGCACCACGCAAACGCTGATCCACCATCCCGTTCATCCCTATTCCATCGGCCTGCTGCAGTGTGCGCCTGAAAACGGCGAGCCGCGCGAGATGCTGCCTGCCATCCCCGGTACGGTGCCCAATCTTAGCCAGCTTCCGCGCGGGTGTGCTTTTCGGGAGCGCTGTTTTGCTGCGGGCGTAAAATGCACTGAAACGCCGCGCTTACTGCCTCAGGGGGCCGAAGGCCAGCGGGCGGCCTGCTGGTATCCGCAACAGGAGAAAACCCATGTCTGACGTACTGCTGGAACTGGATCGCGTGCACGTTAACTTTCCCGCACGCAAAAACTGGCTGGGGCGGGTCACGGAACAGGTGCATGCTCTTAACGGGCTGGATCTTCAGATCCATCGCGGCGAAACGCTGGGGATTGTTGGCGAATCCGGCTGTGGTAAAAGCACACTGGCGCAGCTTTTAATGGGGATGCTCAAACCCAGTGCCGGCCTGTGTGCACGGACAAACCACGCGGGCGGTATGCAGATGGTGTTCCAGGATCCGCTCTCGTCGCTTGACCCGCGTCTGCCGGTCTGGCGCATTATCACCGAGCCGGTGTGGGTGCAAAAACGCAGCAGCGAACGGGAACGACGTCAGCTTGCTGAAAACCTGGCGCAGCAGGTCGGTATCCGCCCGGAATACCTCGACCGCCTGCCGCACGCCTTTTCCGGCGGGCAGCGCCAGCGTATTGCTATCGCCCGCGCTCTTTCCTCTGACCCGGACATCATCGTGCTGGATGAGCCCACCAGCGCGCTGGATATTTCCGTACAGGCGCAGATCCTCAATTTACTGGTGAAGCTGCAGCAGGAACGCAACCTGACCTATGTGCTGATATCCCATAACGTCTCGGTTGTCAGGCACATGAGCGATCGCGTGGCGGTGATGTATCTGGGGCAGATTGTCGAACTGGGCACGGCGGCACAGGTGCTGGTTACGCCGCGTCATCCCTACACCCGGCTGCTGCTCGATTCCGTTCCCAGAACCGGTGAGCCGCTGGATGAAAACCTGGCGCTGCGTAAAACGGATCTCCCGGGGAACCGCCATCTGCCCGAGGGGTGCTATTTCCGCGACCGTTGTCCGCAGGCCACGCAGGGGTGTGAACGCCCGCAGCCGCTACAGCCTTCACACGAGGGCCGTAGCGTGCGCTGCTGGCGTAATGTGGATTAAATTTGCGCCATCCCACCATCAACAAACAGCTCGGTGGCGTTAATAAAGCTGGCCGCGTCAGAGGCCAGAAACGCCACCACTTTCCCCACCTCGCCCGGCGCACCTAAACGTCCTAACGGAACCTGTGCAGCCAGCGCATCGTACAGCCCCTGACGATGTTCTTCTGGCACCAGTTCGCCAAGTCCCGGGGTTTTGACGGGGCCAGGACTGACCACGTTGATACGGATCCCACGGCCCTGCAGATCCAGCGCCCAGGAGCGGGCAAAGTTGCGCACGGCGGCTTTGCTGGCGCTGTAGACGCTAAAGTTTGCCGTTCCCTTTATCGACACCGTTGAACCGGTCAGAATAATGGACGACCCGGCAGATAACAGCGGCAGCGCTTTTTGTACTGTAAACAGCACTCCGCGCACGTTTGTGCCGAAAATACGGTCAAACTGCTCCTCGGTGATTGCTCCCAGCGGCAGCATATCTCCGCCACCCGCATTGGCGAACAAAATATCGAGACGCCCTTCTTCTTTTGCTATCTGCGCATAGACTCGATCCAGATCGGCGAGTTGTGAGACGTCGGCACGAATACCCACCGCACGGGAATCAATTTGTGCGACGGCGGCATCCAGCTCGGCCTGTCGACGACCGGTGATATAGACTTTGGCGCCCTGAGCCGCCAGCTCCTGCGCCGTGGCAAGACCAATACCGGTGCTGCCGCCAGTGACCAGTGCGATTTTTTCGAAGAGCGTTGTGTTCATGTCATTTACCTTTTGTTGGGTTTGCGTTGCGCGTTTTTGCTTGCGCTGGAGACACATTAGCCCTTGCCGGATTAGTGAAAAACCAGCAAAAATGAAAATGACTATTCACAAACAGAAATAATCGAGAGAAAAAGATGGACCAGCTCATGGCGATGCGCGCCTTCACGCGGGTTGTGGAAACCGGTAGCTTTACCCGAGCGGCTGATTCGCTAAACATGCCCATCGCCACACTGAGCAAGCTTGTGAAAGCGCTTGAGGCGCATCTTGAAATACGGCTGCTGCACCGTACCACCCGCCGGGTGGTCACGACGCCGGAAGGCGCGGAGTATTATGAAAAAGCGCTCAGGGTGCTCATTGATATCGAAGATATCGATACCTCGTTTCGCGTCTCTCACGCCACACCGAAAGGACATCTGCGGGTGGATATTGGCGGTTCGACTGCCCGCGACGTGCTCATCCCCCTGCTCCCGGATTTCATGCAGCGCTACCCGGATATTCGCATCGATCTTGGCGTGGCGGATCGTCCTGTTGATTTGATCAGCGGCAACGTGGATTGTGTGATCAGAGGCGGTCCGCTGAACGATTCCACCCTTATCGCCCGTCATCTGGGCGACGCCGACATGGTGACCTGCGCAACGCCGGGCTATCTGAAAAAGCACGGCGTTCCGGCTTATCCGCAAGAGTTGCGCAACGGACATAAACTTATAAGCTATCTCTCCCCGGTCACCGGGCGACCCTTTCCGTTTCGCTTCAGGAAAGGCGGCGAGGTGCAGGAGATCGGCATTTCGCACTATCTCGGCGTTAATGAAAGCAATGCGCACCTGGCAGCGGCGGTGGCAGGATTGGGCATCATTCAGACGTTTACATATTCAGCAAAGACATATCTTCAGGCGGGTACGTTACAAGAAATTTTAAGCGACTGGCACCCGGCGGCGTATCCGTTTCACGTGGTTTACCCGCAAAACCGGCATCTGACGCATCGCCTTAAGGCGTTTATTGCATGGCTGGCAGCGGTTTTTCCTGCTGCGCTGAAGGGATAGCCGGGCCTTCGCCCGGCTCAGGCTTAGTTAAGTTTATAGTCCAGCGTGATTTCCGCTTTCAGTACCTGCGACACCGGGCATCCTGCTTTCGCTTTCTGGATGATGCCGTCGAATTTCTGCGGGTCGATACCCGGTACGGTGACCTTGCTGTTTAGCGCAATTTTGCTGATTGCGAAGCCGCCATCGGTTTTATCCAGCGAGACATCCGCTGTGGTATCGATGGAATCTGCGGTATAGCCCGCTTCACCAATCATCAGCGACAGCGCCATTGAGAAACAGGCGGCGTGGGCTGCGCCAATCAACTCTTCCGGGTTAGTGCCTTTAGCGCCTTCGAAGCGGGTGTTAAAGCCGTAAGGTTGTTGATTCAGGACGCCACTTTCCGTTGAGACCGTCCCTTTGCCATTTTTGATATCACCAGACCAGTGTGCCGAACCGTGCTTATGAATCGTCATTCTTGCTCTCCTTTTGGCTTACAAAGGGGTAAGTATAGACGATGGTTCCGGCACACCCAGGAACACAGACAATTCTGTAACCTATACCCGCTGCGCGTCGCCTGACAGATGGCGCGCTATCTCATCAAGAAATACGCGCAACGCTGCGGGCTGATACTCCCGGGACTGATAAATACCGTGAATGGCTAACGCTTTGGGCGTCAGGCTGCTCAGCACCGGGACCAGCATGCCCTGTTCAATCGCGGCATGTGCTTCCTGCTCCGGCAACATGGCAATGCCGCAATGCTTCACCGCCGCCTCCATCAACAATGACGAGATGCTGGCGCTGAGGTTGCCGCTCACGGCGACGCTGACGTTTTCCCCTTCCAGCGTCAGGAAGTGCCACGCCTGACCGGCGAAAAAGCTGTAATGCAGACAGTTGTGCTGCGCTAACTCCTCCACCTGCTCTGGCGTGCCGTGGGTTGCAAGATACTGCGGCGACGCGCACAGCACGGAACGGCACTCCCCGAGCCTGCGGGCAATCATCCCGGGCTCTGGGTTATCCGTGATGCGGATCGCCACATCAATGCGTTCCCCTACCAGGCTCACCGGGTGGTTGTTCACATCCAGCTCAATGCGCAGTTGCGGGTAGCGCGAAAGCAAGCCGGGCAGCACCGGGGCAATCAGATGCATGGCGGTAAAATGGGCGCAGGCCACCCGTAGCGTGCCTGAAGGGAGATCTTTCTCCGACTGGCCCTCAATTTCCTGCGACAGCTGGGACAGCGTTCGCGTTTTTAGCAGCACCTTCTCTCCGGCCGCCGTCAGCGTCAGCTTGCGCGTCGAGCGGTTTACCAGCCGCGTACCGGCCCACTTCTCCATTTGCTCAAGATAGCGGCTCACCATCGGACGGGAGATACCCAACGCCCGGGCCGCTGCACTCAGGCTTCCCAGCTCGCATATCCGGTTATAGACCTGAGCGGCAATAACGCGATCCATATCACACCCCATTTGCTCGATTTATGAAACAAAGCATGTCTTGTTTCAGGAATTCTGGCAAATGCGAATATCCGTACAATAAAGACTTTCCTGAACAACAGAGACATCAGAATGAAATTCACTCACCTTGCACTGCTCTCCACGCTTATCACGCCCGCGGTGTTGGCTGCGCCATTAACCATTGATACCTATAACCCGCAGGACAAAGGGATGTTTGCGGTCTCCTCCACGCTGGTCTCTGGTCCAAAAGAGGCCGTGCTGTTTGACGCCCAGTTCAGCGTCAAAGATGGCGAAGCGCTGGTCGACAAAATTCGCAAAAGCGGGAAAACCCTGAACAAAATCGTCATTACCTCTGGCGATCCGGATTTCTATTTTGGTCTGCAACCGCTGGTGAAAGCCTTCCCGAATGCCAAAGTGGTGGCCACACAGCAGGTGGTTGACCATATCAAGGCCACCAAAGACGCCAAGCTTGCCTTCTGGGGACCGCAAATGAAAAACGGTGCACCAACCGAACTTATCGTTCCGCAGGTGCTGGCATCAACAACCTTCATGGTGGACGGCGAGAAGATTGATATCGAGCAGCCAGAAAGCTACGCCGCCTATGTCTGGATCCCTTCGGCTAAAACTATCCTCGGTGGTACCGGTGTCGCCTGGGGTATCCACGTCTGGACGGCAGACACCCAGACGCCAGCCAGCCGCAAGCAGTGGCAACAGACGCTGGAAAGCATGGCGGCACATAAGCCTGAACGCGTGATCCCGGGTCACTATCTGGGAACACCACCGGCAGGTAGCGGTGCTATCGACTTTACCCGTGATTATCTCCAGCGCTTCGAAAAGGCGTTGTCAGAACATAAAACATCGACAGGCGTGATCAACGCCATGAAAAAACAGTATCCGGGTCTGGCTGAAGAGAGCTCACTGGAATTAAGCGCCAAAGTGAATACTGGCGAAATGAAGTGGTAATGTAAAATCTGCTCCTGCTATATTTCAGTGATAGCAGGAGCACCTGCAAAATATCCTCGCGACAAACCCTCAATATATCCTCCCATTCTAAAAGCGCATAAAAGCATGCACTTATGTCATTTTTATTTCTAAGATGAATCTTAGACACAGCGGCCAAAATATTTGCCATTCTGTTTGTGAATTAAATTTTTTGCGAGCCGTACCATTAAACAGACAACGACACGGAGGCAGCATGTTTACTTATTACCCGGCCAATACTGCAGCGGCACAACCTGAACTCGTTAACGCGATTGCACAAGGTCTTCACGCCGAGCATGGTGCTGTGACTGAAGATGACATTTTGATGGAACTGACCAAGTGGGTGGAATCCACAGACAATGACATCCTCAGTGACATCTACCAGCAGACCATTAACTACGTCGTCAGCGGGCAAAACGCACCTTTGTAAAAACCTGCTATGCTGGATCTGCAACCTAAGGGGTTACATTTCGTTTGCGTAAGCGAACTGGTCCTTAAAACTATCAACAGGATTGAGGAGTTAACATGAAATCGAACCGTCAGGCACGCCATATACTGGGACTGAACTACAAGCTTTCTAACCAACGTAAAGTGGTGATTGAAGGCGACAGTGAAACACAGGTCACTCACGCCACCGGCAGAAAACGCCACGCGGGCAAGTAAGTTCCCAGGAGAGAGATCCTCAACACCATCGGCAAAACCGATGGTGTTTTTGTTTATGTGTTGCGGTAATTAATATTTAGCTCCTTTATAATACCGCCTGACCGCACCCCATCGCACAGGCCAGAAAGATGACAAACAGCAGTGTCAGGGACGGATCTTCAAAAAAAGAGTGAGTGACATGGACAACAAACTGAAAAAACATCGTTCCCTATATATCCCTTATGCCGGCCCGGTATTACTCGAATTCCCCCTGCTCAACAAAGGTAGCGCCTTCAGCATGGAAGAGCGCAGCAGCTTCAACCTGCTCGGTTTGCTGCCAGAAGTGGTGGAAACCATTGAAGAACAGGCAGAACGCGCGTGGATCCAGTATCAGGGTTTCAAAACCGAAATCGACAAACATATTTACCTGCGCAACATTCAGGACACCAACGAAACCCTCTTCTATCGTCTGGTACAAAATCATCTCGAAGAGATGATGCCGGTGATCTACACCCCAACGGTGGGTGCCGCCTGTGAACGCTTCTCAGAGATCTACCGTCGCTCCCGTGGCGTCTTTATCTCTTATCAGAACCGCCACAACATGGACGATATTCTGCAGAACGTGCCGAACCACAATATCAAAGTGATCGTGGTGACCGATGGCGAACGTATTCTGGGTCTCGGAGACCAGGGTATTGGCGGCATGGGGATCCCAATCGGTAAGCTCTCTCTGTATACCGCCTGCGGCGGCATCAGCCCGGCGTATACCCTGCCGGTGGTGCTGGATGTGGGCACCAACAACCAGCAGTTGCTTAACGACCCGCTGTATATGGGCTGGCGTCATCCGCGTATCACCGACGACGAGTACTATCAGTTTGTCGATGATTTCATCCAGGCGGTCAAGCACCGCTGGCCGGACGTGCTGCTGCAGTTTGAAGACTTCGCGCAGAAAAACGCGATGCCGTTGCTGAACCGCTATCGCGATGAGATCTGCTCTTTTAACGATGATATTCAGGGCACCGCCGCGGTCACCGTCGGCACGCTGATTGCCGCCAGTCGCGCGGCAGGCAGCCAACTGAGCTATCAGAAAATTGTCTTCCTGGGCGCAGGCTCTGCGGGTTGTGGTATCGCCGAGCAGATTATCGCCCAGACGCAGCGTGAAGGGCTAAGCGAAGAGCTGGCGCGCTCCCGCGTGTTCATGGTCGACCGTTTCGGCCTGCTGACCGACGGCATGCCAAACCTGCTGCCGTTCCAGACCAAGCTGGTGCAGAAACGTGAGAACCTGAAGAACTGGGACACCGACAACGAAGTGCTCTCTCTGCTGGACGTAGTGCGCAACGTGAAGCCGGATATCCTGATTGGCGTCTCCGGTCAGACGGGGCTGTTCACCGAAGAGATCATTCGTGAGATGCACAAGCACTGCGAACGCCCTATCGTGATGCCGCTCTCCAACCCGACCTCGCGCGTGGAAGCAACGCCGCAGGACATCATTGCCTGGACCGAAGGGAACGCGCTGGTCGCAACCGGCAGCCCGTTCGATCCGGTGGTGTGGAAGGACAAAACCTATCCTATTGCCCAGTGCAACAACTCCTATATTTTCCCGGGCATTGGTCTGGGTGTGATCGCCTCCGGCGCGTCGCGCATTACCGATGAGATGCTGATGTCGGCAAGCGAAACCCTGGCGGGCCACTCGCCGCTGGTGAACGATGGCGAAGGACTGGTGCTGCCAGAGCTGAAAGACATTCACAAGGTGTCGCGTGCTATCGCGTTCGCGGTCGGGAAAATGGCCCAGCAGCAGGGTGTGGCAGTGAAAACCTCTGCTGACGCGCTGCAGCAGGCCATCGACGACAACTTCTGGATGCCGGAATACCGCAGCTACCGTCGTACTTCGATCTAACACTGTGTTCCGACCGTTCCCTCTCCCTGTGGGAGAGGGGATTACATTCGTCCCCCCTAGCCAAACCGCCTTTCCCCCGCTACACTCCTTTCATCCATTAACCCACTGAATATATAAGGAGGCCAATTATGCTGTACTGTGAAATTTTCAATGTTTCACATGCATTGGGTGATCGCACCAGCTCAAGCGTTATCGGTATCGTGCTGCGATAACTTCTGCTTGAGCGAAGACACCAACCCCTGAAATCCCTTCTCTCGGGCTTACTGAGTTATCGTCAGCGATGTTTGACGAGGCATAAACATGCCTGTAACTCTTGGGTAAGCAACAATGAGCACTTTACTCACTGCACAATCTTTACGTGTTGATACGGCGTTTGGCACGCTCTTCGACTCCCTCTCCTTTACGCTGAAAAAAGGCGACCGCATTGGCCTGCTGGGCGACAACGGCTGCGGCAAAAGTACGCTGCTGAAGGTGCTGGACGGCACAGACTCTCCCGCTGCCGGAAGCGTCGCGCTGGCCGGACACTGTCTGATGGCGCGCGTTGAGCAACATCTGCCAGAAGCCATTTATACCCTGACCATGCTGGATGCCGTGCTGGCGCAACTGCCCACGACTGAGCGCGAGAGCCTGCGCTGGAAAGCAGAAACGCTGCTGGCGGGTATGGGCTTTACGCCGCAGGACATGGCCTTAACGTCGGCGACGCTGAGCGGCGGGCAACACACGCGTCTCCTGCTCGCGCGGGCGTTGATCGGCGAGCCGGATCTGTTACTGCTGGACGAGCCGAGCAACCACCTCGATTTGCCTACCATGCTCTGGCTGGAGCAGTTTTTACAGAACTGGTCCGGCAGCTTTGTACTGGTCTCGCACGACAGGCAGTTGCTGGATGCCGTCACCAACGGCAGCTGGATCCTGCGCGATAAGATGTTGCACTACTTCGCCCTTCCCTGCACCGCCGCGCGCCAGGCGCTGGTGGCGAAAGACGAAAGCGATGCGCTTCGGCATAAGGCGGAGCAAAAGGAGATCGACCGCGTAACCGCCAGTGCCAGACGGCTGGCCACCTGGGGCAAGGTCTACGATAACGAAGATCTGGCCCGCAAAGCCAAACAGATGGAAAAACAGGTCGAGCGGCTAAAGGAGAGCCAGACAGAGCTCACGGCAGGCAGTCCGTGGACGTTAACCCTGCGTGGTGATGCCCTGCGGGCGGACCGACTGCTGGAGATGGAAAACCTCGGCGTACCGCCTGCACCTGGGTTGCCCGATCTATTTCACGTCGACATTGCGCGGCTTAAAAGTGGCGATCGCGTGGCTATCGTCGGGCGTAACGGCTGCGGCAAATCATCGCTGATGAAGCTCATCTGGCGGCATTTCTCAGGTGAACCGTCAGAGGCTGGGCTAAAACTCCATCCTCGCGTGTCGCCAGGCTATTACGACCAGACGCTGAATCAGCTTCCGGATGAGGCAACGATCTTCGACGCGCTGGAGCCTTTTGCGCCAGCGCCACAGGATCGCAAGATGGCGCTTATCAGCGCCGGGTTCCCGTGGGCGCGTCACGGGCAAAAGGTCAGCACCCTCAGCGGCGGGGAGCGTTCGCGCCTGCTGTTTGTCGGCCTGACGCTTGCCCGTTATAGCCTGCTGATGCTGGATGAGCCTACCAACCACCTGGACATGGAAGGCAAAGAGGCGCTGGCCACTACCCTGCAACAGTTTGACGGCGGAGTGCTGCTGGTCAGCCATGACCGGCAGCTGATCGCCCAAAGCTGCAATCGCTTCTGGCTGATTGAGGACGGTTTGCTGAGCGAATGGCATGACGCCGAAGCGGTGTTCGAACGGCTGCGTGAACGCACAGGCCTGATGGCGTCGTCGGCGTCACCAGCAGTCGCGGATGTTAAAGCGCAAGCCTCGGACGATCTGCTTGAAAGGCTGATCGCGCTGGAAACGCTACTCGCAGAAGACCTGGCGCGTAAGCCTAAGCATCAGAAACCACATCTGCAGGCGCAATGGCGCAAAGAGATTGAGGTGATAGAAGCAAAACTGTAGATCTGTGCCCGGCGAGCTTCTCGCCGGGCCAGTGAATTCCCCACTAATTATTAGAGGATCGCTGTATTCTTAATCTGAAATCGCATCAATTGGTGACATTATGTTGCCGCCGCCTTGCATAACGCCTCTAAACTATTAATCCTTAAGTAGTATTCCCCTGCGATACACATACCCATCAAAAACAAGGAGAAACCTATGAAGGCTGCTGTTGTTACACAGGATCATCAGGTCAATGTTACCGAAAAAACCTTACGCCCACTGAAGCACGGCGAAGCCCTGCTCAAAATGGAGTGCTGTGGCGTTTGCCATACTGACCTCCACGTCAAAAATGGCGATTTCGGTGATAAAACCGGTGTGATCCTGGGCCACGAAGGGATTGGGATCGTGAAAGAAGTTGGGCCTGGCGTGACGTCACTAAAAGTCGGCGACCGTGCAAGCGTCGCGTGGTTCTTTGAGGGCTGCGGCCACTGTGAATACTGTAATACCGGCAACGAAACCCTGTGCCGCGATGTGAAAAACGCCGGTTATTCCGTTGATGGCGGCATGGCTGAAGAGTGCATTGTCACCGCGGATTACGCGGTAAAAGTGCCTGACGGGCTGGATTCCGCTGCGGCCAGCAGCATAACCTGTGCCGGCGTCACCACTTACAAAGCGGTAAAAGTCTCCCATATCAAGCCGGGCCAGTGGATTGCGATCTACGGCCTGGGCGGACTGGGTAACCTCGCGCTGCAGTATGCGAAAAACGTCTTCAACGCCAAAGTCATCGCCCTTGACGTTAACGACGAACAGCTGAAGCTGGCAGCGAGCATGGGGGCAGACTTAACCATCAACTCCCGCAGCGAAGATGCCGCTAAAATCGTGCAGGAAAAAACCGGCGGCGCGCATGCGGCTGTGGTAACGGCGGTCGCGAAAGCAGCATTTAACTCGGCGGTGGACGCGGTGCGTGCCGGTGGCCGCGTGGTGGCCGTTGGCCTGCCGCCGGAAGCCATGAGCCTCGATATCCCTCGTCTGGTGCTGGACGGTATCCAGGTGGTCGGCTCGCTGGTTGGTACCCGTCAGGATCTGCAGGAAGCGTTCCAGTTTGCTGCCGAAGGCAAAGTGGTGCCAAAAGTGACGATGCGCCCGCTGGAAGATATCAACGCCATCTTCAAAGAGATGGAACAGGGCCAGATCCGCGGCCGTATGGTGATTGACCTACGCAATTAACGCCGTTCCCACGAACCGCTCCGTCTGTGGAGCGGTTTTTTATGACCATATTCCGGCACTCAGGCCAGCGCACGAGCATCAGACTGAGCCCGCCTGGCGCGCAGATAGCCATACACCAGCAGCGCGCTCATCGCCAGGAAGGATAATATCGCCGCCGGTAGCGTGACATAGCTCCAGCTAAAACCGAGCGTAATCATCATCCCGCCAAAATAAGCACCAATCGCACTGCCCAGGTTAAACGCCATCTGTCCGCCTGCGGCACCAAGCATTTCCCCTCCTTTCGCATTTTGCAGCAGCAGAATTTGCAGTGGTGCAGAGAGTGCGAACAGCCCGGCACAGCAGATGAACCCCATCACCAGCGACGCGGTTTTCTGTTCGCCAAAGGCGAAAAGCAATAACAGTGAGGCGACAATCACCATATCGGTGGTGGCAGCAATACGCAGCGGGCTGAAACGGCCCGATAGTTTCCCGCTCAGCAGGTTACCCAGCACCATGCCGAGGCCCATCAACATCATGATGATCGTCATCAACCCCTCGGAGAAGCCAGAGACATTGACCATAAACGGCTTCACAAAACTGAACCACGCAAAAACGCCAGCGTTGCCAAACATGGTGGCGGCGAAGATCAGCCACGGTTCCGGTTTTTTCAGGAAGTGAAACTGCTCGGTGAGTTTTATTTCTGATGCGTCATGAAGGTTTGGTACCCACACCAGCACCGAGAGGATCACCAGCGCGTCAAACAGGGCTATCAGGAAAAAGGTATAACGCCAGTTGAATGTATGCCCCAGCCAGGTTCCAAACGGAACCCCCACCAGATTCGCCACGGTCATCCCGGCGATCATCCCCGCCACGGCCACCGTCACCTTACCCGGTGGCGCTATTTTCGAGAGGATAATCGCCCCCACGCCGAAAATTGCGCCGTGCGGGAACCCCGAGATTAAGCGCCCTGCCGCCAGCCAAAAATAGGATGTGGAAAAGGTAAACATCGCGTTACCCACCGCACACAGGGCAACCAGAAACAGCAGCGTGGTTTTTAACGAGAACTTACTGGAAAACAGCGCCACAATCGGCGCGCCAATCACCACGCCAAAGGCGTAAAACGAAATCATATTTCCGGCGGAGGGAATGGAAATACCGGTATCATGCGCCAGTTCCGTCAGGACACCCATAATACCAAATTCAGCCATGCCCAGGCCAAACGTGCTAAGGGCTAACGAGAAAATTGTCTTTTTCATACCACAACCACGAGTGAAAATTCGCAGCGGGCATTATTGAATAATCTTGTATGGTGAGCCAGTTCAAATCAGCAGACTGACACGTTAATCCATTAATTCAGGTGAATTACACTTCTTAATGCGGCCTCGCTTCTTCCCCGCGACCGGACAACCTGAGGATGACAATCATGGCAAGTAATAAGAAAACCAGCGTCGCTGTTGATGTCGTTAAAAATGCCCCTCTGAAAACAAAAGAGTATGAAAAAGAGCTTCGTCGCCTTCACGTTGAACTGGTCAAACTCCAGCAATGGGTTGTCGCCAAAGGATTGAAAGTCTGCATCGTGTTTGAGGGACGAGACGGGGCCGGTAAAGGCGGCACCATAAAAGCGATAACCGAACGCGTCAGCCCGCGCGTATTCCGGGTTGTCGCGCTGCCTGCGCCTACAGAGAAAGAGAAAACGCAGCTCTATTTCCAGCGTTATGTTCCGCACCTGCCCGCTGCTGGTGAAATCGTTATTTTTGACCGCAGCTGGTACAACCGCGCAGGCGTTGAACGGGTGATGGGGTTCTGCACGCCGGAACAGGTTGAAAAGTTTCTTGATGGCGCACCGGTGATGGAAAAAGCGATGGTCGATGCCGGGATCATTTTGCTGAAATACTGGCTTGAAGTGACGCCAAAGGAGCAGGAACGCAGGCTACGCGATCGCATCAACGATGGCCGCAAGATCTGGAAATTATCGCCTATGGATATTAAATCGTTCAATTTATGGGATGAATACACCGTCGCGCGGGATGCCATGTTTGCCTCCACGGACACTGCCTGGGCACCGTGGTTTGTGGCGCGCTCGGAAGATAAAAAACGCGTGCGGTTGAATATTATCTCCCATCTGCTTTCGCAGATCCCGTATAAAGAACTTCACGTTGAAAAAGTGGATTTGCCGAAGCGCAAAATTGGCAAAGTCAAACCAACAAAATATCCTTTCCGATATATTGCGGAGAAATTCTGATAAGCTGGAATACGGCTCGCATAATGAAGATTACCAGGGGAAACGGTATTGTTTTTTGTTGGCTGCGGTTGATAATGACCGCACCAACAAAGGAGGCTAAAAATGAAACCAAACCGAACAGAAAACTGCAGTGGCAGACCACCCCGGACAGAGAGAATACCGCGTCAGGCCTTGACTCCAGAGGAACGTAAACGCCAGCACCATCAGGATCAGGAGTTCATAAAAGCCATGAATGAATTTACTGCTAAAGCGGGATTATTATCAGATGACCCTTATTTTGGAGGACTTTAATGTGCTTTCAGTTCGATGTTTATCGTAACCCCTCAGACAAAACGCGCGAATACCAGCCTTATTTTATGATAATTCAACATGACTATTATGATGACTTATCAACAAGACTGATTGTTCCTTTAAGCTATCATAATAACCTACATGGGCATTACAACGCCGCCACACCATTAATAAACATTGAATTTGAGAGATATTTTCTCAACACCGCTGGCATAACACACGTGGAGAAAAAGAAATTAAATAATAAAAATTTTGTATGTAATCTTCGCAGCGCAAGAAGTACCGTCATTGCGGCGATAGATGCGTTAGTGACGAACAAATCCCGTAGGCCCGTGCAAGCGAAGCGCCGCCGGGCAAAGCCGACGGCGCAGGACGTTTTACTTCATCCCTTCCGTACTCTCCTGTTTCGCTTCCTGTCGCTCCACTTCCCGGTACCAGCGTGGGTGGTGTTTCTGCGCCCAGCGGCGGCTCACCTTCCCTTCAATCATGCCTTTAATCGACCCTTTAACCCAGAACGCCATATACATATGGATCAAAATGGCATGGATCAGAATGATGGCTGAGGTTGCGTGGATCAGCAGCGCGTAGCGGATGACCTGCATCGGGAAGTACTGCGCAAAATAAGGACGCCAGATGATCACACCAGTCACCAGCAGGACGAAAATCATGCTCATGATGCTCCAGAACATCATCTTCTGTCCGGCATTGTATTTACCGACCTTCGCGACTTTATGTTCGTTCCCCTTCAGGACCTCAATAATGCCCTTCAGCCAGGGAATATCCTGCTTGTCCGGGATATTGTGGTGGACGAAACGCACAAACATAAACATCAGCACCACAAAAATCAGTACGCCAAAAAACGGGTGCAGAATACGCCCCATCTGCGGCGTGCCGAACGTTTCCGTCAGCCATTGCAGCGTCGGGAAGAAGAACGAAATTCCGGATACGGCCACCAGGAAGAAGCAGATCACCACCGTCCAGTGACAGGCGCGATCGACAAACTTTGTGCGCACTATCATTTTCGACTTACTCATGATGCTCCTCCTCGTCGTCATCCACCTCTTTATTCGGCCCGATACCGATGTAGTGATAAATCAGCCCGGCAAAGGTGGCGATAAAGCCCGCCGCCGAGAGCGGTTTTAGCGCCCCTTTCCACAGGTTGATGGAGGTATCGATCGCCGGATCTTTCGGCAGATTGTGGTACAGCTCCGGCTGATCATTGTGATGCAGAACATACATCACATGCGTACCGCCCACCCCCTGCGGGTTGTAAATGCCCGCCTTGTCGTAGCCGCGCGCTTTCAGTTTGTCCACGCGCTGCTGCGCCACCTCCAGCATCTCTTTCTTGGTGCCGAAGTGAATGGCCCCGGTTGGACAGGTCTTGACGCAGGCAGGCTCCTGCCCGACGCTGACGCGGTCTACGCACAGGGTGCATTTGTATACCCGGTTATCCTCTTTATTGAGGCGCGGGATGTTAAACGGACAACCCGCAATGCAATATCCGCAGCCGATACAGTTATCCTGCTGGAAGTCGACGATTCCGTTCGCATACTGGATGATGGCGCCTGCAGACGGGCAGGCCTTGAGGCAGCCCGGATCTTCACAGTGCATACAGCCGTCTTTTCGAATCAGCCACTCCAGCTTGCCGTTCTGGTCAGTTTCGCTAAAACGCATCACCGTCCAGGATTTGGCGCTCAGATCGGCCGGGTTGTCGTAAACGCCAACGCAGTGCCCTACCTCATCGCGGATATCATTCCACTCTGAACAAGCCACCTGGCAGGCTTTGCAGCCCACGCAGGAAGAGACATCGATAAGCTTGGCGACTTCGGCCTTATAATCCCGCGCGCGCGGCGCGGGCGTTATCGGGTTGGTCGCGGAGCGTTTGATAATGTCTTGTGTTTCCATCGCCATTTACTCGCTCCTTACGCTTTCTCGATGTTGACCAGAAACGCCTTGTACTCCGGCGTTTGCGAGTTGGAATCGCCAACGTTTGGCGTCAGGGTATTGGCGAGATAGCCTTTCTGCGCCACACCTTCAAAGCCCCAGTGCAGCGGGATACCCACGGTTTCCACCTGCTGACCATTCACGTTTAACGTCTGCAGACGACGAGTGACCACCGCAACCGCACGGATAAAGCCACGTTTGCTGCTCACCGTCACGCGATCGCCATTGGCAATCCCTTTCGCTTTCGCCAGCGTTTCGCTTATCTCCACAAACTGTTCCGGCTGTGCGATGGCGTTAAGCCGCGCGTGCTTGGTCCAGGTGTGGAAATGCTCCGTCAGGCGATAGGTGGTTCCCACATACGGGAATTTGTCCTTTTTGCCTAAACGCAGCACGTCGTCAGCGTAGATACGCACGACCGGACTGGAGATAACATTTGGGTGTAGCGGGTTCGTGCCGAGCGGCGTTTCCATCGGCTCGTAGTGTTCCGGGAATGGCCCCTCAGCCAGCTTGTCGAGGGCAAACAGGCGTCCCAGCCCCTCCGGCTGCATAATAAACGGCCCGGTCTCACTGCCCGGTGGCGCGGTGTTGAAGTCAGGAATATCATTCCCCGCCCATTTCGCGCCGTTCCACGCGATCAGCATCCGTTTCGGATCCCACGGTTTACCGTTGATATCCGCCGACGCACGGTTGTACAGCACCCGACGGTTTAGCGGCCATGCCCAGGCCCAGCCCAGCGTATTGCCCAACCCGGACGGGTCAGCGTTATCGCGATTGGCCATCTGGTTGCCCTGCTCGGTCCAACTGCCGGTGTAGATCCAGCAGGACGACGCGGTGGAACCATCATCGCGCAGGACCGCAAAGCTGTTCAGCAGCTGGCCTTTCTTCGCCACCAGATTGCCGTTGGCGTCATAGAGATCGGCCAGCGCCACGCCGTTGTTCTCTTTGGCCACCTCTTCGGATTCAGGGTGATCCGGTTGCTTATAGTTCCAGCTCATCTTCAGCAACGGTTCAGCGCCTTTGCCACCTTCGGTGCGGTACATCTCACGCAGGCGATGGTAAATCCCGGCCAGAATTTCACCGTCATTACGCGCTTCACCCGGCGCATCCTGCCCCTTCCAGTGCCATTGTAACCAGCGACCGGAGTTGGCGATCGACCCGTCTTCCTCGGCAAAACAGGTAGACGGCAAGCGGAAGACCTCGGTCTGAATTGATGCGGGATCCACATCGTTCATCTCGCCGTGGTTCTGCCAGAAGTTAGACGTTTCCGTCACCAGCGGATCGATAACGACCATGTACTTCAGCTTGCTCAGGCTGCGAACCACTTTGTTTTTGTCCGGGAAGGACGCTACCGGGTTAAAGCCCTGGCAGATATAGCCCGTGACGTTGCCCTTATCCATCATGTTGAAATACTTGATGACGTCGTAGGCCTGGTCCCATTTCGGCAGCCACTCAAAGCCCCAGTCGTTCTCTTTCTGCGCCGCATCGCCATAAAACGATTTCATCAGGCTGACGTAGAACTTCGGATAGTTGCTCCAGTAGTTCACTTGCTCCGCACGCGTCGCTTTTGGCGTATTGGCCGTGAGATAGGTTTGCAGATCGGCCTGTTTTTCCGACGGCAGCGTCAGGTAACCCGGCAGGCTGGTCGAGAGTAAACCCAGATCGGTTAAGCCCTGGATGTTGGAGTGACCGCGCAAGGCATTTACCCCGCCTCCCGCCATGCCCATATTGCCGAGCAGCAGCTGAATCATCGCCATGGTACGGATGTTCTGCGCACCAACGGTGTGCTGCGTCCAGCCCAGCGCGTACAGGAACGTGGTGGTTCTGTCGGCGGCACTGGTAGAGGCCAGCACCTCACACACTTTCAGGAAGCCGGCTTTTGGCGTACCGCAGATGTTTTCTACTACATCCGGCGTATAGCGGGAAACGTGCTGTTTCAGCAAGTTCCACACACAGCGTGGATGGCTCAGGGTTTCATCGCGTCTGGCATAGCCGTTTTCATCGAACTGGTAGTTCCAGGACGATTTATCGTACTGACGTTTGTCCGCGTCATAGCCGCTGAACAGCCCCTCATCGAAGGCAAAATCATCCCGCACCAGCAGGCTGGCGTTGGTGTAGTGTTTTACGTACTCCGCGTTGATTTTATTGTTTTCAATCAGATACAGCAGCACGCCCGACAGGAACGTAATGTCCGTACCGGAGCGGATCGGTGCATAGATATCGGCCACCGATGCCGTACGCGTAAAGCGCGGATCGACGACGATAAGCGTCGCATCGTTATTGTTTTTCGCTTCCATCGCCCAGCGGAACCCCACCGGATGGGCCTCAGCGGCGTTGCCACCCATCACCATCACGACGTTGGCGTTTTTGATATCAACCCAGTGGTTGGTCATCGCACCGCGACCAAATGTTGGAGCAAGACTTGCTACCGTTGGTCCGTGTCAGACGCGCGCCTGGTTATCAACCGCCAGCATCCCGAGGGAACGAACAAATTTTTGCGTTAGCATGCCGGTTTCATTGCTGGCCGCGGAGGCGCACAGCATGCCGGTAGAGAGCCAACGGTTCACCGTCACGCCCTGCGCGTTCTTCTCAATGAAGTTGGCGTCGCGGTCAGCTTTCATCAGTCTGGCAATCCGGGAGAAGGCTTCATCCCAGGAAATACGCTGCCATTTGTCGGAACCCGGCGCGCGGTATTCCGGATAGCGCAGACGGTTATCGCTGTGAACGTAGTCCAGCAGTCCCGCCCCTTTCGGGCAGAGTGCCCCACGGCTCACCGGATGGTCCGGATCCCCTTCAATATGATAAATGGCCTCTCTGGCGTTCTTCGCGCCATCACCCAGGCTATACATTAAAAGCCCACAACCCACGGAGCAGTATGTGCAGGTGTTACGGATCTCTTTGGCACGCAGCAGTTTATAGTTGCGCGCCTGAGCCAGCGCCATTTTGGGAGCGAATCCCAGCATCGCGGCTGTTGTTCCGGCCATACCGCCCGCGCAGATTTTAAAAAATTGTCTGCGGCTGACGTCCATTGTTGTCCTCATTTACGGATAAGACTTCGCGCCGCAAACTAACAGCAAAGCCCCTGTTTTTTTTGCGTCAAATCAAGGTCGCCGGTGTTCGCCCCCTTAATAGTCAACCATCTCGCATTTAAATACCTCTTTTTGATTAACGGCTTAAGAGAATAATTCGCGACCGGGGCGCGATCGGTGCTATAAGTTTTGCCTTTGGTTTTGAGAGTAATGGCAAGGGTATGGACAGAAAAAGAGCAACGCTGATTGGGCTGGCAGCAATCTTGTTATGGAGCACCATGGTGGGGCTCATTCGCAGCGTGAGTGAAGGGCTTGGGCCTGTGGGGGGCGCCGCCATGATCTATACCGTCAGCGGCTTACTCTGTCTGGTGACGGTAGGATTTCCTCAAATCCGGCGCTTCACTCCCGGCTATCTTATTGCCGGCAGCCTCCTGTTTGTGAGCTACGAAATTTGTCTGGCGCTGTCGTTAGGGTATGCGGCTACGCGTTCACAGGCGATTGAAGTCGGCATGGTGAATTATCTCTGGCCAAGTCTGACCATTGTGTTTGCCATTTTGTTTAACGGACAGAAATCGTCCCTGTGGGTGATCCCCGGATTAGCCCTCTCTTTACTCGGTGTGTGCTGGGTATTGGGCGGCGAACAGGGGTTGCAGGTGAATGAGATTATCCGCAATGTTGTCTCCAGCCCCCTCAGCTATGCCCTTGCATTTGCCGGCGCGTTTATCTGGGCGGCGTACTGCACGGTAACCAGCAAATATGCCAAAGGACAAAACGGGATCACGCTCTTTGTGTTGCTTACCGCGCTGAGTTTGTGGGTGAAATATGCCCTAAGCGATCAACCGGAAATGGTGTTCAGCGTTCCGGTGGTGGTGAAATTACTCATGTGCGGCGCCGCACTGGGGCTGGGCTATGCGTCGTGGAATATTGGGATCCTTCACGGTAACGTCACGGTGCTGGCAGCCGTGTCCTATTTTACCCCGGTCTTATCCGCTGCGCTGGCGGCGCTGTTGTTGAGCGCCCCACTTTCCTTCTCCTTCTGGCAAGGCGCTATCATGGTCTGTGTGGGTTCTTTGCTGTGCTGGTACGCCACACGAAAATAATCTTTTCCTGATGCCGGGTTAATTACAACCCGGCCACATAATTAACATAAATTTAAAATGTGATCGCCCATTCACTCTTTAGCAAAATAATAGAAAGCGGTTTAGTTTCTGTTTATATTAACTCTCGTTCGTAAAGATATGGCGCGCAAATTGACATAAACTGACACCGGAACGTAATAACTGCATAGCAAACAGTCACGTCAGAAAAAGCATAAAATAAAATAATTCACTGCAAAACATTCACTTCACACATCGAAATCAACGTGCGATTAATCTTATAAGCCACTGATTTTAATGCATGTAAATTTCATCAACGATTGCAAAAGAACGGAAAAAACGATAATTAACACCATGAAATAAAAATGGTAATAATTATATTCCCCGCAACGAAAATGGCGGTAAAACGCGCACAAAATGCATAATTTTCAGGCAATTTATTCGTTAAAGCTGAAATTTACCCGATCACGATCACACTAATTGAAATTATCTTTAATATTTTGAAACTTATTATTGAAAGCAGGCTACAAGATTTTTAAAAATAGCTTGCCATTGACGAACAGCCTCGTTTGGAAATCGTTCGAAGTGGTTCAGGAAATACCCAAGAAAATTATAAGGAATATTTAAGATGAAACTTAAATTAGTTGCAGTGGCGGTCACTTCCATGTTGGCAGCAGGCGTTGTAAACGCGGCTGAAGTTTTTAACAAAGACGGTAACAAGCTGGATCTGTACGGTAAAGTCACAGGTCTGCACTATTTTTCTGATGATACTGACAACGACGGCGACAAAACCTACGTGCGTCTGGGCTTCAAAGGCGAAACTCAGATCAATGACCAGATGACCGGTTATGGCCAATGGGAATATGAGTTCAAGGGCAACCGCTCTGAATCCCAGGGTGCTGACGGTAACAAAACGCGTCTGGCGTTCGCAGGTCTGAAATTCAACGAATTCGGTTCCTTCGACTACGGCCGTAACTACGGCGTGGCGTACGACATCGGCGCATGGACTGACGTTCTGCCAGAATTCGGTGGCGATACCTGGACCCAGACTGATGGCTTTATGACTGGCCGTACAACTGGCGTAGCGACTTACCGTAACACCGACTTCTTCGGTCTGGTTGACGGTCTGAACGTTGCCGCTCAGTACCAGGGTAAAAACGACCGTAACGACATCACCGAATCTAACGGTGACGGCTGGGGTCTCTCTTCTACCTATGAATTCGACGGCTTCGCAGCGGGTGCAACCTACGCGAAATCTGACCGTACTGACCGTCAGGTTCGTGCAGCAAGCGACCTGAACGCAGGTGGCGAGAACGCAGAAGTATGGGCAGCCGGTCTGAAGTACGATGCGAACAACATCTACCTGGCAACCACCTACTCTGAAACCCGTAACATGACAGCTTTCGGTGACGGTCACGTTGCAAACAAAGCACAGAACTTCGAAGTTGTGGCTCAGTACCAGTTCGACTTCGGTCTGCGTCCGTCCATCGCTTACCTGAAATCCAAAGGTAAAGACATCGGTTCTTACGGCGACCAGGATCTGGTGGAATACGTTGACGTTGGCGCGAGCTACTACTTCAACAAAAACATGTCCACCTATGTTGATTACAAAATCAACCTGCTGGACGACAATGCGTTCACTAAAGACGCTAAGATCGCTACCGACAATATCGTTGCTGTAGGTCTGACCTACCAGTTCTAAGATTTGTCACACCAGAAAGCCAGCCCCTGCGGCTGGCTTTTTTTTGCCCCTCTGCCCGCTCCCCTAATCGTCATCCCCTGGTTCCGGTATACTGCTCTGTCGTCACTGTCCTAACGTCACAGCCTGAACAGGGAGCCCTCGATGATTACCACCCACGTTTTTATCGCCGTCAGTCTTGATGGCTACATTGCCCGCCAGGACGGCGATATCGGCTGGCTACTCCAGCGCGATGATCCAACGGAAGATCATGGTTATGATGCGTTCATTGCCGACAAAGACTGGATTGTGATGGGCCGGGGAAGCTATGAGAAAGTGCTGACCTTTGACCAATGGCCCTATAACCGACCCGTGCTGGTGCTCTCCAGTCAGCTGGCTGACACCGAGGTGCCCGAGGCGCTGAAAGGTAAAGTGCAGTTCTCCCGCTGTACCCCAAAGGAAGCGCTTGCTGAGCTGGCGGCGCAGAACGCACACCGCGTCTATATTGATGGCGGACAGGTGATCCAGTCGTTTCTGCGCGAAGGACTGGTGGCCGATATGGTTATCACCACTGTTCCTGTCCTGATCGGCTCAGGCAAGCCGCTGTTCGGCTCGCTGTCCCGGGATATCGATTTGACGCTTTTATCCACCCGCAGATTTCCGTCGGGTCTGGTGCAGTCGCACTATCGGCTGACGCGATAACGACACCGCGCCGCTGAAGAAGAAGTGAAAAGCCCGAAGGTGCAGCGCCTTCGGGCTTGCATTTACTGTTGCGGCGCGTTCGCCAGGCTAAACCAAATCCCAATCGCCAGCAGCAATAACATCCCACCGGCGCTGCCTAACGCCACGCTGTGCGACGTGATAAACGCCGTTTTTGCCGCCTCAATGACGGTTTCACCGAGCGCCGGACCGAGATCCTGCGCGACCTTCATCGCTTCGCCAATGGATGACGAGGCTTTATCAGCCAGCGTTGAAGGTAAGCCCTGCGGTAGTTCAATCGACGCCGAGAAGCTGCGGGTCAGCAACAGACCAAATATCGCGATCCCCAGGCCCGCGCCCAGTTCGTAGGACATGGTTTCAATCGCCCCGGCAGCGGCGGCTTTCTCTTTCGGCGCCGCCGCCATGATTGCCGAGGTGGAGGCCAGCAGCGCACTCGCCGCACTGAAGCCAAGCAGCACCATCAGGCACCACGCCTGCCACTGCTGCGTGCTGAAGTCGAGCATCGACAGGCCAATAAAGCTGACGGCGCTCAGCCCCATTCCGCCTGCCGCTACCATGCGCAGCCCCAGACGACCAACCAGTATCCCGGCAATCGGGCCGCTGAAGCCGCTGGCGACCATGAGCGGCAGCATGAACATGCCCGCTTCAAACGGGGTAAAGCCATGCACAAACTGCAGCTCCTGGGCCATCAACAATTCATACCCCACCAGGGCGATCATGGCGGTCATCGCCATCACCACCCCACTTAAAATGATGCGATGGCAAAACAGGCGCATGTCGATCATCGGCACGCGGGCGCGAAGCTGAATACGCACGAAGATAAACAGCAATACCGCGCCGGTGAGCAGTGTACAGGCCACCAGCCATGGAGAAAGCCCGCCTTTCAGCGCGGTTTTGGCGCTATAGACCAGCAGCAAAATTGCCACAATCAGCATGACGGCATGGCTAATATTTAGCGGCTGCTCTGGGCGCCCTTGCTGACGCGGAACATAGACCGCGGCCAGCGAGACCACCACCAGCACAATCGGCACGTTGATCAAAAAGACCGATCCCCAGTAAAAATGCTCCAGCAGCATACCGCCAATCAGCGGGCCAAACGCCGCCCCGCCGGACCCGACCGCGGCCCAGACGCCAAGCGCGATGTTGCGATCCCGCGCGTTAATAAACAAGGTGCGTATACCCGCAAGGGTTGCCGGTATGATCATTGCCGCGCCAATTGCCAGCGAGGCGCGCGCGGCAATCAGCCAGCCCGCAGAGGGGGCAAAGGCCGCCGCCAGCGATGACAGACCAAACAGCGTGCTGCCAAGCATCAGCAGCCGTTTAAAACCGATGCGGTCGCCGAGCGCGCCCATTGGCAACACCATACCCGCCATCACCAGCGAGTAGATATCGATGATCCACAATAATTCGTTACCGCTGGCGCCCAGCGTCATGCTCAATGTCGGCGCCGCCACGTGCAGCACCGTCGCGTCAATCGCCACCGGGATATACACCAGCACGATAATCACTAACGCTAACCACTGACGAAACATAAATTTCCTTTTTATATAAAAATGGACACATGTCCAGGATGCGATCCTACGGAATGTTGAACACTTGTCCAGCTCTTTGTTACACTCGTTTCATTGCTATTTAAGAGTGAGAGAAAATGGGTTATCTGACCAGGGATGAAAGACGGGAAGAGATCTTACAGGCCGCTATGCGCGTGGCGCTGGCCGAGGGATTTTCCGCCATGACGGTGCGCCGCATCGCGTCCGAAGCCGGTGTCGCAACCGGGCAAGTGCATCACCATTTCACCTCCGGCGGTGAGTTAAAATCGCTGGCCTTTATCCGGCTGATCCGCGAACTGCTGGATGCGGATGTGCTCGGGGAACACGCCAGCTGGCGGGCACGTTTACATGCCATGCTCGGCAGCGATGACGGCAGGTTTGAACCCTACATTCGCCTCTGGCGAGAAGCGCAAATCCTCGCAACCCGCGACGCAGAGATCAAGGGCGCGTATGTGCTGACAATGGAGATGTGGCATCAGGAAACGGTTGCCCTTATTGAAGCTGGCAGGAATGCAGGCGTATTCCGTTCCGGTGACCCGGCAGCAAGTATTGCCTGGCGTTTAATTGGCCTGGTATGTGGCCTTGACGGCATATATCTATTAAACATGCCTGAAATGGATGACGCTGCGTTTAATAATCATCTTGATAAATTAATTTCTCTGGAGTTGTTTTAATACTCCCTTCTGAGTAATTAAATCCCACCGTTACAATTAGTAACACATTAGGCGAACCCCTATTTCATTTCCAAACTCTGGGGTTCGCTTTTTTATCTATCCTTTCAGATGTATCTCAATACTTCCAATAACCACAATACCAGACCTTCACATATCTAACTGTTTTTACTTATTTTTTATCTCCATTTGGGTAAGCAAGAGGGCGATATGTCACAACAAAGTGAGAAAAATCATCACCATCTTTTAAGTAACTGGAAACCGGAAAATCCGCAATTCTGGGAGAATAAAGGCAAACATATCGCGCGAAGAAACCTATGGATTTCTGTGGCTTGCCTGCTATTGGCCTTTTGCGTCTGGATGTTATTTAGTGCCATTGCGGTTAACCTCAATAAAGTCGGATTTAATTTCACTACCGATCAGCTTTTTATGCTAACGGCATTACCTTCTCTCTCCGGCGCAATATTGCGTGTCCCCTACTCTTTTATGGTGCCGATATTTGGCGGACGTAACTGGACAGTATTGAGCACCGTGATCCTGATTATCCCCTGCGTCTGGCTGGGGATTGCCATTCAAAACACCGCGACGCCTTACTGGGTCTTTATCGTCATTGCCCTGCTCTGCGGATTTGCGGGCGCTAACTTTGCCTCCAGCATGGGAAATATCAGCTTTTTCTTCCCGAAATCCAGACAGGGTAGCGCGCTGGGAATCAACGGCGGGCTGGGAAACCTGGGCGTCAGCGTGATGCAGTTGATTGCGCCACTGGTCATTTTTCTGCCGATGTTCACCTTTCTGGGGGTAAACGGTGTGCCTCTGGAGGACGGGTCCACCATGTGGCTGGCGAATGCCGCCTGGATCTGGGCTCCGCTTCTGCTGCTGGCAACCATTGCGGCGTTTATTGGCATGAACGATATCGCCAGCTCAAAAGCCTCTATCGCCAGCCAGCTTCCTGTGCTTAAGCGGTTTCATCTCTGGCTGCTGAGCCTGCTCTATCTGGCGACCTTCGGCTCGTTTATCGGTTTCTCGGCAGGCTTTGCCATGCTGTCGAAAACCCAGTTTCCGGACGTTAACATTCTTCACCTTGCCTTCTTTGGCCCACTGATTGGTGCGCTGGCGCGTTCAGCGGGCGGGATGATCTCCGACAGGCTGGGCGGCGTGCGCGTCACACTCATCAACTTTGTCTTTATGGCCATCTTTAGCGCCCTGATCTTCCTGACCCTGCCCGGCTCGGGCTCCGGCAGCTTTGTCGCGTTTTATCTGGTCTTTATGGGGCTGTTCCTCACCGCCGGGCTGGGCAGCGGCTCAACCTTCCAGATGATTGCGATTATCTTTCGCCAAATCTCCATCGACCGGGTGAGAAAGCAAGGTGGCACCGATGAACAGGCGCAGCATGAAGCCGTGACGGACACCGCTGCCGCGCTGGGCTTTATTTCCGCCATTGGCGCAGTAGGCGGATTTTTTATCCCTAAAGCCTTCGGCACCTCGCTGGCGATGACCGGATCGCCGGTCGGCGCCATGAAAGTCTTCCTCGTGTTTTACATCGTCTGCGTGCTCGTCACCTGGCTGGTGTACGGCCGTAAATCCTCACAAAAATAATAACTACATCTTCGCCGGAGCGTGATGCAGCACCCTCCGGCCATGCTATCGAAGCAGGAGAAATGTCATGAGCAAACTGCTGGACCGCTTTCGTTACTTCAAAACAAAAGGCGACAGTTTCGCCGATGGGCACGGGCAGGTGTATCACACCAACCGGGACTGGGAAGACAGCTACCGCCAGCGCTGGCAGTTCGACAAGATTGTGCGCTCTACCCACGGCGTAAACTGTACCGGCTCCTGCAGCTGGAAGATTTATGTCAAAAACGGACTGGTGACCTGGGAGACCCAGCAGACCGATTACCCCCGCACTCGCCCGGACCTGCCTAACCATGAGCCACGCGGTTGCCCACGCGGCGCAAGCTACTCCTGGTACCTCTACAGCGCCAACCGCCTCAAATATCCGCTGGTGCGCCGCAGGCTGATTGAACTCTGGCGCAAGGCGCTGACGCAGCACAGCGACCCGGTACTCGCCTGGGATGCCATTCAAAACGATCCGCAAAAAGCGCAGAGCTACCGACAGGCACGCGGTAAAGGCGGGTTTATCCGCTCGAACTGGAAAGAGCTGAACCAGCTGATTGCCGCCGCCAACGTCTGGACCATCAAAAATTATGGCCCGGACCGCGTGGCCGGTTTCTCGCCTATTCCGGCGATGTCGATGGTCTCTTACGCTGCCGGTACCCGCTATCTCTCTCTGCTCGGCGGTACCTGCCTGAGTTTCTATGACTGGTATTGCGACCTGCCTCCCGCCTCTCCCATGACCTGGGGCGAGCAGACCGACGTGCCGGAGTCCGCCGACTGGTACAACTCCAGCTATATCATCGCCTGGGGCTCTAACGTTCCCCAGACGCGCACCCCCGACGCCCATTTCTTTACCGAGGTTCGTTATAAAGGGACCAAAACCGTTGCCATCACGCCTGACTTCTCAGAAGTTGCCAAACTGAGCGACCAGTGGCTCGCCCCGAAACAGGGGACCGACAGCGCGCTGGCGATGGCCATGGGACATGTGATCCTCAAAGAGTTCCACCTCGATAACCCAAGCGACTACTTCCTCAACTACTGCCGCCGCTACACCGACATGCCGATGCTGGTTCTGCTGGATGAGCAGGCCGATGGTCGTCTGGTGCCGGGACGCATGCTGCGGGCGTCCGACCTTGTGGACGGGCTGGGCGAAGCCAACAATCCGGAGTGGAAAACCGTCGCCTTTGATATTGCCGGTAATCTGGTGGTTCCTAACGGTTCCATTGGCTTCCGCTGGGGCGAAAAAGGCAAATGGAACCTGGAATCGCTGGCTGCGGGTCAGGAAACGGAGTTGACCCTTTCCCTGCTGATCACCCACGACAGCGTGGCGGATGTCGCCTTCCCCTACTTTGGCGGTAATGAGAACCCGCATTTTCGCAGCGTGAAACAGGAGCCAGTGCTGACCCGCCGTGTGCCGAGTAAAACCCTGACGCTTGCCGATGGCAGCCAGAAACATGTGGTCAGCGTGTACGATCTGGTGCTTGCCAACTACGGTCTCGATCGTGGTCTGGAAGACAGTAACGCGGCTGAAAATTATGGTGAGATCAAAGCGTATACACCGGCCTGGGGCGAACAGATCACCGGTGTTCCCGCGTATCTGATTGAAAAAATTGCCCGTGAGTTTGCCGACACGGCGCACAAAACGCATGGACGCTCGATGATCATTCTCGGTGCCGGGGTAAACCACTGGTACCACATGGACATGAACTACCGGGGCATGATCAACATGCTGGTCTTCTGCGGCTGCGTGGGCCAAAGCGGCGGTGGCTGGTCGCACTACGTGGGCCAGGAGAAGCTGCGTCCGCAAACCGGCTGGCTGCCGCTGGCCTTCGCGCTGGACTGGAACCGCCCGCCGCGCCAGATGAACAGCACCTCGTTCTTTTACAACCACGCCAGCCAGTGGCGCTATGAGAAGCTGACGGCGCAGGAGCTGCTTTCTCCGCTGGCGGATGCATCCCGATTCACCGGTCACCTGATCGACTTCAACGTCCGCGCCGAGCGTATGGGCTGGCTGCCGTCGGCGCCGCAGCTCAACCTCAACCCGCTGCACATCAAAGCCCGCGCTGAGGCAGCAGGCCTGTCTCCGCAGGAGTACACCGCTCAGGCGTTAAAATCGGGCGATATCCGCTTCGCCTGCGAGCAGCCCGATAGCGGTAAAAACCACCCGCGCAATCTGTTTGTCTGGCGCTCGAACCTGCTTGGCTCCTCCGGCAAAGGCCACGAGTACATGCTCAAGTATTTGCTCGGCACCGAAAGCGGGATACAAGGGGAAGATTTAGGCTCGACCGATGACGTGAAGCCTGAAGAGGTCGACTGGCAGACTAACGCCATTGAGGGCAAACTCGACCTGCTGGTAACGCTCGATTTCCGTATGTCCAGCACCTGCCTGTTCTCTGACATCGTCCTGCCAACCGCCACCTGGTATGAAAAGGACGACATGAACACCTCCGACATGCATCCGTTTATTCATCCGCTGTCTGCCGCCGTCGACCCGGCGTGGGAATCGCGCAGCGACTGGGAGATTTACAAAGGCATCGCCAAAGTTTTCTCTGACGTGTGCGTCGGCCATCTCGGTACGGAAACGGACGTCGTGTTGCAGCCTCTGCAGCACGATTCCCCGGCGGAACTGTCCCAGCCGTTTGATATTCAGGACTGGCGCAAAGGCGAATGCGATTTGATCCCCGGCAAAACCGCGCCGAACATTGCGGTCGTCGAGCGTAACTACCCGGAAACGTGGGAGCGCTTTACCTCCCTCGGCCCCTTGCTGGACAAGCTCGGCAACGGCGGGAAAGGGATCTCGTGGAACACGCAAAACGAAGTCGAGTTCCTCGGCAAGCTGAACTACGTCAAGCTCGACGGTCCGGCGAAAGGCCGTCCGCGTATTGAGACGGCCATTGATGCCGCCGAAGTGATCCTCGCGCTGGCACCGGAAACCAACGGTCAGGTGGCAGTGAAGGCGTGGGAGGCGCTGGGCGAACTGACCGGACGCGACCACACCCACCTGGCGCTGAATAAAGAAGATGAAAAAATCCGCTTCCGCGATATTCAGGCGCAGCCGCGTAAAATCATCTCCAGCCCGACCTGGTCCGGTCTGGAAAGCGAGCATGTCTCCTACAACGCGGGTTATACCAACGTTCACGAGCTGATCCCGTGGCGCACCCTCTCCGGCCGTCAGCAGCTGTATCAGGATCACCCGTGGATGCGTGCCTTCGGCGAAAGTCTGGTGGCTTACCGTCCGCCGATTGATACCCGCAGCGTCAGCCATATGCGCGAGATCCCGCCGAACGGCTTCCCGGAAAAAGCGCTCAACTTCCTGACGCCGCACCAGAAATGGGGCATCCACTCTACCTACAGTGAAAACCTGCTGATGCAGACTCTGTCGCGCGGCGGGCCGATTGTCTGGATCAGTGAAACCGACGCGCGTGAGCTGGGCATTGAGGACAACGACTGGATTGAAGCCTTCAACGCCAACGGCGCCCTCACCGCCCGCGCGGTGGTGAGCCAGCGCGTGCCACCGGGTATGACCATGATGTACCACGCCCAGGAGCGCATTCTTAACATTCCGGGTTCCGAGGTGACCGGACGGCGCGGCGGTATTCATAACTCGGTGACCCGCGCCTGCCCGAAACCGACGCACATGATTGGTGGTTACGCGCAGTTGGCTTACGGCTTCAACTATTACGGCACCGTTGGCTCCAACCGCGACGAGTTCATCATGATCCGCAAAATGAAAAACATTAACTGGCTGGATGGCGAAGGTCGGGATCAGGTACAGGAGACGAAAAAATGAAAATACGTTCACAGGTTGGCATGGTACTGAATCTCGATAAATGCATTGGCTGCCACACCTGCTCGGTCACCTGTAAAAACGTCTGGACCGGGCGTGAAGGGATGGAGTATGCATGGTTTAACAACGTCGAGACCAAACCGGGGATCGGCTACCCGAAAAACTGGGAAGATCAGGAAGAGTGGCAAGGCGGCTGGATCCGCGGTATTCACGGTAAGCTGACGCCGCGTCTCGGCGGCAAAATGGGGGTGCTGTCGAAAATATTTTCTAACCCTGTCATGCCGCAGATTGACGATTACTATGAGCCCTTTACCTTTGACTATCAGGACCTGCACCGCGCGCCGGAGGGGGATCACCTCCCTACCGCTCGCCCGCGCTCGCTGATTGACGGCAAGCGGATGGATAAAATCGTCTGGGGACCCAACTGGGAGGAGCTGCTGGGCGGCGAATTCGAAAAACGCGCCCGCGACCGTAACTTCCAGAAGATCCAGAAAGAGATGTACGGCCAGTTTGAAAACACCTTCATGATGTACCTGCCGCGCCTGTGCGAGCACTGCCTGAACCCAAGCTGCGTCGCCACCTGCCCGAGCGGCGCCATTTACAAGCGCGAAGAGGACGGCATTGTGCTGATTGATCAGGACAAATGCCGCGGCTGGCGTCTGTGCATCAGCGGTTGTCCGTACAAAAAGATCTACTTCAACTGGAAGAGCGGCAAGTCAGAAAAATGCATCTTCTGCTACCCGCGCATTGAATCCGGCCAGCCGACCGTCTGCTCGGAAACCTGCGTCGGGCGCATCCGCTATCTCGGCGTGCTGCTGTATGACGCGGACCGTATTGAGGAGGCCGCCAGCACCGAGCATGAAACCGATCTCTACGAACGCCAGTGCGACGTGTTCCTCAACCCGAACGACCCGGCGGTGATTGAAGAAGCGCTGAAACAGGGTATTCCGCAGAACGTGATTGATGCGGCCCAGCGCTCCCCGGTCTACAAAATGGCGATGGACTGGAAGCTGGCCCTGCCGCTGCACCCCGAATACCGCACCCTGCCGATGGTCTGGTATGTGCCGCCGCTGTCACCGATCCAGTCCTACGCTGACGCAGGCGGTCTGCCGCAGAGCGACGGCGTACTGCCTGCCGTGGAGAGCTTGCGCATTCCGGTGCAGTATCTGGCGAACATGCTCAGCGCGGGGGATACCGGCCCGGTGCTGCGCGCCCTTAAACGCATGATGGCGATGCGACACTACAAGCGCTCCCAGACGGTAGAAGGCGTCACGGACACCCGTGCGATTGAGGAGGTAGGCCTTACCGTGGAACAGGTTGAAGAGATGTACCGCTATCTGGCCATCGCCAACTATGAGGATCGTTTCGTGATCCCCACCAGCCACCGTGAAATGGCGCGCGATGCCTTCCCGGAACGTAACGGCTGCGGCTTCACTTTTGGCGACGGCTGCCACGGCTCTGACACCAAATTTAACCTCTTCAACAGCAGCCGGATTGATGCCATCAACATCACCGAGGTGCGCGAACATGGGGAGGGAGAGTAATGCAGATCCTCAAAATCATCGCGCTGCTGATTGAGTATCCCGATGAGACCCTGTGGGAAAATCGCGAGGAAGCGCTTTCGCTCATTGAGCAGGACGCACCCATGCTGCTGTCATTTGCCCGTCAGCACCTGAGCGCCCCGCTGCTGGATAAACAGGCCGAGTGGTGCGAGGTATTTGAGCGTGGCCGCGCGACCTCGCTGCTGCTGTTCGAGCATGTTCACGCTGAATCCCGCGATCGCGGTCAGGCAATGGTCGACCTGATGGGCCAGTATGAGAAAGCCGGGCTACAGCTCGACTGCCGCGAACTGCCGGACTATCTGCCGCTCTATCTGGAGTACCTCAGTATCGTTACGGACGACGAGGCGCGCGAAGGATTGCAGAACGTCGCGCCTATCCTGGCGCTGATTGGCGGGCGTCTGAAGCAGCGCGGCGTGGCCCATTATCAGCTGTTCGATGCCCTGCTGGTGTTGGCCGGAACGCGGCTTTCCAGCGACAGCGTGGCGAAACAGGTGGCCACGGAGAAACGCGATGACACCCGCCAGGCGCTGGACGCCGTCTGGGAAGAGGAACAGGTCAAGTTTATCGAAGACAACGCCACATCGTGCGACAGCTCGCCGATGCAGCACTATCAACGACGCTTTAGCCAGGACGTCGCGCCGCAGTACGTAGACGTCAGCGCCGGAGGCCCAAAATGACACATTACCTGAACGTCTTTTTCTATGACATTTACCCCTACATCTGCGCCACCGTGTTTTTCCTTGGCAGCTGGTTGCGCTACGACTACGGGCAATACACCTGGCGCGCCTCATCGAGCCAGATGCTCAGCAAACGCGGTATGAACTGGGCCTCTAACCTGTTTCATATTGGGATCCTGGGGATTTTCTTCGGACACCTGTTCGGCATGCTAACCCCGCACTGGATGTATGCCTGGTTTTTACCCGTCGCGGTTAAGCAGCAGTTAGCCATGATTGCAGGGGGGATTTGCGGCGTGCTGACGCTGATTGGCGGTTCCATGCTGCTGATTCGCCGCCTGTTCAACCAGCGGGTGCGTGCCACCTCCACCACGCCGGATATCATCATCATGAGTATCCTGCTGATACAGTGCATTCTGGGGCTATCGACCATTCCTTTCTCCGCCCAGTATCCTGACGGAAGTGAGATGATGAAGCTGGTCGGCTGGGCGCAGGGAATTGTGACGTTTAAGGGCGGCTCATCGGAAATGTTGAGTGGCGTTGCCCCCATCTTCCGCGTTCATCTGGTGCTGGGGATGACTATTTTCCTTATCTTCCCGTTCACCCGCTTGGTGCACGTGTGGAGCGCACCGTTTGAGTATTTTACCCGTCGGTATCAGGTGGTGAGATCGCGCCGTTGATTTTGTCGGGTGGCGGCTTCGCCTTACCCGACCTACGTTTGTGCACCTGTAGGCCGGGTAAGGCGCAGCCGCCACCGGGCTATTTCCCGGCCTGAGGATGTGTATCAAACCCTGCCATCACCGCCGTCAGCTCCGCCAGGGAAAAACCGTGCTTCGGATCGTCAACACCCAGCCCGAAGCGTTCCTGCATCAGTTGATACAGCGCCGCAGCATCGGGGAGATGGATTTGCTCCTCCACATGGCCCTTTTGCCAGTGGGTAAAGTTGAAGTTGGTCAGCGTCAGTTTGCCGCCGTCAGGCAGATGGCGACACATCAGCAGATGATGGCGGAAATGGGACTGCGGCCAATGCGCCGACCAGAAATTCCCCATGACGTAATCACTGAAATATTGTGTCGTCAGGTCAAAGTGGTACATCGACTGCCAGTGCTCATGGTGACGGAATTGCAGTACCCAGTCGTTCCCCTCGCTCAGCAGACGATACAGACCGTGCGGCGTCTCCTGCTCTTCGTTGGCAAGCAGACGAATCGGTGCCGTCAGCGTCTGGCCGCCAAATCCAACGTCGGCAATCCAGCGCTCGCCGTTAAGTTCGACGAGCAACAGGCGATGCGTGCGCGGCGGCATTTGCGGTGGATTCGCTAATACCACACGTCCCAGCACGCTGCGCACCGTAAACCCAACTTCTCGCAACACGCGCTCAAACAAGCCATTTTGTTCAAAGCAATACCCCCCGCGACGCGCCTTAACAAGTTTGTCGACAAGGCTTTGATCGTCGAGCTGTATTTCGCGCGGTAGTACGACATCGATATTCTCAAACGGGATCGCACAGTTGTGATGTAAATGCAGCGCGCACAAGGTGTCGATATCAACAGTAGCCGGTTGTTTCCAGCCGATGCGGGCGAAATAGGCAGTCAGAAATGGGGACATGCATCAGTTTCCTTTAACAGTGATGTTCTGTTTATAAACTAATTTTACGTGTCCACTTTGATTTCCGTGCTTTTTCGCCATACTCATCGTTATTAATGAGGAGACCCTATGAACCACTTTCGTCCTGTTGAATTACGTCATGCCAGCCGTCTTTTAAACCATGGTCCCACCGTGCTTATCACCAGTCGGGATGAAACCCTGGACAGGCGTAACGTTATGGCTGCTGCGTGGTCGATGCCGGTTGAGTTTGAACCACCGCGTATCGCCATTGTGGTGGATAAAAGCACCTGGTCGCGTGAACTGATTGAACGCAGTGGGCAATTTGGCATCGTCATTCCCGGCGTGTCCGCCGCCAACTGGACCTACGCGGTCGGTAGCGTTAGCGGGCGCGACGAAGACAAATTCAACTGCTACGGCATCCCGGTGGTGAACGGTCCGGCACTCGGCCTGCCCGTCATTGAAGAGAAATGTCTGGCATGGATGGAGTGCCGGTTATTACCCGTTACATCCGCTGCAGAAAAGTACGATACGCTGTTCGGGGAAGTGGTTTCAGCCGCCGCCGATGAACGCGCGTTTGTCGCCGGACGCTGGAAGTTTGACGGGGATAAGCTGAATACCCTGCACCATCTGGGAGCCGGGACGTTTGTGGCGAGTGGGAAAATGGTGAAGGCGCTCGATTGATAAACCCTCCCCCCATCGGGGAGAGGGTGAACGTATTACTTCGCACGCCGGGCAATAATCTCATCCGCCACATTGCGCGGTGCTTCCGCAAAATGGTGGAACTCCATCGTGTAGGTCGCGCGGCCTTGCGACATCGAGCGCAGCGTGGTGGCGTATCCAAACATCTCTGCCAGCGGCACGTCAGCGCGGATAATCTGGCTGCCGTACTGCTCTTCCATGCCCTGCACCATGCCACGACGGGATGAGAGATCGCCCATAATATTACCGGCGTACTCTTCCGGCGTTTCCACCTCGACATGCATCACCGGCTCAAGGATCACCGGATCCGCTCTGCGAGCGCCCTCTTTAAACCCGAGGATCGCCGCCATGCGGAACGCCATTTCCGAGGAGTCGACGTCGTGATACGACCCAAAGGTCAGGGTCGCTTTTACATCGACAACCGGATACCCCGCCAGCACGCCGCTGTTCATGGCTTCGCGCAGCCCTTTTTCCACAGAGGGAATATACTCACGCGGCACCACGCCACCCTTCGTGGCATCTTCAAACTTGAAGCCACTACCAGGCTCTAACGGCTCAAGGCTCAGGACCACATGCCCGTACTGCCCTTTACCGCCGGACTGCCGGACAAATTTGCCTTCGATATCTTTCACCGCTTTGCGCAGCGTCTCGCGGTAGGTCACCTGCGGACGGCCGATGTTCGCCTCGACGCCAAACTCACGCTTCATGCGATCGACAATAATCTCAAGATGTAGCTCACCCATACCGGAGATAATCGTCTGGCCGGACTCTTCATCGGTATGCAGACGGAACGACGGATCTTCCGCCGCCAGGCGTTGCAGGGCAATGCCCATCTTCTCTTGATCGCCCTTGGTTTTTGGCTCGATGGCAAGGGAGATCACCGGGTCCGGGAACTCCATTCGCTCAAGCGTGATGACCGCATTCGGATCGGTGAGCGTGTCCCCGGTGGTCACATCCTTCAGACCCACACAGGCCGCAATATCACCGGCGCGCAGCTCGTCCACCTCGTGACGATCGTTGGCATGCATCAGCACGATGCGTCCGATACGCTCTTTCTTGCCCTTCACCGGGTTATACACCGCGTCGCCTTTTCTCAACACGCCAGAGTAAACGCGAATAAAGGTCAACTGCCCGACGTACGGATCGCTCATCAGTTTGAACGCCAGCGCAGAAAACGGCTCTTCATCACTTGGATGACGCTCCGCATGCTGCCCTTTTTCGTCCACACCGTCGATGGCCGGTACATCCAGAGGGGATGGCATCAGCTCAATCACCGCATCGAGCATGCGCTGTACCCCTTTGTTTTTAAAGGCGCTGCCGCACAGCATCGGCTGGATTTCACCGGAGATGGTCCGAATACGCAGCCCTTTGATGATCTCAGCCTCATCAAGGTCGCCCGTCTCCAGGTATTTATCCATCAGCGCGTCGCTGGCTTCTGCTGCCGCAGAGACCATTTTTTCCCGCCACTCCTGCGCGGTGCTCAGCAATTCGTCCGGTACCGGCGCATAGTTAAATACCATGCCCTGTGTGGCATCATCCCACACAATGGTACGCATCTTGATGAGATCCACCACGCCGGTGAAATGCTCTTCCGCGCCCACAGGGATCACAATAGGCACCGGATTCGCCTTCAGGCGTTCCTGCATCATCCGTACGACGCGGAAGAAATCGGCACCCGGACGGTCCATTTTGTTGACGAACGCCAGGCGCGGCACATGATATTTATTCGCCTGACGCCAGACGGTCTCTGACTGTGGCTGCACGCCACCCACGGAGTCGTACACCATGACGGCACCGTCCAGCACGCGCATGGAACGTTCCACCTCAATGGTGAAATCCACGTGCCCCGGGGTGTCGATGATATTGATCCGGTGCGGTTCAAACCCTCTGTCCATACCCGGCCAGAAGCAGCTGACGGCCGCGGATGTAATGGTGATCCCGCGTTCTTGCTCCTGTGCCATCCAGTCGGTTGTTGCCGCGCCATCGTGTACTTCACCCAGCTTGTGGCTCATCCCGGTGTAAAACAGGATGCGTTCGGTGGTTGTCGTTTTACCGGCATCGATATGCGCGGAAATACCGATGTTGCGATAACGTTCGAGAGGGATGGGTCGGGGCATAATATTTCCTTAAGTCTGTAAGACTGAGTTGTGACGACCGGGATGGTCGCCTGTGTGTTCGTTTGCTATAATAGTCCTATTGTACGAGTATTATCGAACTATTTTTTCACGGTTGACCTATTGTTGATATAGCTCAATCTGAACGTTGACGCAGGAAAACGATGATCCCAAACCACCCCGAACCTGAACAAATACTGTTGGAAAATGTGCTGTTTGCTCTCGGCAACCCGCTCCGGCTATCGATTATCCGCAGGCTGGCCGATGGCAGTGAACTGAGCTGCAACGCGCTGCGCCCGGACGATGTGGTGAAATCCACCATGACCCACCACTGGCGTGTACTGCGCGACAGCGGTGTAATCTGGCAGCGCCCGCAGGGGCGAGAGAATATGATTTCACTGCGAAGAGACGATCTGGATGCCCGTTTTCCTGGGCTGATGGCGATATTGCTGCGGGCTGAATAGCCCTGCGGTTACGTTAATATTCGTGGCAACGCTACGCTTTTTCCTGACGATAGACCGGGATCTGCCGTCGGGTCCTGGTCAGCGTATCAAAGACCTCGGTCCCGGAGGTGGTTATTCTCATCCCCGTTTTGCGCAACCGTTGCACATCGGCCGCGATGCGCTGAATGCCGAACCAGAAAAGCCCGTCGAGTGCGGTTACCGCGAGCCCGTTTTCCAGCGCTAACTTTAATCGCTCACGGGGCGCTTTCACCTGCTGGGCGATTTGCCGGTACGGCACTTCGCTACCCCCTTCGCTATCACTGCGCTGGATACGCGTTTTCAGGTGGTAGTTAAATTCATCGGGGATCCCGTCCAGATTCATTTTCAGGCTATAAACACAGCCGAAGCGCTTGCCGTTAAAAAGCACATTTTTTTGGCTGAGTTGAAGCTCTTTTCTGAGGCCGTCAATTAACTGCGGGGCGCGGGTGAGGAGTAACCGGAAAGGAAGCTCAAAGCTGGTGACGTAATCCACATTCAGCAGCGCAAGTCGCAGGCGTTCTTCTGCACCGGCCTGTTGCTCCCGACACTCTTCCAGTACCTCCGCCCACTGGCGCGTCAGACGCTCCGGTTCGGCGGCTTCGGTAAAGAGAAATTTTTCAATCTGGTAATCAACTCTTCCGGTCATCGTGCGGTTTCCCGTCGCTGTGAATGCGGTAATTCTATCCAGCGCAGTGATATTTATAAAGAACTGAACCGCAACGGCGTGCTGAAAATGTCGTTGCGATTCAGTCTTCTGACGTCCGGGATCAGTGCGCCATTAACCAGCCCATCAAAAGCGTGGCGAAAATCACCGTCGACGCACCGCCAATGCGGGTCGCAATCTGGGCAAACGGCATCAGCGACATGCGGTTAGACGCGGAAAGGATCGCCACATCTCCTGTCCCGCCCAGCCCGCTATGACAGCAGGTGACAATCGCCGCTTCCACCGGGTACATATTCAGGCGCGACGCAATAAAATAGCCGCTCAGCGCCATTGCGATGACGATCGAACCGCACACCACCACGTATCCCACCGAAAAGACCGACACCACGCTCTCGAGCGGCACGTACAGCATGCCGAGACCAATCATCAACGGCCAGACCAGCGCAGCGGAGACAAATTTATAGCAGCTGTGCGCCCCCTGCTCCATGGAGGCCGGGATCACCTTGAAGTATTTGCACAGCACGGCGATGAGGATCATCAGCACCGGGCCGGGAATATGCACCAGCTTCTCAAACAGTCCGCCAACGATGAAAAACGCACACACCATCAGCAGCCCGCCCCCCATCAGGTGGAAATCCGTCTGCTGTACGCTCTGCGCGCTGGCAAACAGGCTTGTGTCATCTTTGCTGCGGGTTAACATGCCATTGCCTGAAAGCGAGGGACGTTTTGCCCCGAGGCGCGCCAGCGTACCCGCACAAATAATGGCAAAAATATTCCCCACTACGGCGGCGGGTGCCAGTTGCGCCACATACACGTCAGGTGTCTGACCCAGTATCGCCGAATAGGCCAGCGACAACGGTAAAATCCCCTCGCCAATCCCTCCGCCGATAATCGGTACGATGATGAAGAAGAAGGTGTGATACGGCGTATAGCCAAACAGCGAACCAACGAGTAAACCGGTCAGCACGGCCATCAGGGTACCCACCACCAGTGGAACGAACATGCGGATCATCCCCTGGATCAACAGCACGCGGTTCATCCCCAAAATGCTCCCCACCACCAGACAGGCGATGACGAAATAGAGCAAATTGGCCTCTTTCATCAGCAGGTGAACCGTATCCAGGGTGTGTTTCTCGAATACGCCAAAATAGACCAGCACCGAGGGCAGCATCAGGCACAATATTGCCGGGCCACCAATATCTTTCAGCAGCGGGATTTGTCGGCCAATTTTGGCAAAGGCGAAACCGAGTGTCATGATCACCGCGAGTCCACCGATCATGTTTTTCGGCAGCAGCCCCGCCCACGCGGAGGTGGCCACAATGGCCGCGATCCCGACAAACAGCATCAACGGGACCGCGCCAACTTCAGCATTGCTCAACCCAAAAGCAAAACGTGAAGCAACTGGAGACGTGGTTACAGAATTATCTTTCATATAATCACCGGATTAGTAGGTTCGGATATCAATAAACAGGAATAAATCGTAATTGGCCTGTGCTTAATAAAGCTTTAATATTTAATCGTATTCAAATTGCCATTTATAAAAATGGTTCATCGAGAAATTAGCATGGCGATTTCGCCGGAAATGTGAACAGCACGAGAATTTGTTTTTAAATAACTTAATTCATCTTTTCGTAACTAAAGTTTTTAATCGCCGCATCGGTGTTTTGAAATTAATTAAACCAGAAAGACTGTGACCGTTATCACTACGCCTATGATCCTTAACCGCTAGATTAGCGCGAAACCAAAGACATAAATAAACCTGCGCCTGCAACTGAACCTTATCCGATTATTGAAATTCAGGAGTCATTCATGTCTCGCAAAGAAGTACTGTATACCCCTTATAGCGGCGCCGTATTACTGGAAAATCCGTTATTAAATAAAGGGCTCGCATTTATTAAAGAAGAACGTGATAACTTTAATCTGCACGGTTTGTTGCCACACAACGTTGAAACCATCGAGGAACAAACCGAACGCGCCTGGGTACAATTCTGTCATTTTAAAAGCGATATTTCCCGCCACGTTTATCTGCGTAATATCCAGGATACTAATGAGACGCTGTTTTACAACCTGCTGCGTTCGCACCTGAAAGAGACGTTACCCATTATCTATACCCCCACGGTAGGAGAAGCGTGCGAACACTTCTCGACTATTTATCGCCGCGCGCGTGGGCTGTTTATTTCCTGGCCCAATCGTCACCGTATTGATGAAATGCTGCAAAGCTTCTCACGCAATGATATTCGCGTCATCGTCGTGACCGACGGAGAGCGTATTCTTGGGCTTGGCGATCAGGGAATTGGTGGGATGGGAATACCCATTGGAAAACTCTCGTTATATACCGCCTGTGGTGGGATCCACCCGGCGTCTACCCTGCCGATTATGCTCGATGTTGGTACCAATAATCAGCAGCATCTGGACGATCCCATGTACATGGGCTGGCGTCACCCACGCATCAGCGACGATCAGTACGCCGAGTTTATGGACATGTTTATCAGTACCGTGAAGCAGCGCTGGCCCAATGTAATGCTGCAGTTTGAGGATTTCGCGCAGAAAAACGCCACCAGACTGCTGCAGCGCTACCGCGACCAGCTGTGCTGTTTCAACGACGATATCCAGGGTACCGCCGCCGTGACCGCGGGCACGCTGATTGCTGCCGCCCATGCTGCCGGGACCCGTGTTCGCGATCAGCGCGTGGTCTTCCTGGGGAGCGGATCCGCCGGTTGCGGCATCGCCGAAAAAATCGTGGCGCTGATGATGGATGACGGGCTAACCGAAGCCGAAGCCCGCAGTCGGGTTTTTATGGTCGATCGCTTTGGCCTGCTGACTGACGATATGACCAACCTCCTCGACTTCCAGAAAAACCTGCTCACGGCGCGCGAGGCGATCCGCGACTGGCAGGTTGAGTCGAACAATATTTCGCTGATGGACGTGGTTAAAAACGCGCATCCGACGGTAATGATTGGGGTCTCAGGCCAGCCGGGCCTCTTCAGCGAAGAGATTGTGAAAGAGATGCATCGCCACTGCCCGCGTCCGGTGATTATGCCGCTTTCTAACCCCACATCCCGCGCGGAGGCGCAACCGCAGGATCTCATTGCCTGGACACAGGGCGCCGCGCTCGTCGCCACCGGCAGCCCGTTTGCGCCGGTGTTCTGGCAGGGCGAGCAGTACGATATTGCCCAGTGTAATAACGCCTATGTATTCCCCGGGCTGGGGCTGGGTATTCTGGCCTGCCATGCACGGCGGGTCACCGAGGAGATGCTGATGGCGGCAAGCCGCAGCCTGGCCGCGCAGTCGCCGCTGGTGACAACCGAAAAAGGTGGATTATTGCCGCCGGTGGATCATATAGAAACGGTGTCACGCCATATCGCGTTTGCCGTCGCCAGAGCGGCCATTGAGCAAGGTGTTGCGCCAGCCATGGAGGATGAGATATTGCTGGCGCGGATTGAAGAGACCTGGTGGCAAGCAGATTATACGCCGTACCGCAGGGCTGCGCTGTAGCCGTCAGCCTGCCCTCACGTTACGGTGAGGGCATACTTTAGTGCTGAATGCCTGACTGTTCAGGCATGTCGCCTGTAGATACAGTACTGTTGGAAGTGACCACGCTTTTTTTGCGCGCATATCTGTCCGGCTGGCCTTCAGGACGGGTTTTGAAGCGTCGGTGCAACCACATATATTGCTCCGGCGCCATCAGCACCGCGCGCTCAATCGCCCTGTTCATTTGCGTGGCTACCGACGCTTTATCACCGCCCTGCAGCGTTTCGCCGATATCTTCAAGAATAATCAGTTCGTAACCGCTGCCGTCTGCCTTTCTGCGTGGAACGAACGGGATCACCGCCGGTCTGGCACTCTTCACAAGCATATAACTTCCGGCGGTTGTCGCGGCATCAGGAACCGCAAAGAACGGTACAAACACGCTGTTGGTTTTGCCGTAGTCGTGATCCGGGGCGTACCAGAGAATGTCATTCTGCTTCAGGGCGCGGATCATGCCCTTCAGGTCGTAGCGATCCAGCATGGTTTTATTTGAGCGCAGACGGCCGCGCGTCTGCAGCCAGTCCAGCAGCGCATTATTGTTAGGGCGATAAACACCGACACCCGGGTTGAGCATGCCAAAGATCCTCGCCCCCAGTTCAAGCGTGAGAAAATGCATACCGATGAGCACCACGCCATTTCCGCGCGCCCGGGCCTCTTCCATATGTTCATATCCGCTGACGCTGAAACATTTACGCACACGCCAGTCAGGCCAGAACCAGGCGATCCCGGTTTCGATGACGCCCATGCCAACCGATTCAAAATTACGCTGCAGTAGCTTTTCGCGCTCATCCTTTTTCATGTCGGGAAAACAGAGCTCAAGGTTGCGGCGAGCGATGTCCACACGACGGGGAAGCAAACGCATGGCCAGACGACCAAGCCCGTGTCCGATTCTTAATAAAAGGGGATACGGGAGCTGCACAATGCACCAGAGCGCAGCAATGCCTGTCCAGCTGAGCCAGTAACGAGGATGAAAAAAGGCGAGTGAGAACTGAGGTAATTTTGTCATGAGAAAATTATCCTGTACTGAATTTAACGCAACTGCTGTGCTTACCAGATGATTTCGTGAAAGTTTTAGAGAGGGAAAGTGTAACGGAAACGTCACAGGATCGTATTATCGATTTTTGCGAAATGTCGGGAGAAACTTAAATGCCGGGTCAACGAGGCCGCTGCCCGGCAAATAAAATTACATCGAATAGCCGGGCTTTTTAATCAACGAATCCAGCTTCGGGCCAATTTCGCTGTCCCAGACCTGCGCTTTCCAGTCTTCAGGATTAACCTGGTTTAACGCCACCGACACTGAACTGTCTTTACTGTTGAAATGACGAATTATCACCTCGGCAATATCAGCCGCCAGCGCGTTTTTTTGTTCGTCGTTTAAATCCCGGGGAAAACATTTGATATCTACATGTGGCATGTGCAGGCTTCCTGTTATGAATCAGGTTTACACGTTATCAGATAATGCCGTTTGCCTTTAACACCTTGTGCAGTTCAGGAAGCTGACACACGGCGTCTGCAATGGCCGTTATCTTTGGCGTATTCTCGGCAAACCACGCATGCCGTGGCCCCCAGGTACGTGCGACCGCAATATAGACGTCGAGTAGCGTAAGCTGTTCACCCAGCGCAAACGGGGCCGCTTTGAGCTGGCTATCGAACCACAAATAGAGGGATTTGCGGTATTCGATACAATTTTTCTTCAACTGTTCCGGTGCGTCAGGCACCCAGCGTTCGGGATAATCGGCATAGGTAAAGGTCGGATAGACGTTCGCGACAAACCAGATAAGCAAGCGCTGAAATTGCTGACGTTCTGCCTGTCCGACGGGCGGCGCCAGTTCGGGACACCTGTCGAGCACCATCAGGGCGATGGCGGCTGTTTCGGTCATGATCGCGCCATTTTCCAGCGCCAGTGTCGGCACCTGACACAATGGATTGAGTCTTTGCAGCAATTCGCGCTGCGGACCGGGCGCATCAAACCCGTCCACATCAATAAACTCGTAAGGGATGTCTGCCAGAGTCAGCATCACTTCGCTGATTGCCGAGCCCCAGCCGGGTGCACCATAAAGTTTGATCATGTTGCCCTCTCAGGAGTGAAAATCCTAAGTGTAGAGCACAATTAATACGTGATCCCAGGCGGGTTAACCTCCGAGTGTGTCACCGCTTCGCCCTGCTCTCCCCAGCGCGCCAGCACCTTCTGATACTCCCCGCGCGTGATCGCGCCGTCCAGCGCGGCCTGCAGGGCGTAGACCAGTTGATTGCCTTTTTTGGTGGTCGTGGCGACATACGCTTTTTTCGGGCCCAGCCCGACAACGCGCGTTTTACCGGTCAGCGCGGCTTTCCACGCGGCGACCGACTGTGGTCCAAAGAACACATCCGCCCGCCCGGACTGAATATAAAGATTGCCCGAGGCATCATCCGTCAGGTACACCGGCAGCGCGGGCTCACGCCCGGCCTTTTTATTCTCCTCGTTCCAGCCTAAGAGGATGCGCTCCTGATTGGTGCCGGATCCGACAATAACCTTTTTACCCGCAAGATCTTCAGGACCGTTAATCGACTGCACCGGACTGGTGGATTTCACCGTAAACGCCAGCGAATCGACGCGATAGGTCGCAAAATCAAACTTCTCTTTGCGCTGTTCGGTCACCGCAATGTTCACCAGCGCCACGTCATAGCGCCCGGAGGTGATCCCCAGCGGCCAGTCTTCCCAGGCGGTGGGAACGAGCTTCAGTTTTAGCCCCAGGCTGCCTGCCAGCAACCGGGCGATATCCGGATCGCTGCCTATTCGCGTACGGTTGTCGCTGGCAAGCAGGGCCAGCGGCGGTGAGTTAAGCGCAGAAATGGCCACCGTGAGGGTTCCCGGCTCGACAAATTTGTAATGAGCGGGGATCTTCGCCACCGCCTGCTGATCCACCGTCACCGGCAGCGGCTGCTCGTTGGCTTTTAAATCAATACTGGCATGGCTGGCGGCGGTAAAGGCCAGCCCTGCCAGAAGTCCATATTTCATGGGTACTCCTTACAGGACTCGGGAAAGGAACTGACGCGTTCGCGCGTGCGATGGCCGGTTCAGCACCTCGTCGCTGCTGCCCTGCTCCACAATTTTACCGTCGACCATAAACACCACCTGATCCGCTACTTCTCTGGCGAAACCGATCTCATGGGTGACCACCACCAGCGTGGTGCCGGAACGGGCAAGTTTCTTGATGACATCCAGCACTTCGCCCACCAGCTCCGGGTCTAGCGCCGAGGTGGGTTCATCAAACAGTATGACGCGCGGACGCAGCGCCAGCGCGCGGGCAATGGCGATGCGCTGCTGCTGCCCGCCGGAGAGATGGCGCGACCAGGCATCCGCTTTATCACGCAGCCCCACCACATCCAGCAGGCTATACGCCTGCTCAACGGCCTCTTTTTTGCTCAGTTTTTTATGGGCGACAGGCGCTTCAATCAGGTTTTCCAGCACCGTGAGATGCGGGAAGAGATTAAAGTTCTGGAACACATAACCCACATTGACGCGCTGTTTGAGGATCTCTTTCTCTTTTAACTCGTAGAGTTTGTCACCCCGACGGCGATAGCCGATGTAATCCCCGTCAATCTGAATAAACCCTTCGTCGACGCGCTCAAGGTGGTTGATGGTACGCAGCAGGGTCGATTTACCGGAGCCGGACGGTCCGAGGATCACCGTGACGGATCCCGGTGGGATCTCAAGCGACACGTTATCGAGCGCTTTATGGCGACCAAAGAATTTACTGACGCCGGTAATGGAAATATGTCCTTCATGAGAGGCTTGCATGGACGGGCTCCTGTGCGGGCGTGGTGGTGACGGAACGGGAACGGGTACGGCTGAGGGTACGGTTCTGATTCACCGCCGAGCGACGCTCGCTGCGGGCCAGTCCCCGCTCAACACCATACTGGATAGCGGACAACACGGTGGTAATCACCAGGTACCAGGCAGCCCCCACCATCAGCAGCGGGATCACCTCCTGCGTGCGGTTGTAAATCATCTGGATGGTGTAGAACAGCTCCGGCATGGCCAGCACGTAAACCATCGCCGTCCCCTTCGCGAGACTGATGATTTCGTTAAACCCGGACGGCAGTATGGTGCGCAGCGCCTGAGGCAGAATGATCCGCACCGTACGACGCCAGGCCGGTAGCCCCAGCGCAGCGGCCGCTTCATACTGACCATGATCCACGCCGAGGAAGCCCCCGCGAATGATCTCCGCGGTATAGGCGCTCTGCACCAGCGTTAGCCCGACTACGGCGGTAGAGAATTGCCCCAGCACATTGATGGTTTCAAAGCTGCCCCAGGTCATGCCGGTGAACGGCACCCCGAGCGAGAGCGTGTCGTAGAGATAGGAAAAGTTATAAAGGATGATCAGCACTACAATCAGGGGCAGCGAGCGAAACAGCCAGATATAGCCCCAGGCCAGGCTGCTCAGCAGCCAGGATGACGAGAGTCTCGCCAGCGCCAGCATACCGCCCAAAATCACGCTCAGCGCGGTGCCGATCAGCGTCAGCAGTAATGTCTGGCCGACGCCTTCAAGGATCACCGGGTCGAAGAACCAGCGGGCAAACACAGACCACTCCCAGCGCGGGTTAAAGGCGACGGACTGGACAACGACCGCCAGGACAAACAGCGCCACCACGGCACCGACGGCCCGTAGCGGATAACGCGCCGGGACCACTTTTATGGTTTCAACGTTGCTCATCATCGTACCTCATGCGGTTTTACTTAACGCTTCACGAACCAGCGTTTTGGTGAAACGCAGCCGGCCATCAAACGGGGGCTGGCTGTACTCTTCCGGATCGCGGTTGAGATCGAACTGCGGCTGGTAACCCTGGCTAAGATAGAGCCGTACCGCTTCCGGCTGGCGAAAACCGGTGGTCAGGTAGATCTGGCTGTAGCCTGCCAGCACCGCCCGGCGCTCCAGCTCCTGCACCACGCGCCCCGCAAGCCCCTGCTGACGCAGGCTTTTGTCCGTCCAGATGCGTTTGATTTCTGCGGTGCGTTCGTCGAAGGGTTTGTACGCCCCGGTGGCAATAATCTTCCCGTCACGCTCCAGGACGATAAACAGCCCCTGCGGCGCCAGATACCACTCGGTGAGCTCGACCTCAGCATCTTTCGAAAAATAGTCACCGTAGCGGGCAGCGTATTCACCGAACAGCCCATTGATGATGGGCTGAAGATCGGCATCTTCCGGCGAAACGTCACGAAATTGTTCGCTCATAACGCCTCCTTAATCACCCAGACCGGCCGGGTTGACTTCCGACTGCGGGATGCGTTCCACCCCTTCTCCCCAGCGGTTCAGCACTTTGTCGTAATCGCCGTTTTTGATCACGCCATTAAGCGCGGTCTGCACCGGTTCCACCAGGCCGCTGCCTTTTTTCAGCGTCACCGCGATATGCGCCGCCTTCGGCCAGCCGCCGTCAACGCTTCCCACCAGTTTGGTTTTACCGGTCAGCGCCGCTTTCCACGCGCCAATCACGTTTGGGCCAAAATACGCATCCGCACGCCCGGACTGGAGCGCCAGCGTTTGTGCCGCATCATCTTTGGTGTAGACCGGGGTAAACGGTTTCAGTCCCTTCTTAAGGTTTTCGGCGTTCCATGCCAGCAGGATGGCCTCCTGGTTAGTGCCTGAGCCCACAATAATCCGCAGCCCGGCAATGTCCTCCGCCTTCTGCAGGGATGTGATTGGACTGGTTGATTTCACATAAAAACCGAGCGAATCCTTACGGTAGGTGGCGAAATCAAACTTCTCCTTACGCGCTTTAGTCACGGTGATGTTGCTGATCGCCGCATCGTATTTCCCGGAGGCCACCCCCAGCGGCCAGTCCTCCCAGGAGGTTGGCACCACGTTCAGCTCCAGCCCCAGGCTGTCCGCCACCAGACGAGCCACGTCAACTTCGCTTCCCAGAAGCGTTTTGTTGTCATCCGAGAAAACCGTCAGCGGCGGTTGATTGAGGCCCGCCACCGCGACGGTAAATTTCCCCGGCACGGCAAAGCGATAATCTTTCGGCAACTGCGCGATGGCATCGTCGTTTTTGGCGGTATTGATCGGCGTTTTGTTGGCCTCAATACTCACGCCGGTGCCGTTAATGTTCACATTCTCTGCCCAGACGGCAGGGGTAAAGGCCAGCGCGAGCGCCAGAATAAGCGATGGTTTCTGCATAGCGGGTTCTCTTTTATTGTTGTGTGAACTGATTTTTGGGTTCGTCCAGGCCCAGGCTGTCGCGCAGCGTGGTCCCGGGGTAGTCAGTGCGAAACAGGCCGCGGGCCTGTAGCACCGGCACCACCTGGTCAACAAAGCGCGGGAAGGTATCTGGCGTCCCGCCCTGGATGATGAAGCCGTCGGCTGCATAGCCGTCGAACCACGCCTGCAGGCCGTCCGCCACCTGCTCCGGCGTACCGGAAAAACGGGGGCGTGGTGAGGCCGCTTCCAGCGCGACCTGACGCAGCGTCAGCTGACGTTCGCGGGCATTGCGCTTTATCTCATCCGTGGTACTGCGGAAGCTGTTTTTTCCCAGATCGCCGAGGTCCGGGAACGGCTCGTCGAGCGGATACTGGCTGAAATCGTGATGTTCGAAATAGCGTCCGAGATAATTGAGCGCATCCTTAACCGACACCAGCGCCGCGGTGGTCTGGTACTGGTTTTCCACATCTTCGGCATCTTTTCCGACAATGACGCTCACGCCCTGGAAGATGTGCAAATCAGAGGCACGACGACCGTTGTTTTCCAGCTGCTGCTTCACATCGCGGTAGAACGCTTGTGCTTCTTCGAGAGTTTCATGGTGGGTGAAGATCGCATCGGCATGCTTCGCAGCCAGCTTTTTACCGTCGTCCGATGCGCCCGCCTGGAACACAATCGGACGTCCCTGCGGCGTGCGACCAATATTGAGCGGCCCGGCGACCTGGAAGAAATCACCCCGGTGATCCAGGGTATGCAGTTTGGCGGGGTCAAAAAACTGACCACTCTCTTTGTTGCGCACAAAGGCATCGCCTTCCCACGAGTCCCACAGCCCTTTCACCACATCGAGATACTCATCCGCAATGCGGTAGCGCAGCGCGTGCTCGGGGTGTTTTTCACGCGAGAAGTTCCTGGCCGACCCTTCCAGCGGCGAGGTCACGACGTTCCAGCCCGCGCGGCCGTTGCTGAGATGATCCAGGCTGGCAAACTGGCGCGCCACGGTAAAAGGTTCGCTGTAGGAGGTGGATAACGTGCCCACCAGCCCCAAACGCGAGGTAATGCTCGCCAGCGCGGAGAGCACCGTTAACGGCTCAAAGCGATTTAAAAAATGCGGGATCGACTTCTCATTAATGTAGAGGCCATCGGCTACGAATAAAAAGTCGAGCTTGCCCTCCTCTGCTTTTAACGCCGTCGCTTTGACGAAATCAAAATTAATACTGGCATCGGCCACCGCCGCAGGATGGCGCCAGGCGGACATATTCCCGGAAGCACCGTGCAAAATGGTCCCCAGCCGCAATTGTCGTGTTGCAGACATATTCACCTCTTCTGAATTAAACGTGTTGCAGGGCTTTTTCCGCAAGCTGTGCAAAATAACGGGCAGCCGGCTCAATTAATGCTTCGTCCGGATTAAAGGCCGGGTGATGTAAACCATACGGGCTATTGCTGCCAATGCTGACAAACGCGCCGGGGATCTGCTGCAGATAGACTGCAAAATCCTCTCCGCCCATATGCAACTCGGCATGCTGCGTTTCATAACCCGCTTCCCGGGCGACCGACGTGGCAAACGCCGCCCAATGCTCGTCATTGACCAGCGCAGTCGGTCCGGCATACCAGGTGATATCAATCCGGGCACTGAAGGCGCTGGCGAATCCGGCAGCGATTTCACCGACACGCGCTTTGACGTTCTGTTGAACTTCCGTGCGATGCGTGCGCAGCGTCCCTTCCAGCTCAACGCTTTCCGGCAGGACGTTCCAGGTATTGCCGCCCGCAATGCGCGTTACGCTCAGCACAACGGAGTCCAGCGTATTCACGTTGCGACTGGCGACGCTCTGCAACGCGGTAACAAGCTGGCTTGCCAGCACAATCGCGTCGTTGCCTTCATGAGGCCGTGCGGCATGAGCACCTTTGCCGGTAATGCGGATCACAAACCGATCGACGTTGGCATAGAACGGCCCGCCGCGGGTGGCAAACTCACCCACCGGCAACCCCGGCTCGTTGTGCATCCCGAAGATGGCGCTGACGTCACGTAACGCCCCGGCCCGCACCATGCTCTTCGCTCCGCCAAAATTCTCTTCGGCAGGCTGGAACAGGATCCGCACGCGACCGTTGAGCAACGCTTCACGTTCTTTTAGTTTTAATGCCGCCCCGAGGATCACGCTGGTGTGGATGTCATGACCGCAGGCGTGCATGACTCCCGAACGCTGCGAGCTAAACGCCACCCCGCTGCGCTCTTCGATCGGCAAGGCATCAATGTCCGCCCGCAGGGCAATCAGTTTGTTGCCGGTGCCGATCTCCGCCACCAGCCCGGTAGGCAAGTCATAAGGCAGCGGCGTAATACCGGCATGGGTCAGCCACTGGTGCAAACGGGCGGTTGTTTCCACCTCCTGGCCCGACAGCTCCGGGTGCTGGTGCAGCTCACGACGCCAGGCAATCAGTTGTTCGCCAAAACGCATACGTTAACCTCCCTGTTAAGTCGCGCCTGCGCCAGCAGACGCAGGGACTGCACGCGCGCGGCGCCGTCCGCAACCGGTGTGTCGATAATGAATTCGTCAATCCCCCACTGGTGATGCAGAGCGTCCAGTTGTGCCAGTACCGACTCAGCGGTCCCGGCCACCAGCGACTGCGCGCGACGCGCTATACGCAGCGGCTCGCTGCCTGCCTGACGCGCAAACGCATAGGCTTGCTCTTCGCTGGCCACCGTAACGCGCTGGCCGTTTGCCAGCTCCACGCCCCAGACTTCAACCTTTTGTGCCAGCGAGTGCGCCTGGGCCTGAGAGTCCGCCACAATGACCTGAACCGCCACAATCACCTCCCGGGCGCTGTGTTCACGCCAGGTGGTGATGACCTCGCGCAGCAGGTCGGGATCACCATTCAGGTGAGCGGCAAAGACAAAATGCCAGTTGAGCTTTGCGGCCAGCAGAGCACTTTCGACACTCGCTCCCAGCAGGAATCCCTGCGCCGGAACCGGCGGCAGCGGCGTGGCGTGCACCGCCTCCTCCGCGGACTGATTTTCAGGACGGATCCAGCTATCGAGCTGCGCCAGCTGTTCGGCAAAGCTGCCCTTTTCCTGCTGATTCAGACCGAGTTGCAACGCGCGGGTAGAGAGCGGCAGACCGCCAGGCGCTTTTCCAACGCCCAGATCCACGCGTCCGGGAGCCAGGGCAGCCAGGAGATTGAAATTTTCTGCAACTTTATACGGGCTGTAGTGTTGCAGCATGACACCGCCCGATCCCACGCGGATACGCGTTGTCTGCCCGAGGATCCAGGCAATCAATAACTCCGGCGAGGGGCTGGCCAACTGTGGGGTGTTGTGGTGTTCGGCAATCCAGAAACGGTGATAACCGAGAGTTTCCGCCTGTTGCGCCAGCGCCAGGGTTCGCGCCAGCGCATCGGCGGCTGTTTCATTTTCAGCGATGGGGCTTTTATCCAGAATGCTGATTCGCCAGGACATGTTGCGTTCTCGTTCGACTTAACATGTCGTTATTAATAAAGGCGTATTTCACCGCTGAGAAACAATTAATTTACATTTGGTTTGCCGGAAATCAGATATATAAAACCCTGTTAAAAATAAGACTTAAGTGAGGCGATAAGCGTTTCCGCCTGAGCGCGGCGGGTAATACGGATAAAGCGTATGTGTGCGTAGTCCGGGTTTTGCATATCGACCTGATAACGCCTGCGGTTGTTGCGCCAGGTTTTAATCGTCCAGATGATAATGGACTCTCTGCTGAGGAAGGCGCGCCGGAAACTCTCTTTATTGCCCGTTCCCGGCCAGAGTTCGTGTTGATTCCAGGCCCGCTTGATCGCCCGGATAACGGCCTGATACAGCGTACGGACAAATCCATAGTCCACCCAGACGACCAGATCCACATTGCGCCATTTAACGGGGCGCGTGCGGTTATAGTTGCCATCGAGCACCCAGTTTTGAGAAGCGCTTAATGCATGCTCCAGTTTTTCCAGAAACGCATCATCTGCTGTGCCCTGCCAGTTCGGGCGCCAGTAAAGCCTGTCCATCTCAATATAAGGAATAGCCAGCTCATCAGCGATCCGTCTTGCCAGCGTGGTTTTTCCACTTCCGCTGGTGCCGATTACATTAATTTTCACCGTTAGCCTCGTTCTGGCAGAATAAAAACCAAACCGATCATAGCGTTTACCTTCCGCTAGTTCCACTGAGCAACTGATAAGCGCCACTGATGTTTAAATCATCAATCCGCGAATCTTTTGTCTAAAAACTCACCACGATTCAGCGCGTTGTGATCCCCGTCTGCTCTGACCACACGATTTCCTTCGACGTGCATCACTTTCGGCACGGTTATATTTTGCGTCGCTTATCAATTGCAGGTAGGATGCCTCGCCATGTTTCGCCTTATCCATACGCAGAATGACTGGGAAGGCGACATGTGTTTGCGCAGAAGCAATCGTTTGTATGCTCTCTGCCAGGCAGGACTATCACGATAATGGTTCAGACAGGCAAACAGGTAACTCAATGAAAACAAGCAATAAAAGCGCAGCCGATCATCATGCTGCTAAACGTCGCTGGTTAAACTCCCATGAAGAGGGCTACCACAAAGCGATGGGCAACCGTCAGGTTCAAATGATCGCCATCGGCGGCGCTATCGGTACAGGTCTGTTTTTAGGTGCTGGTGCACGTCTGCAGATGGCTGGCCCGGCTCTCGCCCTCGTCTATCTGGTGTGCGGGATCTTCTCCTTCTTCATTCTTCGCGCGCTGGGCGAACTGGTACTGCATCGCCCTTCCAGCGGCAGCTTTGTCTCTTACGCCCGCGAATTTCTCGGTGAAAAAGCCGCCTATGTCGCTGGCTGGATGTACTTCGTTAACTGGGCGATGACCGGTATCGTCGATATCACTGCCGTTGCGCTGTATATGCACTACTGGGGCGCGTTTGGCGATATCCCGCAGTGGGTCTTTGCGCTTGGCGCCCTGGCGATTGTCGGCACCATGAACATGATCGGCGTGAAGTGGTTCGCCGAGATGGAGTTCTGGTTTGCACTGGTAAAAGTGCTGGCGATTGTGATTTTCCTGGTCGTCGGTACCGTCTTCCTTGGCAGCGGTAAGCCGCTGGACGGCAATGCAACCGGCTTCCATCTGATAACCGATAACGGCGGCTTCTTCCCGCACGGTCTGCTGCCGGCGCTGGTTCTGGTGCAGGGCGTGGTGTTCGCCTTTGCCTCTATCGAGCTGGTGGGTACGGCGGCGGGCGAATGTAAAGACCCGCAGACCATGGTGCCAAAAGCCATTAACAGCGTGATCTGGCGTATCGGTCTGTTCTATGTGGGTTCTGTGGTGCTGCTGGTTCTGCTCCTGCCATGGAACGCCTACCAGGCGGGTCAGAGCCCGTTTGTGACCTTCTTCTCTAAACTCGGCGTGCCATACGTGGGCAGTATCATGAACATCGTGGTGCTGACCGCGGCGCTCTCCAGCCTGAACTCTGGCCTCTATTCCACCGGCCGTATTCTGCGCTCCATGTCGATGGGCGGCTCTGCGCCGAAGTTTATGTCGAAGATGAGCAAGCAGCAGGTACCATATGCCGGTATCCTGGCGACACTGGTGGTCTACGTGTTTGGCGTGTTCCTGAACTACCTGGTACCGTCCCGCGTGTTCGAAATCGTGCTGAACGTGGCCGCGCTGGGGATTATCGCCTCCTGGGCCTTTATCGTGGTCTGCCAGATGCGTCTGCGCAAAGCCATTAAAGAGGGCAAAGCGGCTGACGTGAGCTTCAAGATGCCGGGTGCTCCGGTGACCTCATGGCTCACCCTGCTGTTCCTGTTCAGCGTGCTGGTACTGATGGCGTTCGACTACCCGAACGGCACCTATACCATCGCCACCATTCCGCTGCTGGCCGTTCTGCTGATTGCCGGCTGGTTTGGCGTGCGTAAGCGCGTGCATGAAATCCACAGCACCGCGCCGGTTCATCATGACGATGAAAAACACGACGGCCCGCTGGTGGAAGAGACCTCGCGTTAATAAAAAAAGCCGGGTGGCGGCTTCGCCTTACCCGGCCTACATTTCAGGATTTTGTAGGCCCGGTAAGCGCAGCGCCTCCGGGCAATGCCCACATTAGAGCGCGATACGTACCACATCGTCAGGCTGGGTCGCTTCCTGCTGACGGGTGGATTTCTGTTTCACCGTCACGTACAGCGTTTTGCCATCGGCAGAGAGCGCCAGGCTGTTTGGATAGACCGGCGTGTCGAAGGTTTTCGTCACTTTGTAGGTTTTGGTGTCAATCACGCTCACCTTTCCGGCTTCACGATGCGTCACGTACGCTTCGTTGCGCGTCGGGTTAAAGAGCACCGCCAGCGACTCTGGCGTCGCGATCTTCTCAATCACGCTGCCATCCTTCAGGCTCACCACCAGCACTTCCGGCTGTTTTGAATCGGTCAGGAAGGCACGCTGCCCGGCCGTATCCAGACTCAGGTTCAGATAGAAGTGCTCTTTACCATCATCCTGCACCTTTTTGCGGCTGATGATTTTGTTGCTGGCGGTATCAATTGTCACCAGTTCGCCGTCGGCGTTGGTGGTATAGAGGCGTTTCGCTTGCGCATCCAGTGCCAGGCCGGTGCCGTAAGTACCGGTATTGGCGATGGTATCCTTCAGCTTCAGCGTTGTGCCATCCACCACCCAGATCACGCTCTCTTTACCGACCCCGGTGATGTACACGGTGTGGGTGGCATCATCCGCCACCAGCTGACGTGGCTGCAGCGGTTTGACCGTGTCACTGCGTTTGCGGTCGTCCAGAACCAGGCGCCCTTTCACCTCGCCCGTTTTGGCATCAATGGCGGTCACGGCACCGTTGATGGTGTTACCCAACCACAGCGTCTGGGAGGCCGAATCCAGGGTGGCGCCAAACGGTTTAAGATCGTTATGAATAACTTGCGTCACGTCCAGTGTGACCGGATCGAGGCGATACACAATTCCGCCTTTATCCATTTTACGGCTTTGTGATGTCGCAACCCACAGCGCATTCTCCTGCTGGCTCACGGCCATTTCATACGCGCCTTTGCCTACCGCTTTGCGCAACATCTCTTCGCCAGCGTGCACCTGGAAGGTACCGGCAAGCAGTAAAGCGCTACACAACAGAGAACGACGCAGACGCGGCGAGCACAGATGACGTAAAGACATAACAATTCCTTTTTCACAAGAGGGGGTGTACTGCTGACATCACTTCCGGTCGGCAACGTCATGGCATTGCCGTTTTGTTAATGAGAATAGTAATCATTAATCAGCAAAATGTGGAGTTTTTCTTTTCCGCTTCGCCTTTCCTTAACGCAATGTGCGGTTATAGTTTTCAAAGCATTTACAAAAGTTTTAACATATATGCACATGTTCCATTTGGTACGTTTCTTATCCTTAACCGGTTTATTTCATGAAAATCATTTCTGCCCATAGGGCTACGCTTCCACTGCTGCTGGCTCCTGTTATCTTTTCGCCCCTCACTGCGATGGGCGCGGATGAACAGACCCTGATCGTCAGCGCCACCCCACAAACGGTATCAGAGCTTGATACCCCGGCGGCGGTCAGCGTCGTGAACGGCGATGATATGCGTCACGCCGCGCCACGCATTAACCTCTCGGAATCGCTTGGTAGCGTCCCGGGCCTGCAAATTCAGAACCGCCAGAACTACGCCCAGGATCTGCAGCTGTCGATGCGTGGCTTTGGTGCACGCTCCACCTTCGGGGTGCGCGGTATTCGAATGTACGTGGACGGGATCCCGGCGACCATGCCAGACGGCCAGGGCCAGACCTCTAACATCGATCTCTCCAGCGTGGAGAGCGTGGAAGTGCTGCGCGGCCCCTTCTCTGCCCTGTATGGCAACGCCTCCGGCGGCGTGATCAACATCAACACCCAGACCGGTCAACAGCCGCCGACCATTGAGGCCAGCAGCTATTACGGCAGTTACGGTACCTGGCGTTACGGGATGAAAGCCACCGGCGCGATGGGCGACGGCACACACGCGGGCGATGTGGATTACACCGTATCCACCACCCGCTTCACCACCAAAGGCTACCGCGATCACAGCGGTGCGCGGAAGAATCTCGCCAATGCCAAACTGGGCGTGCGGATTGACGATGCCAGCAAGCTGACGCTGATCTTTAACAGCGTGGACATGAAAGCCAACGATCCGGGTGGACTGAATTACCAGGAGTGGCAGGATAACCCGCGCCAGTCTCCGCGTGGCGATCAGTACAACACGCGCAAAACCATCAAGCAGACCCAGGCCGGGCTGCGCTATGACCGCCAGCTCAGCGCGCAGGACGATCTCAGCGTCATGATGTACGCCGGCGAGCGTGAAATGACCCAGTACCAGTCGATCCCTTACACTGCACAGCTTAATAATCGGAACCACTCTGGAGGTGTCATTGATATGGCACGTCATTATCAAGGGATAGATACGCGATGGACTCATCGTGGAGAATTTCTTGTTCCAGTTACATTCACCACAGGTTTGAACTACGAAAATCTCAACGAAAATCGTAGGGGTTATGAAAATTATGTAATCGTCCATAGCAAACCAGTTTACGGTGTAAAAGGAATAAAACGCCGCGATGAACGGAATTTGATGTGGAATTTGGATCCTTACTTCCAGAGCAGTTGGCAACTCACCAATAAGTTATCACTTGACGCAGGGGTTCGTTATAGTTCTGTCTGGTTTGATTCAAATGATCATTATTTGAAAAATGGCGATGATAGCGGTAACACCAGCTATCATAAATGGCTCCCAGCGGGGTCCGTTAAGTATGCAATCACTGATGCATGGAATGTTTATGCAGCAGCTGGCCGTGGGTTCGAAACACCAACCATCAATGAACGCGCTTACACTGCAGGTGGCAGTGGGGGATTGAATTATGACCTCAAACCTTCAACAAATAACACCTATGAGATAGGCAGTAAAACCCGTATCGGCAATGGGTTATTGACTGCAGCACTATTCCGCACAGATACCGATAATGAAATAGTGGTCGATTCATCGACAGGAAGACGCGACACGTTCAAAAACGCCGGTAAAACCCGTCGACAGGGGGTGGAAGTTTCCCTCGATCAGCAGTTTGCTGAAAACTGGAAGCTGAAAATGGCATGGACATATCTGGACGCCACCTACCGCACCAACGTCTGCGGTGATGACAACTGTAACGGCAACCGGATGCCGGGTATTGCCCGCAATATGGGCTTTGCTTCGTTTGGCTGGCAGCCTGAAGAAGGCTGGTACGCGGGTACCGACGTGCGTTACATGAGCGATATCATGGCCGACGACGAAAACACGGCAAAGGCTCCGTCTTACACGGTGGTCGGTCTGAATACCGGGTATAAGTTCAACTATGGCAACTGGGGCCTGGATCTCTTTGGTCGCGTTGATAACCTGTTCGACAAAACGTATGCCGGCTCGGTGATTGTCAACGAATCCAACGGACGTTATTACGAACCTGCTCCGGGTCGTAACTACGGCGTTGGCCTGTCGGTTGCTTATCGTTTCGAGTAGGACTAAAACAGGCATTTTATTGCCTGTTTTTCTCTTTCGTAATCTTAAATATCGTTCCTGATGGCGTAGAGCCATCAGGACTTATTCATGGAGCGAATGTTTTACGACGGAAATATAGATTGGCTACTAAATAATTCCTCAGCTAAAATATTGACGCTGTAAAAGTGAATTAGCTTCATCAATCAGTTTATCCACCGCTTTCTGGCTGGCTTCAACATCCCCTCTTTCCAGTGCCGCAAGTAACTCCTCGTTGTGATACGCCGACGCTTTGATGTCGTTGAGCTCCTGATGCAGATAGTTAATACAGGGCCCGATGCGTATCCACAGCTGCTCAATTAATGCGCTGAGCGTTGGCATCTCCGCATACTGATAAAGGGTGAACCGAAACACGCGATTCGCGTGCAGCGCCTGCTGAACATTGCCGTTGCGCATCGCCTCATGAAAGGCATCCGACATTTTGCGCAACGTCTCAAGCTTAGCTGGCGTCATATGCTGACAGGCGGCCGCTACCGCCATTGGTTCCAGTTGTTTCCTGATAGCGGTGATCTCGTTATAGCGTTCCAGCGTGACCTCCGGCACCAGAAACGCCTGCGCCGGTGTGGCCTGCAGCGCCCCTGAGGAGACCAGACGCAAAAGTGCCTCACGAACCGGTGTGATACTGGTTCCTAATTTATCGGCAATCTCTTTGGTAATCAGTCGAGCGCCAGGTTTCAACGAGCCTGTAATTAATGCCCCTTTCAAACTGATTTCAACTTGCATGGTAAGACTGATTCTTTGCGCTTTCTCTAAATGATCCAAATCAAGCATGTTCAATTCCTGTAGCTAAAACTTAATGCTATTTATTAACGTCAGTTTAAATAAACGACGTTGGTCCGATATATCCTGTATCGTCATGCCTGGTGGTGGGAAATGCGTATAAACATCAAAAAGTACAAACACGGTTTTTTATCGCTCTTTGGCTCATCCGCAAGGAAGGCACGAAAGCTGTGTAGGTTTAATTAAAGACAATATATCGTATCTTCACAAATAAATATGGCGGGTTACCCCGCCATAATCTTGTTTATTTATTGTCTGCCGCGACGCGAATCACGACTTTGCCAAAGTTTTTGCCTTCCAGAAGGCCAATCAGCGCCTCCGGTGCGTTTTCCAGCCCGTCGGTCACCTGTTCACGATAGTGGATTTTACCCTCCTGCACCCAGCGCCCCATCTCTTCCTGGAACTCTTTGATGCGGTGTCCGTAATCCTGGCCGATGATAAAGCCCTGCATACGAATGCGTTTTTTCAGGATGGTGCCCATTAACAGCGGCAAACGATCCGGCCCCTCAGGCAGACCGGTGGCATTGTAGCCGCTCACCAGACCACATACCGGCACCCGCGCAGAGGTATTGAGCAGCGGGAGCACGGCGTCAAAGACCTTACCGCCAACGTTTTCATAATAGACATCAATACCGTTCGGGCACGCGTTCTGAAGCTGCGTGGCAAAATCATCGGCATGATGATCCAGACACTGGTCAAAGCCCAGCACCTCAACGGCATGGCGGCATTTCTCTGCGCCTCCGGCCACACCGATGACCCGGCAGCCTTTGATTTTACCGATTTGCCCAACCGTCGCACCTACGGGCCCCGTAGCCGCGGCAACCACCAGGGTCTCACCCGCCTTGGGTTGCCCGATATCCAGCAGCCCCATGTAGGCAGTAAAGCCCGGCATCCCCAGAACGCCCAGCGCCCAGGAAGGATGGGAGGGATTTTCGCCCAGTTTGACCAGACCACTGCCGTCAGAGAGGTCGTACTCCTGCCAGCCGCTGTATCCCAGCACCCATTCCCCTGCTTTAAAATCCGGATGACTGGACCGCTCAACGCGGCTGACCGTTCCGCCGACCATCACCTCACCAATTTCAACCGGCGGCGAATAGGATGGCGCATCACTCATGCGGCCGCGCATGTACGGGTCAAGCGAAAGCCAGATCGTACGCAGCAGAACTTGTCCTGCCGCCGGTACCGGAACCGGCTGCTCTTCGAGACGAAAGTTATCCGCGACCGGCGCGCCGTGTGGACGCGAAGCCAGTACCCAGCGACGATTTTGCGAAACAGATTGATTCATCAGAGACTCCTTATGGTACAGATGTCCATTGATCCTGGCTCATGATCCGCCTGAGCGCCTTAACATTACGAGCCAGACTGGTTAAGACGAACCACCAGATAAACACAGGGTTCATTGGTTTCGTTAATGAACCGACAGTCATTGGGCGGCCCGAGCTCCAGACAATCCCCGGCCTGCATTTCGTGGCGGGTGTCGCCTTCCTGAAAGACCAGCTCCCCGGACTGCAGCCAGATCAGCTGGCGGGCCAGCGCATAGGACGATGCGGGCATCGGCACATCGCTCCCGGCGGGCAGTTCAACCTGGACAAGATCGATGGGCAGATCGGTGCGCGGTGAAACATGGCGGCGCAGATAATGGGTTTGCGGATCGTGCCAGACGGGCTGGTTAGCAAGGCGCAGCAGTTTACCCTCCTGCATCTCCGCTCTTGCTATCAGCGTTGACATGCTGATGCCGAACGCGCCGGATAAGCGCGCAAGCAGCGTTGCCGTCGGGCTGCTGTCGCCGCGCTCAATTTTGTGGATCATGGCGCGCGAGACGCCTGCCCGATCGGCGAGTTCGCTCAGCGACCATCCGCGTGATTCGCGTTCAAGGCGAATTCTTGCGCTAATCCGTTGATTCATCGTGTCTGTTATGGTGTTCATGACGTCATACTATAGTGTATGAACGGTATTTCAATGAGGTTTTAATAACAAAAAAATCGGGCTTATACCGTAGCCATCTGTCTGGGTTATTGTGTAATATTGTAGCAATAACGTAATAACATAGTAAACAACACATTCAGGGGTTCCATCATGATCGTTCGTCATGCCTGCAAAGAAGACTGCGCCGCTATTGGTGAAATTTACAACCACGCGGTGCTGCACACCGCCGCGATCTGGAACGATACCACGGTCGATACTGATAACCGTATCGCATGGTTTGAGGCCCGCACCCTCGCAGGTTATCCGGTTCTGGTAAGCGAAGAGAATGGCATCATCACCGGCTACGCCTCCTTCGGTGACTGGCGCGCCTTTGACGGTTTTCGTCATACGGTAGAGCACTCGGTTTACGTCCACCCGGATCACCAGGGCAAAGGCATTGGCCGTATGCTGATGAAGGCGTTGATTATTGAAGCCCATGACATCGGCAAGCATGTGATGGTGGCGGGGATTGAAGCGCAGAACCACGCCTCTATCCATCTTCATCAGACGCTTGGCTTTGTTACAACGGGTCAGATGCCGCAGGTGGGCACCAAATTTGGCCGCTGGCTGGACTTAACCTTTATGCAGCTGCAGCTTGATGAGCGCAGCGATCCGGATGCGATTAAATGAACCAATCACTGACGCTGGCTTTTCTGGTGGCGGCGGGCATTGGCCTGGTGGTGCAAAATACCCTGATGGTGCGTATCACCCAGTCCTCCTCCACCATACTCATTGCGATGCTGCTGAACTCGCTGGTCGGTATTGTGTTGTTTGTCAGCATTCTGCTGTTTAAACAAGGGGTCGCGGGGTTTAGCGAGCTGGCATCCACGGTACGCTGGTGGACGTTGATCCCCGGGTTGCTGGGTTCATTTTTTGTTTTTGCCAGCATCAGCGGTTACCAGAATGTTGGCGCGGCGACAACCATCGCCGTGCTGGTGGCAAGCCAGCTCATCGGCGGGCTGATAATGGACGTGCTAAAAAGCCATGGCATCCCGCTGCGGGCGCTGATCGGCCCGGTGTGCGGTGCAGTAATGCTGGTGGTGGGCGCGTGGCTGGTGGCCCGACGCCAGTTTTGAACATTACAGAATAACGCCGCCTTTGGTGAGTTGCTCCTGGCGCGCCTCCATCTCTTCTTTATGTTGCTTACCGTGGTGCGAAATCGCGGTACGCAGGCGCTGCTGCTGGGTATAGCGTTCTTCGCGGCTCAGCTCAGCATCATCGCTCAGTTCAATCAGCAGTTCGTTCATATGTGCAATGACGCTTTCGTCAATCGCGGCATCCACACGGGCGATAACTTCGTTTAAATGTGACATTGTCACTCCTTTTCATTGGCCCGGTGGCGCTGCGCTTACCGTGCCTACGAGGCATGAGTAGGCCGGGTAAGGCGTAGCCGCCACCCGGCTATAAAATGCTTAGTTCAGCTTCGCTTTTGAGAAATCACTGCCCATCAGGCTCACGCTGTAACCCGTGACGTTGCTGCGGGTTGCATAGAATGTTTTGCCGTTTGCCAGCGCAATCCACGGCGCCTGCTGATAGAAAATCTCCTGCGCCTGGCTATACAGCTTCGCACGATCGTCCGGGTTGCTGGTCAGTTTGGCTTTCTGCACCAGGGCATCATAATCCTTATTACACCAGCGCGCAGCGTTGGAGCCGGTTTTGATGCTATTGCAGCCCAGCAGCACATCGGCAAAGTTATCCGGGTCGCCGTTATCCGACATCCAGCCGAACAGCGCGGAGTCGTGCTCGCCTTTACGCATTCCGGAAAGATACTCTCCCCACTCGTAAGAGACGATTTTGGCCTTCACGCCCACTTTCGCCCAGTCGCTCTGGATCATCTCGGCAATACGGCGGGAGTTCGGGTTGTACGGACGCTGTACCGGCATTGACCACAGCGTGACCTCCGCCCCCTTCTCCAGTCCGGCCTGTTTCAGCAGGGCTTTCGCTTTTTCCGGGTCGTAGCTGTAATCCTTCAGATCTTTATTAAAGCCCATCATATTTGGCGGAATTGGGGATTTCGCGACCGTACCGGAGCCCATAAAGACGGCGTTAACGATGGCCTTTTTGTCGGTGGCGTAGTTCAGCGCCTGGCGCACCAGCACGTTATCAAACGGTTTTTTCTCGGTATTGAACGCCAGATACCCCACGTTCAGCGCATCGACGGAGTGCAGCGTCAGGTCTTTGTTGTTCTTAATGACGTCAAACTGCACCGGAGATGGCGCAGGAATGATCTGGCACTCATTGGTTTGCAGTTTCGCCAGACGGGTCTCCACGTTTGGCGTGATGGAGAAGATCAGGTGTTTGGTCGGGACCGGGCCTTCCCAGTAGTTCGGGTTAGCCACATAGCGGATCAGAGAATCCACTTTGTACTGCTGGAGTACATAGGGGCCGGTTCCAATTGGCCAGGTATCGACGTTCTCAGGCGTGCCTTTTTTCAGCATCGCATCCGCATATTCGGCAGACAAAATGGAGGCAAAATCCATGCCCCAGTCGGCCAGGAAAGCGGCGTTCGGTTCACTGAGGGTGAACTGAACATGATAATCATCGACCTTTTTAACGTCCTGAATCAGCTTATCGAGGCCGACGTCGTTAAAGTATTCGTAATTGCCCTGCGACACATTGTGATACGGGTGTTTAGGGTCTTTCTGACGCATGACCGAGAAAATAACGTCATCGGCATTAAAGTCGCGCGTCGGTTTGAAGTATTTGTTGCTGTTGAACTTCACCCCTTTACGCAGCGTAAAGGTATAGGTCTTGCCGTCGGGTGAAATCGTCCAGGATTCCGCCAGAGACGGAACCGGGGTGTTTTTCACCGGGTCGAAATTGATCAGGCGGTTATAGAGTACCTGAGAGCTGGCGACGAATGACGGGCCTGAGCTGGCAATTTGCGGGTTGAACGACTCGGGGGACGCTTCAGAACAGTAAATAAGGGTGTCGTTGTTTGCCGCCCATGCGGCACCGGCTGGTAAAATAGCGCTCAGCGCAAGGGCGAGCAGTGTTTTCCCTGTAGACATGGTTATAACCCTGACAGTTTTATTATATAGGACAGTAATAACAGCACAGCCGCTATAAGCTGGCAAATAACGAAACACTATCAGGTTATTCTAAAGCCGCGTTTTTCGCTGGTTTTACAGCCAGTGCCGAAAAAGGTGATTTGTCTTAAGTTCCATTATCCGTCAAGCACAACCGTTACGATCTATTCCGCAAGAAATCGGCGCTTTTAGCGTCTCTTCCTCCGTTTGTTTGCTTTCCGGTTTCGTTAAAGTAACGGTGTGAAGAAGTATATGGGATCAAATCGTGGCAAAAACTCTTTTACGCAGCGGTAATCTGGATGATTTTCAGGCCGTTGGCGGCGGCGGACAAGCCGTTTTTGAATCAGCGTTGCAAATACGTGAAGCACTCCGGTTGCGCAAACAGCAGGCCATTGTCGACTGTCTGGCCATTCCGCAGGTCAACGACGGCGGTGACCGCGTGGACTGGTACTCCCCGGTGGAAGGTAGCGTCACCAGCTGGAAAACGGCCAATGAAGATGACCGTTTTCGCGCCCTACGCTATCTGGAAAACACTCTTGCCAGCGTCGAATCGCTGAGTAAGAAATGCCTCCAGTCGCCTAAAACCGCACAACAGCTTTTTGGCTCCTTGCTGTCGAAAGCCTTCCAGTTCCCGAGCGAAAATTTCCTTTATCTGGTCGACGGTAAACCGGTCATTGCGTTCTGGGGATTTGTAAACCTGAACGAAAATGCACGCGATGACGTACTCGACTGCCTGCGCGAATCGCTGATCCCTGAGCCCGCGCCGGTGGTGATTGAAGATCCTGAACCGGAACCTGAACCGACCCCGGCCGTCACCTTTGAACACGCTGACGAACCTTTGATCGCCCCGGCCACGGTAGTGCGCATTACGCCTGAAGCGCTGTATGAGCCTGAGCCCGCACCCGCCGTTGCGCCGCCTGTTGAAGAGCCTGCTCCTGCGCCCGTCGTGAAAAAGAGTCGCGTGCCCTTATGGTCGCTGCCGGTTGCCGCTGTGATCGTTGCCGCCATTGCCGCCCCGCTGCTGTGGCCAAAACAGGCCCCTTCGGCAGAGCCCGTGCCAGCCGCCGCCCCGGCACCGCAACCCGTGGCGATTGCCCCAAAACCAATTAAAGCGGTTGAACCACTGGCGATGAACCTGCCGCTGCATCAGGCTGAGGTGGTAGAGAATAAAGCGAAGGAACCCGATCCCGCTCCGGTGTCTGCCCCGGTGGTGATTGCCGCGATCCCGAAAGATGCCATGGTCATGGAGGCCGGTCAGGTTAAAGCGGGCTTGACGCGTTTCCTGAACGGCACCTGGCGCGCCATTCTTGACGTAAAAGATCCGGTGACCGGCAAACCGCCGTCACTGCGCTATCAGATCCAGAACAACAAAGGCTTCGCCCGTGTTGTGCATGGCGATAACGTTGTGTGCCGCGTAGAGGTTTTCTCCGGCCTGCACAGCAATGGCGAGCTGATGATTAAGAGTCGCGGCAATGCACGCTGCACTGACGGTTCCCGCTACCCGATGCCGGAAGTCTCCTGTAAAGCAGGCACCAGCGACGTCGCCGAATGCAATGCCCGTTATGATGCAAAAACCGTCGTTCCACTGACGTTTAAGAAAGCAGGTGCCTGATCCTATGCTGGTAAATCTTTGCGACTATAAACAGAGCGTTACGCTTATTGCCAACAGCGGTGTACAGTTCCTCGATTTCGGTCTGACCCCGCAGGACACCGCCAGCAACGGGCGTTTCGTGCGTAAAACCGCGAACGGCCCGCTTTTGCGCCTTGATTTCGACCTGGTTAACGGGCGTTACACCCTGCCCGGCACGGACGGCGGCCAGCCTGAGGTGGTCAAGCCTGAGACAACCATCGCTCTGCATCAGTCCCTGGCCGTGCTGGATGGCGTCTGGCTCCCCGTTCCGTTCCTGCGCTTCAACCCGCCGCGAACCTTTGTTGACGGCCCGGACAACTGGGCGCGCGTTCAGGTCCGCAAGCTGGAGACGCCGGACACCGCAGGCAACACCCATCGCGTCACCCTCGCCCTCGACAGCCAGATTGCGGAGCATGCCACCTCCGCGCTGTCGCCGGTGGAAAACGATATTCTTAACGGGACCCGCTTCACGCTGGCCTGGCGCGATGCCGAAGTAGAAAATTTCCTCGACCAGACGTGGATAGACGGCTGGCTGCGCGAAGCGTTCACGCAGTACGCCTCGGACGTTGAACACCGTTCAGAACGCGATCTGCAGCAGGCCATGCGCAGCTTTGAGTATCAGGCACACTGGCTGAATGTGCTGACCATGCTTGGTGAACAGCTCACCGTGCCGGAAGTCAAATTTGTCACCCATACGCTCAGCACGCCTGCCATTCCGGTCGATTTGATCCTCGACGTGGGCAACACCCATACCTGCGGCGTGATTATTGAAGATCACGGCGACGCCAACGACGGTCTGCGCCAGACGGCCGAGTTGCAGGTGCGCTCTTTAAGCGAGCCGCAGTTCCTCAATGAGCCCCTGTTTACCAGCCGCCTGGAGTTCTCGGAAGCACGCTTTGGCAAACAGCACTTCTCGGTTGAAAGCGGTCGCGAGGATGCCTTCGTCTGGCCTTCTATTGTCCGGGTTGGCGATGAAGCACGTAAGCTGGCCATGCAGCGTCTGGGGACCGAAGGTAACAGCGGTATCTCCAGCCCGCGTCGCTACCTGTGGGATGAGACGCCGGTGGTGCAGGACTGGCGTTTCAGCCAGATGAACAGCAAAACCCAACGCGAGCCGCTGGCGACCGCGTTCCCGCTGATGAACCTGATGAATGATGACGGCGAACCGCTGTTTACGCTGCCCCAGGACGAGCGTCTGCCGGTTTTCTCCCCGCAGTACAGCCGCAGCACCCTGATGACCCATATGCTGTGCGAGCTGCTGGCACAAGCGCTGGGCCAGATCAACAGCGTCGCCACGCGCTTGCGTCTGGGCTTCCCGGCGTCTCCGCGCCAGCTGCGCACGCTGATCCTCACACTGCCCTCGGCGATGCCGAAGCAGGAGCGCGAGATCTTCCGTCGCCGCATGTTTGAAGCGATTGCCATCGTCTGGAAAGCGATGGGATGGCATCCGCAGGATGAAGACTTTGCCACCCGCAAGCAGCAGGATAAAAGCGTGGTGCCGGTGCCTGAGATCCAGATGGAGTGGGATGAAGCGAGCTGCGGGCAACTGGTCTGGCTTTACAACGAAGCGATCTCCCGTTTTGGTGGTCAGACGGAAGCCTTCTTCGCCTCCCTCGCCCGCCCGGATCGTGAACCCGAGCCTGGTGTCCAGCCGGGTCGCGCGCTGCGCGTCGCCTCTATCGACATTGGCGGCGGCACCACAGATATGGCGATCACCCACTATCAGCTGGATGACGGCTCCGGGAATAACGTAAAAATCACGCCACAACTTCTCTTCCGCGAAGGGTTTAAAGTGGCTGGCGACGACACGCTGCTGGACGTTATCCAGCGCTATGTGTTGCCAGCCCTGCAAACGCAGTTGCAGAAGTCCGGCATTGCGGACGCGTCTCTGCTGATGGCGTCGTTGTTCGGTGACTCCGGGCGTATTGATACCCAGGCGGTATTGCGCCAGCAGACCGCACTTCAGCTCTTTATGCCGATCGGTCATGCGATCCTTGCCGCGTGGGAATCCAGCGACATTGACGATCCGCTGGCCGGTTTGCATGCCACCTTTGGCGATCTGCTGCCGCAGAAGCCGACCCGCAACGTGATGAACTACCTGCAGCAGGCTGTCGACCATGCCCTGCCTGCTGGCTCTGAAGCCTTCGACCTGTTTGCCGTGCCGCTGCATGTGAATTTCCGCGAAATGCAGGATGCGATGCTGGCGGGTCAGTTCACGCTGGCCTCTCCGCTTCATGCGGTGTGCGAAGCGATCTCTCATTACAGCTGTGATATTTTGCTGATCACTGGTCGTCCGGGGTGCCTGCCGGGCGTGCAGGCGCTGATCCGCCATCTCCAGCCCGTGCCGGTCAATCGCATCGTATGGCTGGATAAATACCAGGTTCATGAGTGGTATCCGTTCAGCCAGCAGGGTCGCATCGGCAACCCGAAATCGACCGCCGCCGTGGGGGCCATGCTCTGCAGCCTGGCGCTCGATTTGCGTCTGCCGCGCTTTAACTTTAAGGCGGCCGATATTGGCGCCTACTCCACCGTGCGCTATCTGGGCGTGCTGGATAACACCGTTAACACGCTGCGTGAGGAGAACGTCTGGTATCAGGATATCGACCTGGATAAACCTGGCGCAAAACTCGACGCCCGCCTGCATTTCCCGCTGCGTGGGAACGTCACGCTTGGCTTCCGCCAGCTGGCGAACGCACGCTGGCCGGCGACGCCGCTGTACACCCTGAGTATCAACTCGGCGGAACTGGCCAAAGCGATTGCTGGCGACGGCGTGCTGAACGTGCGGCTTAAGCTCTGCGGAGGCAGCAAGCACGAAGGCCCGGAATCTTTCGAGCTAAGCGACGCCTGGCTGCAGGATGGAACCCCTGTCCCACCAGACGCCTTAACCTTCAAACTGAATACCCTGGCCGATCGCCGTCATAGCGGTAGCCACTACTGGATCGACAGCGGGAGTGTATACCTGAAATGAGTGCAACGATGACCACCACGCAGGCCTTAATCGGGTGGATTAACGAGACGCGCCTGCACGCCCCGGTGCTGGATAACGATGCCGACGCCCTGCTGGCCCGTATCAATGCGGCGCAGGCGCGGGAGCAGGCCATTGAACAGGCCCTGACCCGGCGGAGCAGCATTGGTCTGTATGGCCACTCCCAAAGCGCCAAAGCGCATCTGTTGCTGTCCCTGTGCGGCAACGGTAACGGGCGGCTGAACGTCACCCCCGGGCAACGCACGTTCGACTACTTCTCACATATCAACCCGGGACATGCCCTGACCAACATGGCACTGCGTTTCACCACTGAAAGCGCGGCAGTGGACGATGAGGCTTTCCCGCTACGTCTGAGCCTGGTCACCGAGGCCGAGCTGGTGCAGCTGTTTATTGCCCGCACCACCTTACACCCGCAGATCCGCGCCGTGGATAAGGCCGTTATCGAGACGCGCCTTGAGAAGTGGCGCGGCCTGCGTCAGCCGCAGGGTGTACCGGGCATAACGGCGCAGGAAGTGGGCGCGATTGCCCGCTTCTGGCAGAGCACGGTACCTGCCGCCAGACAGCAAATTGATGATGTGCTGTGGCATCAGTTTGCGCAACTGGTGCCATCGCTTGATCTCACCACCCGGGCCAGCGTCTGGTCGCTCTTGTGGGGTGAGCAACAGGAACTGACCCAGCAGTGGTTAAAGCTCGCCCATGTTCTGCACCAGACCAGCCACGCCAGCGAACTTGCCGCCCCGCTCAGCCTGCTGGTGGATAACTTTGGTCTGCCTGGCGAAGGCTTCCTGACCCATGGCACCTTTACCCTTCCGGACGCTCAGGAGACGCTGCTGCATCCCCTGAACAACGGTGAGATGCTTAATGCCATTAGCCTCCCCGTCGATGTACTGGCATTTCTGACGCGTGAACTGGTGCTGCCTGTCGAGAGCAGCGCGCTGGATAACGTCGATATTATTGATATCCCGGTCTTTGCAGACAACAGCGCCGATCCGCTAAGCCAGGCCAAATGTCAGTGGCTGCTGGAACACTATCGCCAGCAGTTGCAGCCAGATGTGCTGGTGATCTGCAATGCGGCCGCGCAGCACGACCAGACGGCAAAAAAAGCAAAGGTACTGATGAACTGGGTCAAAGAGACGCAGCCTGCGGAGGAATCAGCCCTGCCGGGTCTGGTGTGGGCGATTACGCCTCACGACGCGCGTTTTACCACCCGGCAGAATCTCGATGAAGCAGTCCAGCATCTGCTGGGTAAACCAGGCCTGCGCTGGGGCACGCTGCAGGCGCTGGACAGCCACAGCATGCAGCGCGTCATCGAGTGGCTGTCTCAGGCCACGTTACCTGCCCAGCGACAGAACCGTCTTAACACGCTGAAAACGGCGCTGCGCCAGGATCTGTCGGCTTTAATGCACAGCTATCTGGCACCGCTGGTTGAGGAGCCTGCAGCAAGACGAACTCAGGCCGAGAACATGGTTCGTACCCTGCAAAGCAGCGCTGCCCGCCACGGTGAGTTGCTCGAAGGGCTTCTGCCTCCGCTCAAAGCCTTCGAAACGCTTCTGGCCGTCCAGCAACCGCGCGAGGAGCAGGTCAACGGTCTGTTTACGGATACCATCGATCTGTTTGCCGATAATGCGCAGGAAAGTGCCAGCACGTTCCAGACAAAAGATAAAGCGCGCCTGGCGCATAAAGTGTGGATGAACCATTTGCGCCAGTGGAGTCGCAATGACGCAGCGGCCACACGCCTGGGTCTTGAGCCTGCGGTGTTACAGCAAATTGCCGAGGTTCTGGTGGTCGCCAGCTACCGTCTTAACCTGCCTCAGCAGCTTCAGCGTATTGTCGAAACCGACAAGAGCAGCGCCGCACAGCTGCATGCGGTGATAGGTAATTTCGTTGGCTGGCTGGGTTACGACCAGACGCCTGTTGCTGAACGTCCGGCAAGCCGTATCCGTAAGGGGCAGGCAATCTTTGTTACGCCCGTGGTTAGCAGCGCTGCGCCGCGCCTGACGCAGCTGGGGGAACAACCTGTCCATGCGGCCACCGCATACGTATACGACTGGCTGGTTGCCCTCTATAGCCGGGCAATAGAGAACATTGATTATCAGCACCCGCATGATGTTCAGCCTGACGCACGTCGGGCATTACAGGCTTTAATCATGTAGCAGTCTTTGTTGCCGGGTGGCGCTGCGCTTACCCGGCCAACATTTCGCAACGATAATCACGCCGCCATACATTCCGCTAACGTCTGCGCCAGTGCCGACGGGTTTTCCCACGACATGGAGTGCCCCGCAGCAGGGATGATTTTGACCTCAACGCCCTTCTGCTTCAGGCGCTCCACATCGTCATCCGGCAAAGAGAGCTCGCCAAAAATCAACGTCACCGGGCAAGGCAGCGACAGAAATTGCGTTTCCCAGTCTGGCTCAACGCCCGCCACCAGGCTCGATGCGCCGCGCCAGACAGCATAAGGTGCATTACTTTGGAGGCACCCGGCCCACGCCGTTTTTTCTGCTCGGAGCATGGCCTGATATCCCTGCTCCAGAAACTGCTGTTCCGTTTGTGCGGCAATCGAGCGGCTGAACATCCCACCCCCGGCATGAAAATTGGGTTCCGACACCATCAGCCCTTTAACACGCGAAGCCAACAGCCCCGCCGCTTCAATGGCGATACTGCCGCCCATGCTGTGACCGTACAGCCAGAAGGCATCGAGCTTGAGATGATCCATCAGTTCAGCCACAACGCGGGCCTGATCGGTAGTTTTGTAGCTGTAGTGCTCAGGCTTATCGCTGTAACCGCTGCCGGGTAAATCGATGAGAATCGTTCTGCCCCCGCCAAACTGAGGGTCACGAACGACGCGGGGATATTCATAGGACGAGGCGCAGCCCAATCCGTGGATGAAGACGACGGGATCGCCGGTGCCGGGCAAATCATGCCAGCGGACGGTGCAACCCGCATGTTGCGAGTAAAAACTGTTCATAAGCACTCCTTTTACGATGCACTGTTTATTTATACAGTTATCGTAGCGGGAATGCCATGTTCATCGTTTAAAAATGGAAGCGTGCTTCAGAAAAGCGAGACCAGCAGCGCAACGGGGAAGCTCATCGGCCAGGTCGACCCTACCAGAAACGCGCTGAGCAGGCGGATGCGTTTACGATCTTTAGACAGGAACCAGGTGATTAATGCGCAGATAGAAGCCATGATTGCGTAAAAAACCAACATCTTTTGATACAACGTCATTCTGTATTCCAGAGCCGAAAAAATAACCGCACGCAATATGCGTCATATGTTGATACAGATCAAGTTTTTTCGTTACACAATAACCACTTAAATATTAAGGCTAATAACAAATGAGTATATTGCGTTACAACTATGCCCTGACAAGGATCCGTCTTCGAAAACCATGCATGACAAGATCAAGATTGTAGTTGACTCTTTAATCCCTCTGGCTTCGATGCCCCGTGGTTATCTTCAGGTAACAAAAAACCCCGCTTGAGCGAGGTTTGGCATCTTTTCAATGGTGAATTAAAAAGGAAGCATTGCGCGGATTTCAGTGTGCCAACTATGAAAGGCAGGTAGGTCATCTAATAACCAGAAACCTAAACCAAGTACTGCAGCACTCATCATCATTTGAGCAATAACGTTAAACCAGTATTCAATAGGTTTAGTGTCTTTGTGGATATATTCCTTTCGCATCGTTCCCTTGAAGGTTTAAGTGTAGACACCTCGTCGCAAAAAGATAATCGACTGAACAAGCATAAAGGGGCAGGTCAGAAAAATTGCACATACCGTGAACCAATATTGAAATCCCATTACCTGTCATTCCAGTTGCCGTTTGGGGCCATTATTACACATGTTTATCCAATTCCAGTCAGGATGGCATAATCATCAACCAGGCAGCTCTGCTGAGCACTAATTTTAACGTCAATGGTCCACAAGCAAGCGACTGCAATATATTTTCAATATATTACAGCCACTTAGCTGCATATTAGTGTTTTATCATCACATGCCGGACTACGGTATAATCCTCAAGCCCGTACACCGACATATCTTTCCCATAACCGGATAACTTCATGCCGCCGTGTGGCATTTCGCTTACCAGCATAAAATGGGTATTCACCCAGGTGCAGCCGTATTGCAGACGCGCACTCAGGCGGTGAGCACGCCCCACATCCCGGGTCCAGACGGACGAGGCCAGGCCATATTGTGAATCGTTAGCCCAGGCCAGCACCTGTTCTTCGTCGTCAAATTCAGTGACGCTCACCACCGGGCCAAAGACTTCACGTTGCACAATGGCATCTTCCTGTTTTGCCCCGGCCAGCAGGGTTGGCTGGAAGTAGTAACCCGCTCCCTCTTTTTTACTGCCGCCCGTCACTACGCGGATATGGCTGAGCGCTTTGGCCTCATCCACAGCCTGACAGACGCGCGACAGATGCGCTTGCGAGCTCAGCGGCCCCAGCTCGGTAGAGGCCTCTTCCGGCGCCCCCATCTTCAGGCTGGCCACCGCTGCGCCCAGTTTTTCCACCAGCGCAGCATAAATGCCCTTTTGGGCATAAATCCGGCAGGCCGCAGTGCAGTCCTGCCCGGCATTGTAGAAACCAAACGTCCGCACGCCCTCGACGACCGCATCCAGATCGGCGTCATCAAAGACGATAACCGGTGCCTTGCCGCCCAGCTCCATGTGGGTACGTTTTATGGATGAGGCGGTATGGCCAATGATGTGCTCCCCGGTTGCAATTGAGCCGGTGAGTGACACCATGCGCACTTTCTCATGCCCGGTCAGCGGATCGCCTACCGTTTTTCCGCGCCCGAACAGCACGTTCAGCACGCCAGCCGGGAAAATATCCTTCGCCAGTTCGGCCAGTTTTAAGGCGGTCAGCGGCGTAATCTCAGAAGGCTTGATGACCACGCAGTTCCCGGCGGCCAGCGCCGGTGCCAGCTTCCACGCCGCCATCATCAGCGGGTAGTTCCAGGGGGGGATGGAGGCGACAACCCCGACCGGATCGCGGCGGATCATCGAGGTATGGCCGTCCAGATACTCACCCGCCGCCAGTCCGTTCAGGCAGCGGGCCGCGCCAGCAAAGAACCGAAACACATCGACCACCGCGGGGATCTCATCGCCCAGCGCGCAGTGCAGCGGCTTACCGCAGTTCAGGGATTCGAGACTGGCAAACTCGTCGGCATGCGCTTCAATAACGTCAGCCAGTTTCAGCAGACATTCGGCACGCGTTTTGGGCGTGGTTTGCCCCCACTGTGCGAACGCCCGATCGGCTGCCTGCACGGCCGCGTCGACCTGCGCGGCAGATGCTTCAGCAATCTCCAGCAGAACCTCTCCGGTGGCAGGGTTATAGACCGGCTGTTTTTCCCCCTCGCCACTCACCAGTTCACCATTAATCAGCAGTCGTTTTTGCATAGCATTGTCCCGTTGAAATCAATGTTATTTCCCGCTCCCGGCGCTGTTCTCGCCGTCGCGGGTTAGCCACCAGGCTCCCAGAATGGGGAAGGTTGTCACCAGCATCACCAGCAGTGCGACCACGTTGGTGACCGGCACGTCACGCGGACGTCCGAGCTGGTTAAGCAACCACAGCGGTAACGTGCGCTCGTGTCCCGCGGTAAAGGTTGTGACGATAATTTCGTCAAACGACAGAGCAAACGCCAGCATGCCCCCGGCCAGCAGCGCCGACCCAAGATTGGGCAGGACCACGTAACGGAAGGTTTGCCAGCCATCGGCCCCTAAATCCATCGACGCTTCAACCAGGCTCCAGGAGGTGCGTCGGAACCGGGCAATCACATTGTTAAACACCACCACCACGCAGAACGTGGCGTGCCCGACAACGATGGTAAAAAAACCAGGCTCCAGATTGATGGTTTTGAAAGCGGTCAGCAGCGCCAGACCGGTGATGATGCCCGGCAGCGCTATCGGTAACAGCAGCAACAGCGAAATGGCGTTTTTGCCAAAAAACGCGCTACGCCACAGCGCCGCCGCAGCAAGCGTGCCAAGTACCAGGGCAATAGCCGTCGCTAACGTCGCAATTTTAAGTGACAACGTCACGGAATCGATGATATCGCCACGCCCCGCCGCCACGCTAAACCACTTCAACGTCAGCCCCTGCGGCGGGAAGCTGAAGGCCGCGTCCTCAGTATTAAAAGCGTAGATGGCAATAATCAGCAGGGGGAAGTGGAGGAAGATCACCCCGCCCCAGGCGGCCACTTTCAGGAACAACGGTGCGCGTTCAGAGTGCATCGAATGCTCCCAGACGTTTCACGAACGCCAGATAAAGCGAGATAAGCACAATCGGCACCAGGGTGAAGGCGGCAGCCATGGGCATATTGCCGATGGCCCCCTGCTGGGCATAGACCATATTGCCAATGAAATAGCCAGGCGGGCCTACCAGCTGTGGCACGATAAAATCCCCCAGCGTCAGAGAGAAGGTAAATATCGAGCCCGCCGCGATACCCGGGATCGCCAGCGGCAGAACAACATAACGAAAGGTCTGACGCGGACGCGCACCGAGATCGGCAGAGGCCTGCAACAACGAGGCAGGCAGCCGTTCCAGCGCCGCCTGCACGGGCAGGATCATAAACGGCAGCCAGATGTAGACAAAGACCAGAAACCGCCCCAGCCCGGAGGTCGATAACGTGTTCCCGCCAATCGCCGGGAGCGTCAGAACAGAGACCAGGATCGGCTCCAGCCCCAGATGGCTGAGAAACCACTGCGCCACGCCATCTTTCGCCAGCAGTAGCGTCCACGCGTACGCTTTGACGATATAGCTCGCCCACATCGGCAGCATAACGGCAATATAGAAGAACGCTTTCCATTTGCCGCTGGTGTAACGCGCCATATACCAGGCCATCGGGAAGGCCAGAATGGCGCTGGCGAGGGTGACCGCAATCGCCATCACCAGCGTACGGATGATGATGTCGTAGTTTGCCGGGTTAAAAAGTGCCTGAATGTTCGCCAGCGTCAGGTCCGGCGTCACCGACATGGTGAAATCATCAAAGGTATAAAAGCCCTGCCACAGCAGCGTAAGGAGCGATCCCAGATAGACGATGCCAAACCACATCAGCGGTGCCAGCAGCAGCAGGAATATCCCCAGCGACGGTTTGCGCCAGAAGTGCGCGGTCATGCGGCTTAGGGTACCGCGCGGTGCGGGAGGATGTAAGACGCTCATCGCCATTTCACCCTTCCTCATGCAGGCGGATCATGGCGTCGCGCGGCCATGACGCCAGCACCGCCTGCCCCGGCTCAACGCCGGTGTGCAGTGTGTCCGCGCTGAGATTGGCCTGGCTCACCAGCAGTTTTGCCCCCCCGGCAAGTTTCAGCTCCAGGCGCGTTGCCGCACCCTGATACTGGACAGCCTGCACCACACCTTCAACCTGAACCTCACCGCTCTCATTGAGCCGGATATGTTCCGGTCGAAGCGAATAAGCACCCTCCATGCCGCACACTTTCTGCGCCAGTGCCGCATCGAAAACGTTCGAGGTGCCGACAAAACTGGCCACGAACGGCGTACGCGGGCGCATGTATAGCTCACGCGGGGTATCCACCTGCTCAATGCGTCCGTTGTTGAAAACGGCGACCCGGTCGGACATTGACAGGGCTTCCCCCTGATCGTGGGTCACAAAAATAAAGGTGATCCCGAGTGCCTGTTGAAGTTTTTTCAGCTCGACCTGCATCTGTTCACGCAGTTTCAGATCGAGCGCGCCCAGCGGTTCATCCAGCAACAGCACGCGGGGTTCATTGACCAGCGCACGCGCAATGGCAACGCGCTGACGCTGGCCGCCAGAAAGCTGCGACGGCTTGCGCGCAATGGCAAAGCTCAGCCCGACCTTTTCCAGCGCCTCCTGCGCCAGTGCATGGCGTTTTTTCTTGTCGATGCCTTTGACCATCAGCCCGTAAGCGACGTTATCGAGAATCGACATATGCGGAAACAGCGCGTAGTCCTGGAACACCGTATTGACGTCTCGCTCCCACGGAGGAAGCTCACTCGCTTCTTTACCGAAGATTGTGATCGCCCCGCCGGAGAGTTGTTCAAAACCGGCGATCAGCCGAAGGCAGGTGGTTTTGCCGGAGCCCGACGGCCCCAGCATGGAGAAAAACTCCCCGTCACGAATGGCAATGCTCACCCCATCCACCGCCCGTACGTCGCCGTACAGACGGGAAACGTCATTAAACTCTACCGCGTACGTCATGTTCTGCTCCCGGATGATTAACGGCCACCCATGATGGCGATGTAATCCTGCGTCCAGCGGCTGTAAGGCACATATTTGCCGCCTTCGGCGATCGGAGTTTTCCAGAACTTGATTTTGTCAAAGGCGTCGTAACCGTTGGTTTCACAGCCTTTCTCACCCAGCAGCGTACTGGCCTTACACCCTTGCGCCACCACCGGCAGAGAGCCAAACCACGCCGCCAGATCGCCCTGCACTTTTGGCGTCAGCGACCAGTTCATCCATTTGTAAGCACACATCGGGTGTTTTGCCTGCGCGTGAAGCATAGTGGTGTCTGCCCAGCCCGTGACGCCCTCTTTCGGGAAGACGGTCGCGATCGGCTGGTTTTCGGCTTTCAGGGCATTCGCCTGGTATGGCCAGGCGCTGGACGCCACCACGCCTTCATTCTTAAAGTCGCTCATCTGTACGGTGGTGTCATGCCAGTAGCGGTGGATCAGGGCGTGCTGATCGCGTAGCACTTTCAGAACCGCAGCGTACTGTTCTTCCGTCAGCTGGTAGGGGTCGTTAATACCCAACTGGGGGTGAGTGGCCTTCACAAACAGCGCCGCATCGGCAATGTAAATCGGCCCGTCATAGGCCTGCACGCGTCCCTGGTTGGTTTTACCGTCCGGTAAGTCCTGTTTTACAAACACCACGCTCCAGCTATCCGGCGGTGTCGGGAAGGTTTTGGTGTTGTACATCAGCAGGTTTGGCCCCCACTGATACGGCGTGCCGTAGACGCTGCCGCCCACGTTAAACCATTCACCTTTAACGAGGCGCGGGTCGAGGGTTTTCCAGTTGGGGATGAGTTCCGGGTTAATCGGCTGAACGCGTTTGCCCATAATCAGACGGAGCGACGCATCTCCTGACGCGGTGACCAGGTCATACCCGCCTTTCGCCATCAGGCTCACCATCTCGTCCGACGTGGCGGCGGTTTTGACATTTACCGCACAGCCGGTCTCTTTTTCAAACTGGGTTACCCAGTCATAGTTTTTATCCGTTTGTCCCCGCTCGATGTAACCCGGCCAGGCAATAATATCCAGCCGACCCTCTCCGTCGCCAATCGCTTTCGGTGGCTCGGCGGCTTGCGCGGTCATTATGGCCATACCAAGCGCACACAGGCTGCTGCGGGCAAATTTTTTGCTCATAAACATTACTCCAGTCGCAATGAAAATTTAGCGGCAGCCGTGCCGTAAAAATATCTCCCTCATTAAACGTAGACCGCGCAAATGCCCCGCACCGTGCGGCTTAAGGAAATTTCATCAAGGTGTGACCGAGGGCGCATTCCCCGTTAACTGGATTATAGACAAGGGGTTAGGCGTGAGAGGTGGTATGCAGATTTCGTATGATGCGACGCGGCAAAATGGTCGCCGCGGCGGCAAAAAGATAAGCAATGATTATTTAGCGAGAGACCGGAATCGTTATTTCAACATGCTGCTGATTAATTTCCCTAACTGACTAACGGCCTGCTCTTCCCGCTCTCCCCATGCCCAGGAGGTATTAAAACGGAAAAAGGGTGTCCAGACATCTGAGGTAGAAAACATCTTGCCTGGGGCAATACTGATGTGATGGCGTAACGCCTGTTCGCTTAACAGCCCTGCATCCAGCTGTGCCGGAAGCTCCAGCCACAAAAAGTAGCCGCTGTCGTTATGATGGATTTTGACGCCCGGCGGCATATGGCGCAAAAGTGACTGCCACGCCTGCTGTTTACGCTCGGCCAGCGTACGTCGCAGGCGGCGAAGATGGGCGTCGTAGCGTTTGGTCGCGAGGTAATCCACCAGCGCCAGCTGCATCGGGGAGCTGGTAGAGAGCGTGCTCATCAGCTGAAGCTGCTGAATACGCGGCGCATGTTTACCCGCCGCTACCCAGCCGATGCGAAAACCGGCCACCAGACATTTCGAAAACGAGGAGCAGTGCAGCGTCATGTCCTGACGATCCCATGCTTTCGCCGGGAGCGGCTTTTCACGGCCAAAATAGAGCTCGCTGTAGACATCATCTTCAATCAGCGTGACGTTGTGCCTCGTCAGCAGCGCCACAAGCTGCGCTTTTTTCTCCGGGCTGAGCGTAAAGCCAAGCGGATTTTGACTGTTGGTCATTATCCAGCAGGCCTTGGCCGGGTAGTCATTCAGCGCCTGTTCAAGGGCATTGAGATCGATCCCCTCGCGCACGTCCGTCGCAATCGACAGGGCCTTCAACTTCAGGCGTTCCAGCGCCTGCAGCGCGCCGTAGAAACAGGGGTTTTCGACAATCACCCAGTCCCCCGGCTCGGTCACCGCCTGGAGACTCAAGTTCAGCGCTTCGAGCGCGCCTGCGGTGATCACGATCTCCTCCGGTGAGATATTCATCCCCTGCTGTGCATAGCGGCGGGCAATGGCGTGGCGCAAATCGACATTACCCGGCGGCAGGTTTTCAATCACGCTCATCGCCGTCGCGGTTTTGCTGACGTTTGCCAGCGAGCGGTTGAGTTGCTGAAGCGGGAAAAGACGCGGGTCGGGAAAAGCGGAAGCAAAAGGAACAACCGACGGGTCGCGGCTGGCCTGCAGAACGTCGAAGATATAGGTGTTGATGTCCACCGCTTCGTCGCGCATGACCTGTGCAGGTGGCGCTGGCTGTTGTGCGGTCGGGCGCGAGGCAACGTAATAGCCCGACTGCGGTCTGGCGACAATGCGCCCCTGACTTTCCAGCATCTGATACGCGTGGCCCACGGTCATAAAACTCATGCCGCTGCTTGCCACCTGCTCTCGCAGAGAAGGCAGCTTATCGCCCGGCAACCATACGCCAAGCTCAATCTGCGAGATAATTTGTTGCGCCAGACGCTGGTATTTTTTCATCAGATTCTCCTTAATGCCGACAGTGTATATCAGCAGGAGAAAAAGAGAAGATTTTGCTAACTGTTATGGTTTATGAAATGAATTACTTACGGTACTCGGTCACATGATTGTGTGCGAGACGCGCCGCGGCCAGATGGTCGAGTGTAATCATTGGCGATTTGCAAAAGATGCATTTTGCGCCGAAGGGATTTTTCTCAGACACATCAAAGGCTGAAGTACGGTACTGCGAGCCATGACAGCATGGGCAGCGAAAATGGATATAAGAAGTCATAGGATTCTCCTGTAAACGTAAAAACGTAAATTACTCATGAGCCGATCAGGCGATAATGGTTTGAAACAAAACTAATCGGAATGTAGATAAAGACCCAAGAGAGGCTGCGGAGAGGCACAACGTGATGAGAACTGCTTTATAAAACTACGTCAGATATTTATTTGGACTCAAAACCAGAAGACCATTAACGCACGGTGCCGACGACAAAGCAAGCGGTTTAATGCATAAAATTCATTAAAAAAATATTTTTATGCCCTATAAGGAAGTATATCAGATGGCAAAAGCGTGAAATTTTTGCCAACTGTTATGGTTAAATTTCGCGTTTCTGCGTCTGATAGTCCGATCTGCGCCTCTGTACCATAACAGCACACCGTTTGACATTGAGGCTGTGCATGTTTGGTTTAGATGCTTTTCACCTTGCACGGATACAGTTTGCCTTTACCGTATCCTTCCACATTATTTTCCCGGCAATCACTATCGGCCTGGCAAGCTATCTTGCTGTGCTTGAAGGGCTGTGGCTGAAAACAAAAAATCCGGTCTGGCGATCGCTGTACCACTTCTGGTCCAGGATTTTTGCCGTTAACTTTGGCATGGGCGTGGTCTCCGGGCTGGTGATGGCGTATCAGTTTGGCACTAACTGGAGTGGATTTTCGCAGTTTGCGGGCAGCATTACCGGCCCACTTCTGACCTATGAAGTGCTAACCGCCTTTTTCCTTGAGGCCGGATTCCTCGGCGTGATGCTGTTCGGCTGGAATAAAGTCGGGCCTGGGCTGCACTTCTTCGCCACCTGTATGGTAGCGCTGGGGACAATTATCTCCACTTTCTGGATCCTCTCCTCCAACAGCTGGATGCAGACCCCACAGGGCTATGAGATCGTCAACGGGCAGGTCGTTCCGGTAGACTGGTTTGCCGTGGTCTTTAACCCCTCCTTCCCTTATCGTCTGCTGCATATGTCGATAGCCGCCTTCCTCAGTAGCGCCCTGTTTGTTGGCGCATCGGCGGCATGGCATCTGCTGCGCGGAAACAATACGCCTGCCATCCGCGCTATGTTTTCTATGGCGCTGTGGATGACCCTGATTGTGGCCCCCATCCAGGCAATGGTCGGTGATATGCACGGGCTGAACACCTTAAAGCATCAGCCTGCCAAAATCGCCGCCATTGAGGGGCACTGGGAAAACCCACCGGGGGAACCTACCCCGCTACTGCTGTTTGGCTGGCCAGATATGGAACTGGAGCGAACCCGCTTTGGCCTTAAGATCCCCGCTCTTGGCAGCCTTATCCTGACGCACAGTCTGGATAAACAGGTTCCGGCGCTCAAGGAGTTCCCGAAGGAAGATCGTCCAAATTCCACCATTGTCTTCTGGTCTTTCCGCATTATGGCGGGCTTAGGCATGCTGATGCTGCTGCTCGGCGTGGTGGCGCTCTGGTTGCGTTATAAAAAGCGCGTTTACACCTCGCGCCCCTTCCTGTGGTTTGCCCTGCTGATGGGGCCTTCAGGGTTGATCGCCATACTGGCCGGATGGGTGACCACCGAAGTAGGACGCCAGCCGTGGGTCGTCTATGGGCTTCAACGTACCCGGGATGCGGTATCCGCCCATGGCGATCTGCATATGAGCGTCAGTTTGCTGGCTTTCTTCGTCGTTTACACTTCGGTCTTCGGCGTCGGTTACAGCTATATGGTGCGCCTGATTAAAAAAGGACCTCAGCCTCACGAATCGTTCGCCACCGAGGCCGATGGACGTCCGGCACGCCCGCTTTCCGCAGTTACCACTGGCAATAAGGAGCAGCCATAATGGGTATCGATCTTTCCATTATCTGGTTTGTCATCATCGTCTTCGCGACGCTGATGTATATCGTGATGGACGGTTTTGATCTGGGGATCGGCATTCTGTTCCCGATGACGCAAAACCCGGACGATCGCGATGTGATGGTCAACAGCGTCGCCCCGGTCTGGGACGGGAATGAAACCTGGCTGGTGCTGGGTGGCGCTGCCCTCTTCGGTGCCTTTCCGCTGGCCTACGCGGTGATTATCGATGCCCTCACCATTCCGCTGACATTAATGCTGATCGGTCTTATTTTTCGTGGCGTGGCGTTTGAGTTTCGTTTTAAAGCAACGCCAGCGCACCGTCCGTTCTGGGATAAAGCCTTTATTGGCGGTTCACTTCTGGCGACGTTTACCCAGGGCGTGACGGTGGGTGCCGTCATAAACGGGTTTGCCGTCACCGGGCGTGCCTATACCGGCGGTCCCTTTGACTGGTTTACCGCGTTTAACCTGTTCTGTGGCGCGGGTCTGGTGGTGGCCTATGCGCTGCTGGGCGCCACCTGGCTGGTGATGAAAAGTGAAAATGCCCTGCAACAGCGGATGCGCGAAGTTTCTAAAATGCTCTTAATTGTGCTGCTGGCCGTTATCGCGGCGATCAGTCTCTGGACCCCGCTGGCGCACCCGGCCATCGCCGCGCGCTGGTTTACGCTGCCGAACCTGTTTTACCTGTTGCCGGTTCCGGCTCTGGTCGTCCTGCTGAGTCTGTATCTGTGGCGCTGCCTGAATAATCGGCAAAGCCATAACCGGCCATTTATCCTGACGCTGGGGCTTATTTTTCTCGGCTTTAGCGGGCTTGGGATCAGCATCTGGCCGCATATTATTCCACCGTCGATCACCCTGTGGCAGGCGGCCGCGCCGACACAAAGTCAGGGCTTTATGCTGGTAGGTGCGTTGTTGATCATTCCCGTGATTCTGGTCTACACCTTCTGGAGTTACTACGTATTTCGCGGAAAAGTACAGCATGGGGAGGGTTATCACTGATGCAACAGCCTGTCTGGAAACGATTGCTGTGGCTGGCCATTATCTGGGGCGGCAGCGTACTGGCGCTGGCGGCTGTCAGCATGTTCTTCCGCATGCTGATGACGGCCGCCGGGTTTAAATCTCACTGATCTTGTCCCGGGCAACCGCTGCGTTGCCCGATCTTCTTCCCGCACTTTCAGATAAACCCCATTAACGCCCTGCCGCGTATCGTTACACTGGTAAATGATTCACAGTATTTATAGTTCGAGAAGAAAAATGAAAAAACTCATTGCGTTAAGTGTTATCAGTCTTGTCCTCTCCGGCTGTGTTAATCCGGGTAAAGCGTCTGTTCAGCCGGAGCAGCTTAAGAACCACCGCTTTGTGCTGGAAAATGTGGACGGGAAAGCCGTGAAGGCCACGACAACGCAACCTGAGATCAGTTTTAGCGCGTTGCCCGATATCAGCCTGGTTAATAACATCAGCATTTCCGGCGTGATGTGTAACCGCTTCAACGGACAGGGAAAATTGTCCGAAGGGGAACTTAAGGTTAAAGGGCTGGCGATGACGCGCAAACTCTGTACCGAACCACAATTGAACGAGCTGGATCAGGCCATCGGCGACATGCTGCGCAAAGGGGCGCAGGTCGACCTGACTGAAGACCAGTTAACGCTGGCGACAGCCGACAAAACGCTGATGTTTAAACGCGCTGAATAATCAGTAGCTACCGCAGGATCCAACGGCAAGCGACTGTTCACTGCAGCGTTTGCCGTTTGGCAAGGCGCACATCCCGATCGCAGAGCCATCGAGCTGGCGGGCAACCGACAGTGAGCCACCAATCATCGCGCAATTGGCTTGTCCAGAACTGGACATCGCGGCTTTCATTCCCGGCGTCACATGTGCCGCCGTGGCCTGCTGAACAGGTTCGTTACTACAGGCCGACAGCAATAACGCGGCACACCCTACCCAAAACGCTGAACGCATGCTCTCTCTCCCCCATGAATAATGCGAAACCTATGCATAATAGGCATCACATCCCGTGCCGTCGAGAGCGGAAGTGCGTATTTATGCGCTGCTGAAACAATTTCTCGCAATTTTTTTGGATATTGTTGAACCTGAAGCTGTTGGCAGTATATTACTGCTTTGCTCTTTGGGATTGCGTTAACAGGCTGGTTCATAAGGATAATAATCAATGCCAATTTACAATAAGTCGTTTTGCGTAGCCGTACTCGCGCTGTGTTCTTTTCATGCCCGGGCTGAGCAGTGCTCACCCGAAAGCGTAAACAAAAATAAAACCAATAATTTCATTCTACTGCAACAGCAAAATAATGGAGCAATACCTAAAACGATTGAGACCAGGATTGAGAGTCCGGACGGTTACATCCGTACAACAATAAATGCGAGTTATAACCGCTGTGGCGAACTTCTTGGCGGCAGTATGCTGGAGGTAAAAACAGCAACCTATCCTCAATCTGTTCTTGTGATTACCAGTGCGATAAAACTCAGTAAAGCGGATTACGGCTGGCGCATCCTTGTCGATGGCAAAGGCATCGGAACGGACAAGCGCAACCAAAAATCGACACTGTTATTCCGTCATAATGTTGAAGGTATGTATTTGCTAAACAAAAAAGGGATTATCAGTAAAGCAGTTAACCGCGGCACCATTACTGCCACAACGCCGGGGGAGAAAGATCGAACCAGCATGGGCACCATTCTGTATACGCTCAATACAACAGGGGCTCTTACCCGTTCAGAAAACAAAAGTAACCTGGCGATTGAGAATTACCGCACGGAGTACGAGTACGACACGCATCATCGCCTGACAAAAAGGTATACACCTAACGTCGTGGATGAGTATGTTTACGATGATGCAGGTCGCCAGCTGACCTGGACGAACACCGAGACCTATTACACTATCGAAAAAACGGTGAATACCTGTAAGGAATGGGACACTAACGGGGAATGTATCCAGGCGGATATCGACATCACTATCTCCTCACCAGATAACGACAAAGGCAAGGCTTTTGAGTACAAACATAAAGCAGCCATGACAGCGACTTATGAATACTGGAACTGAATTATTTAAGATTTAGAAGGGTTTTTCGCCAAAAGTTTGATCTACTCATTGATGGTGAGAATACCGAGGACACAAATGCGAAAATCGCAAAATCCGGCCTTTGCTAAAATAAGGGAATAATATTCAGGGTCTGACCAGGTTTACGGACCCCTCTTTTTTTGCGCAATGTAAGGGTGTCGTCCTATGCAAACTATTGACGGTAATGGTGCAGTCGCGTCAGTCGCGTTTCGCACCAGCGAAGTTATCGCCATCTACCCGATTACGCCAAGTTCTACAATGGCCGAACAGGCAGATGCCTGGGCAGGAAACGGGTTAAAAAATGTCTGGGGCGATGTCCCGAGAGTCGTCGAAATGCAGTCCGAAGCGGGTGCGATTGCCGCGGTGCATGGTGCGCTGCAGACGGGAGCGCTCTCCACGTCGTTTACCTCCTCACAGGGATTGCTGCTGATGATCCCGACGCTGTACAAACTGGCCGGTCAACTTACCCCGTTTGTCCTGCACGTCGCGGCACGAACCGTTGCTACCCACGCGCTCTCCATTTTTGGCGATCACTCCGATGTGATGGCCGTGCGTCAGACCGGCTGCGCCATGCTGTGCGCCAGCAGCGTTCAGGAGGCCCAGGATTTCGCGTTAATTTCCCATATCGCGACGCTGAAAAGCCGCGTGCCGTTTATTCACTTCTTTGATGGTTTCCGCACCTCCCACGAAATCAACAAAATCGTGCCGCTGGCAGATGACACCCTTCTCTCGCTTCTGCCGCAGGTGGACATTGATGCCCATCGCGCCCGCGCACTCAACCCGGAACATCCGGTGATCCGCGGGACATCGGCCAACCCGGATACTTACTTCCAGTCCCGCGAGGCGACGAACCCGTGGTACAACGCGGTATATGACCATGTGGAACAGGCGATGAACGATTTCGCTGCCGCCACCGGACGGGAATATAAACCGTTTGAATATTATGGCCATCCACAGGCGGAACGCGTGATTGTGCTGATGGGTTCAGCCATTGGCACCTGTGAAGAAGTCGTGGATGAACTGCTGACGCGCGGCGAGAAAGTTGGGGTGCTGAAAGTTCGCCTTTTCCGCCCGTTCTCAGCGAAACATCTGCTCTCTGCGCTGCCGGAGAGCGCACGAAGCGTGGCCGTGCTCGATCGTACCAAAGAGCCTGGCGCACACGCAGAACCGCTGTATCTGGACGTCATGACCGCACTGGCGGAAGCCTTCAGTAACGGCGAGCGCGAAACGCTGCCGCGTGTCATTGGCGGACGTTATGGTTTGTCGTCCAAAGAGTTCGGTCCGGATTGCGTGCTGGCGGTGTTTAATGAGCTAAGTGAAACGAAGCCGAAACCTCGCTTTACGGTCGGTATTTATGACGATGTCACTAATCTCTCACTGCCCTTGCCGGAAAACACCCTGCCCTCCGGCGCGAAACTTGAGGCGCTGTTCTACGGTCTGGGCAGCGACGGCAGCGTTTCGGCAACCAAGAACAACATCAAGATCATCGGTAATTCCACACCGTGGTATGCACAGGGTTACTTCGTCTATGACTCCAAGAAAGCCGGCGGGCTGACCGTATCCCATCTGCGCGTCAGCGAACACCCTATCCGCTCGGCGTATCTCATTTCGCAGGCTGATTTTGTCGGCTGTCACCAGCTGCAGTTTATCGATAAATACCAGATGGCCGAACGTCTCAAACCTGGCGGTATTTTCCTGCTCAACACGCCGTACAGTGCGGATGAGGTCTGGGCGCGCCTGCCGCAGGAAGTGCAGGCGGTGCTTAATCAGAAAAAAGCGCGGCTTTTTGTCATTAACGCGGCGAAGATTGCCCGCGAATGTGGTCTTGCCGCGCGCATCAACACCGTCATGCAGATGGCGTTCTTCCACCTGACAAACATTCTGCCGGGCGACAGCGCCTTAATGGAACTGCAGGGCGCGATCGCCAAAAGTTACAGCAGTAAAGGCCAGGAATTGGTTGAACGCAACTGGCAGGCACTGGCGCTGGCGCGCGAGTCGCTGTCTGAAGTACCGCTCCAGCCGGTGAATGCCAGCAGCCCGAACCGTCCTCCGGTGGTTTCTGATGCGGCTCCAGATTTTGTTAAAACCGTAACGGCGGCCATGCTGGCGGGGCTGGGCGATGCCCTTCCCGTCTCCGCCCTGCCGCCGGATGGCACCTGGCCGATGGGCACCACCCGCTGGGAAAAACGCAACATCGCCGAAGAGATCCCAATCTGGAAGGAAGAGCTGTGTACCCAGTGCAATCACTGTGTGGCAGCGTGCCCGCACTCTGCCATCCGGGCCAAAGTCGTTTCTCCGGACGCGATGGAATCGGCCCCATCCAGCCTGCATTCGCTGGATGTGAAATCCCGCGATATGCGCGGACAGAAATACGTTCTGCAGGTTGCACCCGAAGATTGCACCGGCTGTAACCTCTGCGTCGAGGTCTGCCCGGCCAAAGACCGACAGAACCCGGATATCAAAGCCATCAATATGATGTCGCGGCTGGAACACGTGGAAGAAGAGAAAGTAAATTATGACTTCTTCCTGAACCTGCCGGAAATCGATCGGAGCAAGCTGGAACGTATTGATATCCGTACCTCACAGCTGATCACGCCGCTGTTCGAATACTCTGGTGCCTGCTCCGGCTGCGGGGAAACACCGTACATCAAACTGCTGACGCAACTGTACGGTGACCGGATGCTGATCGCCAACGCGACCGGCTGTTCGTCTATCTATGGCGGTAACCTGCCGTCCACCCCATACACCACCGACGCCAACGGCCGCGGCCCGGCATGGGCGAATTCGCTGTTTGAGGATAACGCCGAATTTGGTCTTGGCTTCCGCTTAACGGTGGATCAGCACCGCGCACGCGTGATGCGCCTGCTGGATCAGTTTGCCGATAACATCCCTGCCGACCTGCACGCTGCGCTGCACGCTGAAGCCACCCCTGAGGTTCGTCGCGAACAGGTTACGGCGCTTCGTAATGCCCTTCAGGGCGTTGACGGCGCAGAACAACTGGTGACCGACGCTGACGCCCTGGTTGAAAAATCGATCTGGCTGATTGGCGGCGATGGCTGGGCGTATGACATTGGCTTTGGCGGGCTGGATCATGTGTTGAGCCTGACCGAGAACGTGAACATCCTGGTGCTGGATACCCAGTGTTATTCCAATACCGGCGGACAGGCGTCAAAAGCCACGCCGTTAGGAGCGGTAACAAAATTTGGCGAACACGGGAAACGCAAGGCGCGTAAAGATCTCGGCGTCAGCATGATGATGTATGGCCACGTGTACGTTGCGCAAATCTCGCTCGGCGCGCAGCTTAACCAGACGGTGAAAGCGATTCAGGAGGCGGAAGCGTATCCGGGCCCATCGCTTATCATCGCCTACAGCCCTTGCGAAGAGCATGGTTACGATCTGGCGCTCAGCCACGATCAGATGCGTCAGCTGACCGCCACGGGCTTCTGGCCGCTGTATCGCTTTGATCCTCGCCGGGCAGAGGAAGGCAAGCTGCCGCTGGCGCTCGATTCACGCCCTCCGTCAGATGCCCTGGCTGAGACACTGCTGCAGGAGCAACGCTTCCGTCGCCTCAATGCGCAACAGCCAGAGGTGGCTGAGCAGTTGTGGAAAGATGCCGCCGCCGATCTGCAAAAACGGTACGACTTCCTGGCGCAAATGGCCGGGAAAGCGGAAAAATCCACCAGCGAATAATCCCCATGCCCGGCTTGTCCGGGCATTTTTATGCCATAAAAAAAGCCCGGTGTATTCACACCGGGCCAGACCAAATAATCCCTGAGCATCACGTTAAATGAATAAATGATATTCATGGGAATTATGGATAATAATCTTAAAGGCATATAACGGGGCAGACATTACCTGATTTACCGCATGATTAATAATTTTAATTTATTATGTTTTTCACTAAAACATTCATCAAACAAATTAACATTTCCGCAGAACAATTCCCTTTAGATTTTACTCACTTCGTAACAATTATAATTTATTACTCTTTCAGCGGAGTGATTTAGCATGTGACAACTCTCCGCAAAGGAAAGTTCAACAGGTAATTAAATAAAAACAACCGCAAAGGAATACCATAATGCAAAGAAAAGTACTGGCCCTGATGATTCCGGCTCTGTTAATGGCTGGCGCTGCGCATGCAGCAGAGATTTATAATAAGGATGGCAATAAATTAGATCTGTACGGAAAAGTAGATGGTTTGCACTACTTCTCTGATGACACGTCTAAAGACGGCGATCAGACCTATATGCGTTTGGGTTTCAAGGGCGAAACCCAGATCAACGACATGATGACCGGCTACGCACAGTGGGAATACAACATTCAGGCAAATAACACCGAAGGGTCTGACAACCAGTCCTGGACACGTCTGGCCTTCGCCGGTGTGAAAGTGGGTGACTACGGTTCCTTTGACTACGGCCGTAACTATGGCGTTCTGTACGACGTGGAAGGCTGGACCGATATGCTGCCAGAGTTCGGCGGCGACTCTTACACCTATGCCGATAACTTTATGACCGGTCGTGCCAATGGCGTAGCAACCTACCGCAACACCGATTTCTATGGCCTGGTGCCGGGTCTGAACTTTGCTCTGCAGTATCAGGGTAATAACGAAGATGCCAGCAATAACCAGGAAGGGACCAATAATGGTCGCGACACGCGTCATGAGAACGGTGACGGCTTCGGTATTTCTACCACCTATGATTTCGGTATGGGAATTTCAGCGGGGGCGGCCTATACCTCTTCTGACCGTACCAACGATCAGGTGAGAAATACAACCGCGGGCGGGGATAAAGCGGATGCCTGGACCGCGGGTCTGAAATATGATGCCAACAATATCTATCTGGCGGCCATGTATTCTGAAACCCGCAATATGACCCCTTACGGCGACAACGAAAGCGCCGTGGCGAATAAAACCCAGAACTTCGAAGTAACCGCACAATACCAGTTCGATTTTGGTCTGCGTCCGGCAATTTCCTACCTACAGTCGAAAGGTAAAGACCTGGGCAACGGTCAGGGCGATCAGGACCTGGTTAAATATGCCGACGTAGGCGCAACCTATTACTTCAACAAAAACATGTCCACCTATGTGGATTATAAAATCAACCTGCTGGATGAAGATGACAGCTTCTACAAAAACAACGGTATCGGTACCGATGATGTCGTTGCATTAGGCCTGGTTTACCAGTTCTGATGATCAGAGCCCGCAGCATCATGCGGGCTCACCTTTTTGAGGTTAGTCGCACAACAGCACGCTATCGCGAGATTGTTGAGGATAAGTTGAAAGACTGCGGGTTAGACTGCGCAGATATCCCCCTCATCATTAAGGATAACTGTGTTGTTTGGTCGTGTATCCCTTGCCCTACTGGCTCTTTTAGCGTGTTTGTGGATGGCGTTAATTTTCGATTTCCGCGATATTGTTGGGCACCTCGGCACGCTCTTAAATCATCTCGACAGGCATTAACAGTGAGCCTTTGAAAACAAAAAGCCACCAGCAGTGCCGGTGGCCGTGATACCCTTCGTGAATGCTATTTTTTCACGGGCTGAGGCTTTTTATCCCCTGATTCAGGCGCCTCACGTGGGTCGTCTTTTTCAACACTAAGCATAATGTCTCCTCTTTAAGATACCCACTTCCCACTATAGTCAGCGTTAGCACAATGTGGCCAGGCGGCTAGGACGCTTGTGTTGGCGCGCGTTTGCGAAAAGAGAGATAGCCAAAGACCCCACTTTCGCCATCCGCAGGATGGTTAACCCCATCCATCACCGTCACTTCCGGGAAATCGAACGGAGAGACGTTTTCAAAACAGGCGACATTTACACCGTATTCATTGGGATTAGAACGCCGCTGATGGAAGGTATAAATCCCGCAGACCGAGCAGAAGAAATGCCGGGCTGTACCGGTATTAAAGCGGTACTCCGTAAGTTTATCCTCGCCTTTGGTGACGGTAATACCGGTTAACGGTGCAGAGACCACAACCGCCCCTCTCATCCGACAAAAAGAACAGCTACAGCGACGGGCGGTATTTAACCCATCGGTTAACGCAACGGTAAATGCCACTGCACCACAATGGCATTGGGCATGACGGATTTCTGCCATCGTTTACACCCCTTTTCTTACCAGCTCAGCGGCCTTGACGAACACCTCATCCTCCACGCCGTCACCCTTTTGCCTGCCGAGTCTTAGCAGTTCATCAACAATGCTGTTACGATCGATCGGTTTCTGTGCCGAAACAAGCCCGATAACGGCAGCACCAATCGCCAGCCCAACTAACCCGGTTTGTTCATCTTTGTTCTTCATGTTCATGCTCCTGATACCACAAACAAGCGTAGCAGGATTTTAAAAACGCGGTGTCAGACCGTATTTCGGCGATTTGATATTTGCGGCCCAAATCTTGATATCGTTTTGCAGGAGAAGAGTGAAATCTGAATTCAGATGCGTCACCAGGGCATTGACGCTGGTTGCATCGACCACTGAAAAATGTTCAATTCTTTTCGACCCAACCTGAACACAGTAATAGCTGGCGGGCAGTACTTTACCATTCACATTAAGCGGCAGCGTATTTTTTCCGCATTGACCTTCGGTGATGTATGAAACCACCAGATTAGCGGATTTTTTCCCGGGCTGAGATACGCTCACCATTACCGGAAAACCTTCCGACGTCTGCGTCATGTCATAAAGAACGGCATTTTTTATATACCAGGTATTATATTCCCGCTCCTGAAACGTCGACCAGCCAGGCGCTGAATAAAACATCAGCGCTGCCAGCGTAATAGATTTTATTTTCATGAGATGCTGTCATCCGTGTTGTTGCACGTATTATTCAGAACGGACAAAAAACAGCAACCCACCAGGATTTGGCCTACTACTATTGGCAGTAATGATGCTCAATAGCGAACAACAAAACCAAAATGATACAGCGCCACCGTGGCCAAGATGCTCACGACCACAGACATCAAAAACCAGGTTTTGAAAGGCTGCTTTTGCGTTTTATGGCGAAAGATCTGTTGACCCAGAATGGCGCCGGGCCACCCGCCCACAACGCCGAAGACCAGTAAGGTTACTTCCGGTATCCTGCGTATTCCTTTCCGTGCTGCCATTTTATCGGCGCCGTAAATAACCATAGTCAGGACGTTAATGAGCAGGAACCATATGGCTACGGGCCAGGCGGAAAAGAGACTGCCGATAGCAGTACAGAGTAGCAGGAAAAAACAAAATTTATTCAATGTGTTAGGTCCAATCACAGGATATGTAAGCGTATTCAGAGAAGGCATTATACGGTATCTTGCGCATGAATCAGGTTTGGGTGACATTACGGGATACCCCGCTTTTGCAAGCGGGGTAAAAAGCGTGAATGTGACTTAACTGTTTGACGCACCGAATTGCATTTTGTGAAGCTGTGCGTACACCCCATTGTGCGTCAGCAATTCCGCATGGCTTCCGCGTTCAACGATAACACCATCTTCAACAACAATGATTTCGTCTGCTTTTTCGATAGTCGACAGACGATGCGCAATCACCAGTGATGTACGGTTTTTTTGCAGTTCCTCGAGCGCAGACTGTATAGCGCGTTCCGATTCCGTATCCAGGGCTGACGTTGCTTCATCAAGGATGAGTATTGGACTGTCCCGCAACAGTGCGCGTGCAATAGCGATACGTTGCCGTTGCCCACCAGAAAGCAGTACCCCGTTTTCACCGATGATGGTATCAAGACCGTTATCCATCTTGTTGATAAAGTCCATCGCATTTGCCATACGCGCGGCATTCTCGATCTGGTCACGGGTGTACTGCTCCGTACGGCCGTAGGCGATGTTGTTGGCAACCGTGTCGTTGAACAGGTGGACATTTTGCGAAACCAGCGCCACCTGGTTACGAAGCGACTGAAGGGTATATTCTCGCAGGTCGTGGCCGTCCAGCAGAATTTCACCTTCATCAATATCATAAAATCGCGTCATCAGGCTGGCGATGGTTGATTTACCCGAGCCGGAACGTCCGACAAGGGCTACGGTCTTACCGGCAGGTATGTTCAGGCTGATATTGCGTAGCGCTGGGGCCTCACGTCCCGGATAGGTAAACGTCACATTGCGAAATGCAACGTCCGCTTTAGCGCGTTCAAGTACGCACTGACCTTCATCTTTTTCCTGTTCGGAATCAAGAATAGTGAACAGCGTCTGGCAAGCGGCCATCCCGCGCTGGAACTGTGCGTTCACATTGGTCAGGGATTTAAGAGGCCGCATCAATGCAATCATCGATGTGAAAACGACGCTAATCGTTCCCGCCGTCAGGGTCGCCATAACACTCGGGAAGCTGGCAGCATAAAGAACAAACGCGAGTGCCAGGGAGGCAATAAGCTGAATAACAGGATCGGAGATTGACGATGCGGACATCATTTTCATTCCCTGCAAACGCATCTTATTGCTGACCTTATCAAAGCGTTTTGTTTCAACGTCCTGACCGCCGAAAATTAATACTTCTTTATGGCCTTTAAGCATCTGCTCAGCACTCGCCGTGACCTGCCCCATCGTATTCTGCATGCTTTTACTGATAGTGCGAAAGCGTTTGGACACCATACGAATAGTCACGGATATAACAGGTGCCAGTACAATCAGGATGATTGAAAGCTGCCAGCTATAGTAGAACATCATGGCGAACAAGCCGATGATTGACGCACCCTCACGGATGACCGTTATCAGCGTACCTGATGACGAAGATGCGACTTGTTCGGAATCATAGGTAATACGCGACAGCAACGTCCCGGTTGACTGTTTGTCAAAAAACGACACAGGCATGCCCATCAAATGGCGGAACAATTTCCGGCGCACATCCATCACCACTTTGCCCGAGACCCAGGAGACACAATAGCTGGAGATAAAACTGGTAATACCGCGTAGCGTCATCAATCCGATAACCACAACCGGCATCCATAACATGACAGAGCGGTCCATTTTGCCCACGCCATCATCCATTAACGGCTTTAGCAAAGACAGCATAAAAGGATCGCAGGCGGCATTTATCATTAATGCTAATGCCGCAACCAATAGTCCTTTCTTAAAAGGCGATATTATAGGCCAAAGACGGCGAAACGTGAGCCAGGTGGAAAGGTCTTTGTCAGTTTGCATACGGGAGCCTTAATAATGAGAGCCGTTGAGCATAACGTACAGTTTTAAAGGAACCACTGCACAACGGTATTAAGGGTATGTTGTGTTACTTCAACGAATATCTAACCACTCGCGAAAAATATTTTTTTGCTCTGTCATGTTCATTATGCTTATTTTATTTTTAACTTCATTTCACCCTGTTATCCAACCATCTATTAACATATCCCACACCAGAAAGAAATGAATAAAACAGAAGCAGATAAATCTTAATGTTTACTGATTGCACTTTCTTTTACCGCATATAAATTTTCGCTTTGTGCATGTTGATCATTTGTTATATTTACGACTAAAAATAGCCACACTGTATATACATGCTCCAGTTAAAAGACTGACAATCAGTAGCATTTTCAACCTGACGCACGTGAAACACTTCTCCTGCCGTATCTTTTATGCATGCTTCCTTCATTGACGTAAAAAGATGAAGATACAAGACACAACCCGCCAGGAAGCACCCAACTAAAAGACATACTTTTAAAACAGCCATCACCGTTTCCCTCCTGCTTTGTACGGGGAAAACAGCTTAATAGCTTGAAGATGAATAGACTCTCAACACAGTGCAGTTTAAGTGGCTATTTGTGCAGGTCACGTTAAAACTACGTATCAGCATGCAGGACCCCATCGTGAGGTCCTGGGTTGTTCTCTACTACTTATGAAATCGCTGCGCTATGCAGCCTGAAGATGATAAGCAGAAATCAATAACGCCTGATCGTGGTGACCGGCGCTCTGTCTGTCCAGTCGGGACGTTCACCAGCCATGATCGCCCGTTGCTGAGACGGTGTTACAGATTGCGTTATATCAGGCATTAGCTTATAAACCGGTTTTTCCGCAGGAGTGATAACCACATCAGAACTACACCCTGAGCACAATAAAATCATAAAACCAAAAGTACTTAACTTAAACACTTTCAACCCTTCCTGTGGGATATCATCTTAAGGGAATCGTTCGCCAGTGATTGTCTAATCCTAGCTGCCAGCACGTCAGTAAAGTCGCATGCGAGCTTCACATTCCCATACGCTAAAACGCAAGATAATAAGCAGCGATACAAGTTAAATCAATACTGATGCGAATGAAGAGCAACGTGAAATAGTCATAAAGGATTACATCTAAAAAAAGACGGATTTCAAAAAGAAGCACAAGATTAAACGCCACATATACGGGTACGCTGTGGCCGTTTATTGCTCTTTTTTTCTTTAAATGGAAATTCCCTTTCGTTGACGAAGCGTTGCAATTCACTGTTGTTAAATAATGCTGTATTAAAACGATTGTAACTATAAAGTTAATTAGAGGTTAATATGAAGGGTGGTATTTTTGCATTTTTGGCATTAGGTGTCGCGTTAGCAATAACAGGGTGCTCAAGTGATTATGTTATATCGACCAAAGATGGACATATGATGACCACACATGGAAAACCAGAGCGAGATAAAGACACCGGTTTAATTTCATACAAAGATGCAGATGGCAGCATTCATCAGATCCATCAATCGGATGTGAAAGAGATTGTAGAAAAGTAACCACCTGATCTGTCCTTCCGTTTTACTGGCTCCGCCATTTTATTGAGCGGAGCTTGCCTGCCCTTACCCACCGTATGTTATCTGTTTTAACGACCACGTCTCGCTGATGGCGAACAGAAAGCCGATTACGTTTTACCGCAAGTCGGCACAAGATCCTTCATCGCTGTAAAACGTGCTGGTATTCGCCGCCGGAATCCGTACCATACGCGACATACTTTTGCCCGCTGGCATTGACTGCCGGCGTTAACCCATCTTTCATAGCCAGACAGTTGCGGCATAGAATGCGTGGAAAATGAATGGCGAACAGGTGCTGATGCTTAACGATAAGCTGGCACGCTGAAAACTTTTGCCCCTGCTGGCTCCGAAGGTAGCAATAAATGCAAGACAATCAATCAAATACAAAGAAAGAACAATACAACCTCAACAAGCTGCAGAAGCGGCTGCGCCGTAATGTGGGCGAAGCCATTGCAGACTTCAATATGATTGAAGAAGGCGACCGCATCATGGTTTGCCTGTCAGGGGGTAAAGACAGCTACACCATGCTGGAGATCCTGCGTAATCTTCAGCAGAGCGCGCCGGTGAAATTCTCCCTGGTGGCCGTAAACCTTGACCAGAAACAGCCGGGTTTCCCTGAGCATATCCTGCCGGAATATCTCGATAAGCTGGGTGTTGAGTACAAAATCGTCGAAGAAAATACCTACGGTATCGTAAAAGAGAAGATCCCGGAGGGTAAAACCACCTGCTCTCTCTGCTCTCGTCTGCGTCGTGGCATTCTGTACCGGACCGCGACGGAGCTGGGCGCCACCAAAATTGCGCTGGGTCATCACCGCGACGATATCCTGCAAACGCTGTTCCTGAACATGTTCTACGGCGGGAAGATGAAAGGCATGCCGCCTAAGCTGATGAGCGATGACGGCAAACATATTGTCATCCGCCCTCTCGCCTATTGCCGCGAGAAGGACATTGAACGCTTCTCCCAGGCGAAAGCTTTCCCGATTATCCCATGTAACCTGTGTGGATCTCAGCCGAACCTGCAGCGCCAGGTCATTGGTGACATGCTGCGTGACTGGGATAAACGTTATCCAGGGCGCATCGAAACCATGTTCAGCGCAATGCAGAACGTGGTGCCTTCTCACCTTGCGGATGTTGAGCTGTTTGACTTCAAAGGCATCAACCATGATTCAGAAGTGGTGAATGGCGGCGATCTGGCGTTTGACCGGGAAGAGATCCCCATGCAGCCTGCAGGCTGGCAGCCGGAAGAGGATGATAATCAGTTTGACGAGCTGCGCCTGAACGTACTTGAAGTGAAATAATCCTGTCGCGTCTCAGAGTCCGTCTGAGACGCGTTTTTTCTGCCGCTTATTTCAGCAATCTGACCCGGCAGGTTTTGCCTTTAATTTTCCCGTTTTGCAGCTGCTTCCATGCCTTATGCGCAACCGCCTGGCGGATTGCCACATATACGTGTGCCGGATGAACGGTAATCTTGCCGATATGGGCGCCATCCAGTCCCATGTCCCCTGTCAGTGCGCCTAATACGTCGCCTGGACGCATCTTGGCTTTTTTGCCGCCATCAATGCACAGCGTCGCCATTTCGGCTTCGAGTGGCACAGCGCGACCGTTCCCCGGGGTGTTCACCCAGTTAAGCTTTATCTGCAGCATTTCAGACAAGATATTGGCGCGCTGCGCCTCTTCCGGCGCGCAGAAGCTAATGGCCAGCCCGCTGTTTCCGGCACGTGCGGTACGCCCAATGCGGTGAACGTGTACTTCTGGATCCCAGGCCAGCTCGTAGTTAACAACCAGCTCCAGCGATTTAATGTCCAGCCCACGTGCGGCGACATCAGTTGCAACCAGCACACGGGCGCTGCCGTTCGCGAAGCGAACCAGTGTCTGGTCACGATCGCGCTGTTCCAGATCGCCATGCAATGACAGCGCGCTTTGCCCGGCGGCATTCAGGGCATCACACACCGCCTGGCAATCTTTTTTGGTATTACAAAACACCACGCAGGAGGCGGGCTGGTGCTGGCTCAGCAATTTCTGCAGAAGCGGGATTTTGCCCTGCTGCGAGGTTTCAAAGAACTGCTGCTCGATGGCAGGCAGCGCATCCACGCTGTCGATTTCAATTGTCAGCGGATTTTTTTGTACACGACCGCTGATTGCAGCGATAGCGGCAGGCCAGGTCGCAGAGAATAACAATGTCTGACGATCTTCCGGCGCGAAGCGGATCACTTCGTCGATCGCGTCGCTGAAGCCCATGTCCAGCATACGGTCCGCTTCATCCATCACCAGCGTTTGCAGGGCATCCAGTGAAACGGTACCTTTTTGCAGATGATCCAGCAGACGGCCAGGTGTCGCGACAATAATATGAGGCGCATGCTGGAGCGAATCACGCTGCGCCCCGAACGGCTGTCCGCCGCAGAGGGTTAAGATCTTGGTGTTGGGCAGGAAGCGCGCCAGACGACGCAACTCACCCGCGACCTGGTCAGCCAGTTCGCGGGTCGGGCACAGAACCAGAGACTGGGTCTGGAACAGAGTGGCATCAATATGCTGTAACAGTCCAAGACCGAACGCTGCCGTTTTCCCACTGCCGGTTTTTGCCTGTACGCGAACATCGCGCCCCTCAAGAATGGCGGGTAATGCGGCCGCCTGAACAGGCGTCATCGTGAGGTATCCCAACTCGTTGAGGTTATCGAGTTGGGCGGCAGGCAGAACATTCAGGGTAGAAAAAGCGGTCACAATAGTCTCTCGTGGTCATCTTTGCGGTCAGATGGCGCGTATCCTCGCAGATCTCGGGGTTCGATGCGACAATTTAATCGGTTCTTCATCGGGCGGCGGGTCGGGCATAGGCTGCGGACGCGGAATGGGATCGGGCATGGGCGTTGGGTCGGTCGGGACCGGATCGGACTGCCGTGAATGCAGCCGTTGCAGCGCGTGTAGATGGTTCATCTTTCCCTCCAGTTTTTTGGATTGACCCTTTTAGGGTAGACCCTGAGAAACGGGAGGCAAAAAAAAGCCGACTATTAAAGTCGGCGTCGTACGAATCAATTGTGCTATGCAGTAATTCAAAAAAGGAAGTAAGACAATATGGAGCGCAACGCCCATCGCTTGACGTTGCATTCACCTGCGGGAGTAATAATGCACCTTACACGGTTTCTGTTTATTGACTTTGCTCAATTAAAAGAGCGTTTTGATCCGCGCAAAAGGTGGAAAAAGCGTAAATTTACAACCATTTACTACGATGCAACCACCATGCAACACCGCCAATCAAAGCAGCTAACATGACGCAAAACGCGGTAAAGCCGTAGCGATAAGCACCGCCGGGAATGCCGCCCAGGTTTACGCCAAACAGACCGGTCAGAAAGGTACTGGGTAAAAAGACCATTGCCATCAGCGACATCGTGTAGGTTCTTCTGGCCAGCGACTCCTGCATCACCTGTGCTATCTCATCGGCCATTACTGCGGTTCTGGCAATACAGGAATCAATTTCATCCAGCCCGCGCCCCAGCCTGTCAGCAATGTCCTGCATTCTACGGCGCTGGTCATCATTCATCCAGCTGAGACGCTCGCTGGCCAGACGGGCATATACATCACGTTGTGGCGTCATGTAGCGACGCATCACAATCAGTTGCTTGCGCAGTAACGCCAGGAAACCGCGTGGCGGTATCTGCTGATCGAGCAGGTTATCTTCCAGATCGATAATTTTATCGTGCAACTCTTCGATAAACTCGCTCGCGTGATCGGTAAGCGCATCGCAGACATCCACCAGCCAGCTGCCGCAGTCGGTCGGCCCGGTGCCCTCTTTCAGATCGTTTACCACGTCATCCAGCGCCAGCACTTTACGCTGGCGAGTGGAAACGATAAGCCCATCATCCATATAGACGCGCATCGCCACCAGCTGATCGGGACGTTCATCCGTGCTGCCGTTAATACAGCGAAGCGTGATCAACGTACCGTCACCCATCCGGCTCACGCGTGGCCGCAGGCTTTCCCCTGCCAGCGCATCACGCACGTTGTTTGGCAATAAAGGGGTGGATGCCAGCCAGTCAGCGCTGTCCGGATGGGTATAGTTCAGGTGTAACCAGCAGGGATGCGCGTGATCGATCACGTCGTTGTCTTCCAGCGGCCGGGCACCGCCTTTACCGTCAAACACCCACGCAAACACTGCGTCAGGAACGTTCAGTTCAGACCCTTTTATGCTCTCCACAACGCCTCCACCTTTTAGCTTTTCGTTGTCAGTCTAGCTTTCGGCAGAGGTTACGCAACCACTATGTTCCGCATGGCGCTGAAATCGCTCGGGAATTGTACGGGTAACGGCGGTGTCCCTTCAGGCGGAATGTCCTTGTCGCTGCGGGAACGCCAGCGGAACAACCGGTGCAGTTAACGAACTATCAGCCGCGTATCCCCCGTCGAGCCGGAAATTGCGTGTCCGTGACTGCAGTTCGATAACCTGATTGCGCAGCACGTCGGAGGATCCGTTAAGTTCCTCCGCCATCGCCACATTGCTTTGCGTAACCCTTTCCAGCTCTGATAATGCCAGCGTGATCTGTGAAATTCCCTTCTCCTGCTCGGATGTGGAACTGGAAATTTCATCCATCAGACGGCTGACATTGCCGGAGCCAGCCACAATCTCATGCATGTTTTTTTCCGCTTCTGACACTACCGTCACGCCCTGTGTAACGTTATTGCTGGTGACTTCAATCAGCGTTTTGATGTTCTTCGCCGCTTCCGCGCTGCGGTGTGCCAGATTTCGCACCTCCTCCGCGACCACAGAGAAGCCTTTTCCGTGGTCTCCCGCCCTTGCCGCCTCAACGGCCGCGTTAAGCGCAAGGATATTGGTCTGGAAGGCAATGCCGTCGATCATCGAGATGATTTCCGTCATTTGCTGTGCGCATTCGGTGATCGATTGCATATTGTGAGCAACCTGCCCCATCAGCTCGCCCCCCTTACGCGCCTGAAGCGTTGCCTGATTGGCCTGTTCACTGGCGAGTCGGGTGTTATCAGCATTGTTTTTGGTGCTCGCAGCCATCTGCTCCATGCTGGCTGCGGTTTGCACCAGCGAAGCCGATTGCTGCTCCGTTTTCACTGATAGCTGCGCGCTGCGTGCTGAGAGTTGATCCGATAAGGTCATGGCGGTTTGTGACGACGCCCTGATTTCCCGGACCAGCGTTGCAATATTGCCCGAAAGGCTGTTAATCCCGGGAATTAAACGCCCTGCGCAGTTGTTGCCAAACTCGGGGATTGTCACGCCAAGATTCCCTGCCGTGACTTCTTCAATACTTTTTTTCACAGTATTGATCGGTGTCACAAGATATTGGGTCATGTAAATCCAGAGTAAAAAAAGAGCAGTCACATTTATCACATTGAGCGTTATTAAGAGTGACGATGCGCCGGTAAATAGAAAGACGACAGCTGCGTTTAGCAAAAAAAGAGACAAAAGGAAATAGACAATGAAGGTTCTGACACTAATATTTTTTAGCATGATTATTCCCACAACTTAATATTTTGGTCGGCATTAAGGTTTATAGCATCCGTACTGGCGTTTGTCCTCACGAATAGCGGTGCTTTGTCGTTTCGCAGTTAGCAACCTGCAATTTAACTTAAGTGAGATAAAAAAAGCGTATTGTGGGAAATATTGTGCCATGGATACTGTGATACTGGTCTGACACGAACTTAAGCGATACCATCACCTGCGGCTAAGGGGATTAATCACCACCCTATTTTAGAGACTTTGTTGCAATTAACTGCCCTTGTTTAGCTGTGCTTAACAAGTTAGAACTGAGAATATATTTTATATTGCTTACAGTTTTGCGTTTTAATAGTGCGGGCCGTTTTACGTACCCTATAACTAATATTGTTTGAACTCGCCTGCACGCAGCCAGATAAAGATCTGTCCCGGTTGGCGAAATCAGTAACCCCTTTGGCGTGGGATTGCATAATGCTCAATGTATCGTGGGACCCAGTGTTAATAGCCATCTCTTATCTTGTGGCCTTTATCGCCTCGTTTGTGTCCCTGGAGAATGCCGGGAAAATCCCGCTTTCCAGCGGAAAGGCCGCTCTGTTCTGGCGTTTTGCCGGAGGGCTTACGCTGGGCGTCGGGATCTGGTCGATGCATTTCATTGGTATGTTAGCGATGAAAATGCCCATGATCATGAGCTACAACCTCTGGTTAACCCTCGCCTCAATGGGCGTCGCGGTGGTGGCGTCTATGCTGGCAATGAATATTGCCGTGACGGGCGCTCGCCTTTCGCCCTTCAGACTGCTTCTCTCAACCTTAATTCTGAGCGCAGGCGTGGTGTCAATGCACTATATCGGTATGGCCGCACTGATGCTGGACAGCCCCATCATCTGGGATCACCCCATCATCGGTTTATCCGTATTGATTGCCGTAATGGCCTCCGGTGCCGCGCTCTGGTTGGCCTTTCACCTGCGGCATCAGCGAAAAGGGATCTTTATCAATCGCATTCTCGCCGCTTTAATTCTGGGCGTTGCCATCTGTGCCATGCACTACACCGGCATGCGGGCCGCTCAGTTCAGTGATATGACTCATACCCTACCCGGCGGTATCAGCGAACTGGGATTATCGATAGGGGTGTCGGTCACCACGCTGTGCCTGCTCGGCATGATGTTGATTATCTCACTCATTGATTCCCACTGGCGTACCAACCGGCTCACGGACAACCTTCAGGCGCTCAATCGACAGCTTGAACTACAGGCACGGTTTGACGCCCTTACCGGCCTTGCCAATCGCCACCAGATGGATCTGCGCATGCAGGATTGCCTGCGCAGCGCGTTGCTTAGCAATAAACAATTTGGCGTGATCTTCCTCGACGTTGATCACTTTAAACAGGTTAATGACACCTGGGGACATAACGTCGGGGATGAGTTGTTAATCACCATTGCGCAGCGCATCACGGCGAGGCTTACACGTGAGATGACCCTGGCAAGATTGGGGGGCGATGCTTTTATTCTGCTGGTTCCAGAATGTGATGACGACAAACTCCAGTCCCTCCTCTCAACGCTGCTCGACGATTTGCGCCGCCCGCTTTCCGTATGCGGGCATACGCTGAGTACAACGCTCAGCGCAGGCGTCAGTCGTTATCCGCAGGATGGCGAAATGCTGCATGAGTTAAAGCTAAAAGCAGATGCGGCAATGCAGTACGTTAAAAAGCAAGGCCAAAACGACTGGGCGGTCTACCGGACAGAGATGTCGACGGCGATCCCGGCTAACCCCGGTTTTTTGCAGGAACTCACGCAGGCACTTGAGCGCGATCAGTTTGAGCTGTGGTATCAACCCACCTGGCACGCTGAAGAGAGAACTATCCACGGCTTTGAGGCGCTTCTTCGCTGGCGACATCCCGAACAAGGCGTGCTACTGCCGAATCTGTTTTTACCTTCGCTTGAACAGACGGGTTTAATTATTCCCGTGGGTAACTGGGCGATTGAGGCCGCATGCCGTCAGCTGCATTTCTGGACTGAACAAGGTTTTGCCCACTGGACGTTGTCTTTTAACTTATCCCCTGTTCAGTTTGAACAGCCGGATATCTTTCAAACCGTATCGTCTCTGTTGCAGAAATATAATCTTTCTCCTTCCCGGCTCATCCTTGAGGTCACGGAGAGCACTGCCCTTAAAAATCTCGACCGCAGTATCGAATTACTGAGTGCATTCAACCAGGCCGGGATCACCGTCTCTATTGATGATTTTGGCACCGGTTATTCTAATCTGCTTATGCTCAGCGTGCTTCCGGCAAAAGAGCTCAAAATCGACAAAAGCTTTGTGACGTCAATGCTGGAAAATGAGAAAAGCCGCAAGCTGGTGGAGACCATTATTAATATTGCCCGGACCATGGAGATGTATGTTGTTGCCGAAGGGATCGAAACAGAAGAGCAACGAGCGGTGTTAACAGAGCTCGGGTGTGATTATTTGCAGGGTTTTCTGTTCGCCAGACCTTTGCCTGCCGAACAGATCCCGTGGCTACTGCTGCAGATTAATTCACAGAAACAGATTATACCAATTGGTAAAATTCATTCGGAATCCGCTTTTGTTTCACAAAAAAATCATGCTACACAGGGTTAACTGGAGTATGGTTCAGAGGAGTCCACGCGAGTCGATTCCGTCGTGATCGTCAGGCATATTGTGCCGATGTACAGGAATTCCTTATGTCGCAAAATTATTTTGATGCGCTGAATGTCATTAAAACCCCCGTGTGGCTGATCTCCCCCGTTTCTGGCCATATTATTTTTGCGAATACGGCCGCGGTTCAGGTGATGGGGGATAAAACGGTGGATGATCTGCGAAAAGGCACTTTCTCAGCCAATGCGCAAGACGTGCTGTCGATGTATATCCCTGAGTTGAAAACGGACCAGGAGATTGTCGAGATCTGGACAGTCTGGCGCGACGGGCATGAAACCGCGTTGAGCTGTCGTCTTTCGCTGACCCACCATGCGCCGTACGGCGACATTATCGTTTTTGAAGGGATTTCACATCCGGCACCGACCGGGCTTAAAGCGAGCCGCTCCGCTACTTACCAGCGAAAAAAGCAAGGATTCTATGCTCGCTTTTTTCTGACAAACAGCGCCCCGATGTTGCTGATCGACCCTGCTCGCGACGGCCAAATTGTTGATGCCAATCTCGCCGCGCTTAATTTTTATGGCTATTCGCACGAGGAGATGTGCAGCAAGCATACCTGGGAGATCAACACTCTGGGGCGCGATGTGATCCCAGTGATGAGCGAAATCGCCGCTCTGCCGGGTGGGCATAAGCCACTCAACTTTGTGCACCGCCTTGCCGATGGATCAACCCGCCATGTTCAGACCTATGCCGGACCAATTGAGATCTACGGGGATAAACTGATGTTGTGCATTATCCATGACATCACCGAGCAAAAAAGGCTGGAGCTTGAGCTGGAACATGCCGCGTTACAGGATGCCATGACGGGCCTGCTCAACCGGCGACAGTTCTATATTATCGCTGAGCAAATGAATCTCACGCACCTTCCTCTACAGCAGCAATTCAGTTTACTGCTGGTGGATACCGATCACTTTAAGAATATCAACGACGTTTTTGGTCATCTGAAGGGGGATGAAGTGCTCATCGCACTTTCACGTACCCTGGAGGCCTGTAGCCGGAAAGAGGATTTCGTGTTCCGCTGGGGAGGCGAGGAGTTTGTCATTCTGCTGCCACGTACCTCTCTCGATACTGCAATGCAAATCGCCGAAACGATCCGGGCAGCGGTTGCCCGCATCTCGATCCCCGGCCTGCCGCGATTTACGGTCAGCATTGGCGTGGCGCGGCACAACCAGGATGAGAGTATCGACGATCTCTTTAAACGGGTAGATGACGCGCTTTATCGCGCCAAGAATGATGGCCGTAATAAAGTCCTGGCGGCATGAAACTGGTGTATCGGATAAAGCCCCGCTACAATGCCCATCTTGATGAAAAAGACTATGGGTGGGTATCGTCTGCAATGGGAAGAACAGAAATAATCCTCACCATAATTATTTTAATGCTTATTATTTTCGGATTCTGGTTTATCTTCAGTGGCGAGATCTGGTTAGTGGCGGAATATATTGAAAACAGCATTTACCCCACTTTCGACGCGCTGTAACGCACGTTTAATCCGTTGTTTCACCTACCGAAATTATCAGGTATCGGCCAACTCAACAGGCGCGTAAGATATGCGCCGTTATCCTCCATTATGTTGGTAACGAATTGCTAAATCACTTGCTTATTTTGCCCGTGCTCTGACGGGCTTTTTTATTTCCGACATTTGCGCTACACCAGGCTATATCTAAAACGTCGTTATCCATAAAAGTGAGAAAATGATGAGCAAGAAGATCCTGATGCTGGTGGGCGATTACGCCGAAGATTACGAAACCATGGTCCCTTTTCAGGCCTTACAGATGATTGGTCATCAGGTTGACGCCGTCTGCCCGGATAAAGCGAAGGGTGACTATGTCATGACCGCTATCCATGATTTCGACGGTGCTCAGACCTATAGCGAAAAACCGGGTCACCGTTTTATCCTCAATGCCGATTTTTCCGCCGTTAACGAGCAGGACTATGACGCCCTGCTGATCCCTGGCGGCAGAGCGCCTGAATACCTGCGGTTAAATGATGACGTATTGAAGCTGGTGCAGGCATTTGATGCCGCGCACAAACCGATTGCGGCCGTGTGCCATGGCCCACAGTTGCTGGCCGCCGCCGGGGTCTTAAAAGGACGAACCTGTAGCGCCTACCCGGCCTGTGCGCCTGAAGTGCGACTCAGCGGCGGCGAGTACGCCGATATCGGTATCGATCAGTCTCACGTTGACGGTAACCTGGTCACCGCGCCGGCCTGGCCTGCGCATCCGCAGTGGCTGGCGAAATTTGCGAAGTTGTTGGAATAGGCCTGCAAGGCAACCTGCTCTCTACATACGCTCTTCAAGCCAGACGATCGACCGCAACAAAAAAGCGTTCTTCCGTCAAAAGAGCGCGTTCTTTAATGCTCTGAAACTCGCGCCGGATAAACCAGCCCGCTTCCGGCGCCATGCTCAGATAAAACACCTCACGAAATCCCGGAGCTTCAACACGCATTCTTACACAACCCGTTTCTCCTGCACGAAAGAGCTGCTCTGGCACGATACTGACACTACGCTCGCCATTCTGCAGAAGGATAGTCGCTATCTCATAGCGGCAAATTCCGCTACTCAGGCTATAACCTAATGTGCTCAGATCATGAAGATACTGACGTGATAACGTGACTTCAATGCTGGTGCCCGCAAACCACTCAATGATTTGCTGCGCCAGCCCCTCTAACCGCTCGCAGAATTCAACGATTTCAGCCTCAACTGAGGTGTTACCTGACGTTGTGTTCTTGCTACTCTGTTGCACTTTTTTAAAGAAACGTTCTCTGGCTGACACGTTGTTGCCTCTGTTCATTTTCACACGGTTAAACCAGGATCTGCGCCCCCTGCGCTGACCGGCCATTTTTATCTTCCCGGATGCTCCCTCGCCTTCTTAAACGAGGGAACCCTTTGTAGCTATTCCGCCGTTTTTTGTTTCATCAGGGCATAACGGGCAATCAACTGCTGCAGATGCTGTTCTGTCTGGCTCTGCTGCGCGGCAGGCCACGGCTGGTTTTCAGGAAGATCTGCCAGCTGCCGCAGTTGTTCCTCTGCAGGCACGGCACTGTAAAATGCCTGCATCATGGTAAATACCGCTGATTTCAGCTCGCTGACCGTCATGTACTTACCCCGATGTTCATCAAGTGCGTTAAGCCGGTTCGCCAGTTGTTGCAATTGGGTCATTCCCTGATGCCAGCCAGCCAGATATGGCTGCGGAAGTGCAGCAACGTTAACCTGCTGCTGCCACTGTTGCGCCAGCGGTTTCGCCTCTTGCGGCCAAAGGATCAGCGCCTGCTGCATCAGGCTATCGCCGTAGCGCCATGCCCAGTCAGGTTTCAGTTCCCTAAGCTGTGCGAGCCGATTTTGCGTCTTGCTAAGCCCTGCCACGGGTGATAGTGACGCTTGTCGCAGCGCCTGCAACTGCGCTTTGGATAATTCGTCAGGTAAAGGCGCCAGAGTGGCATCGAGCTGTGTTTGAGCCGGGTCTGGTGTATGCATCGTCTGCCATCCCCATGCCACTGAGCTGGCAATCACCAGCATGGTCGCCATTCCGGCGACAAATGGCTTCCAGGGCTTCACCGGAGGCGGCGCGGTCATCACCTGCCTGTCCGGCAGCGGCTCCGGCTGCGCGACATAGACCCACCTGACGTGTTCTGCCGGGGTCGTAAAGCTGGCCGGGAGAACAGCACCGCCCGCCTCCTGCCCGCCGTCGCTGTTTTCCAGCCGTACCGCCGCGTTATGGACCTGGGTACGCAGGGCATCGAGCTGGCTGGCATGCCTCAGTTCAAGACGCTGCAATATGTCGCCCAGTGCGTTCAGGTGCTCTTCTGTCTGGTACAACTGGCTGAGGTCAATACAGGTCAGCGTGAGGGTGCGCATCGTCTGTTGTAACCGCCTGCTGAGCGCGCTGAGAATTTCCATACGCGCATGCACAGGCTGCGGCCAGATATTGTCCCACTGGCGGGAGAGGAGTGCGTCCAGTATTGCCAGTCCTTCGTTCATGCCGTACAGACCGGCCAGATGCGTTCGGACGAGCGTATACCAGGCCGCGGTCTGCAGTTCCACCCCGTTGTGCTCAAAAAGCGACAGACAGAGCTTTTCCGCCTGCGGCCAGTTGATGTCCGGTCGCGCCGGGTGGGTCAGTTTGTTCATTTCGTCACGCAGGGCGACGTAATCCGCAAGCGTACGCGGGTCGCCGCCGGTTTTGAGGTGGCGTTCGGATTGTGTCGTCATGATTGTTTCAGCCTGAATAAAAATCAGAGTGCGGCGCGGGTATCAAGATACTGCTGCTGTTTCAGGTGGCGGATTAACACCCTGCCCTCCGGCATAAATTCCGTACCGTAACGGACCAGACCGATGCCCTTCAGCTCCGCGTCGATGGCGTAGCGCAGTTCGCCGGGAATAGCCTGCTCAAGCAACACCACATCGATTCTCTTAAGCCGGGGCTCGTACTTAAGCAATACAGACGATAAGATCCCCATCAGTTCATGGGTCGTACCCGGCATCCCCTGCAGAATTTTGGTCATATCCGGCAGACCATAGTCCGGCAGGTGCGCCAGCGTACCGGCGCGGCAGTTGAGCACGCGCTGCATGTTATCAAGTACGGATAAAATCACCTGGTTCTGCTCACTGACCTGGTGCAGGCTCAGACCACCGGAAAAATTACCAGTCAGCATTTCATACAGCGATGGCGTGTTATGTCCCTGTGGCATCAGTCATCCTTTCGCGGTTGTAATGTCAGATGGTTATTCCCGGCTTCAAGAATGCGCGGTTTATCCGGATCGAGATCTTCACGTCTGAGCACCTGTTTCCAGGTGTTGTTAACCATATCCGGATGGCGGAACAGCCCGACCACCGCGACAAACTTCGCGCCTTCTTCCATCGGCATATCAAGGCTCACATCCCCGCCCGGCTTCACCACCACGTCACGGCTGGCCAGAAGGTCCGCTTTAAGAATGGTCTCCCCGTCCTTCAGCAGCTGCTGATAGACCGTTTTGTCGAAGATCTTGCGGTCTTTCAGTTGATACACGCGGACTACCACCGGCTCAGACAGCGAGTTACTTTCGCGGGAATCGGTGTTCAACGCTTCACGGGCGGTGAAATCCAGATGCAGTACCTTAATTTTTTTATAAAACACAGCGTTAAATGCCGATTTAGTGCCATCAGTGATACCCTGCGTCATCCCGCAGCCCGTGAGGCTGAACGCCAGCAGTGCAGGCAGCCAGCACGCGGGTTTAATCAAACTTGTACGTAACACGTCGGTTTCCTTGTTGTGGTGTTGCAGGTTGCAGGCCGGTGTAATAGCCCAGTTCCGTCGTAAAGGTTTGCGGGATATCATTTGCAAACGCTCCCTCCTCCGCCCCCAGTACGCCATTCATGCCGAGCCAGAAAGATCCTTCACCGAGCGGTGGCGCGGCCAGCAGGCGGGTCAGGGTTGTCAGGGTGATTTTTGCCTTAAAACGCCAGCCAAGGTAGACACGCAACATCACCAGGAAGTCCTGATACAGCAGACCGTCCGGTTTCCAGCCCTGTGATTCCTGTTCGTTATCGGTGGACAGTGCGATCAGCAGCTGGCTGCTGGCATCCATCGCTTCATCTCCAAGTGGCGTGTTGCCATCCAGTAGAAAATCGTCATCACCGTAAAAACCCAGTGGCTGACTGACCTCCACCGGACGCAGGCAGTACGGGCTGACCGTCACGGTGGTATCCGGTGCCAGCAGGCTCACCAGGGCCTGTATCCCCTCCTGGGTTTTCCCCGGTTGCTGAAGTACACCCAGCAGAGCCAGAAAACGGGATACCGGTGTGGCAATGTGGTTCGCGGTGCCGGGAATACCCAGCCCCACCAGGCCCAGCAGCGACTGCGAAATGCTGTCGGTCCCGCCGGGCTCAAAGGTGGCCGGGTAAGAGTACTTACGCCAGATGCGGTAAAACTGCGTCAGGATGCGGTGGCTGAAGATATCCAGAAACCCCTGCAGCGCGTCATGTCCTTCACGGCGCTGAGTGATGTCATCAAGATACGCCGTCGGCAAGGGGGAATCGACACCGTACATTCCCATGAAGGTCGCTCGAATAACCGGAGGTGTGTTGTCATCCTCTTCGTCATACTCAACGGCTTTCAGTTCGCTCGCCGGAAAGCCCATCCCGGGGTGCGGCGCAAAGCGCACCGGGTCATCACTAGGATGGCTGGTTGAGCCCATCAGCGGCCGGTCCGGATTCAGTTTCTCCAGCAACTGACAGAAACGATAAAAATTCATGCGGTGCAGGTCGGCTTCCAGCCGCGGGGTCAGCCGGGAATGCGGCGATTGTGCTTCTCTTCCCATTCCAGGCGCTCTCCTGTCGGTTGCAGAATGATAATCAGGCGGTTAAATAGATAAATGTCGGTATACAGCGCGAAGAAACGGCTCAGCATCTCGCCAAACAGGCAGATGTCGCCGCGCCCGGCAAAGCCGTGGCTGTCCAGCGTCACTTCAATCTGCACGCCACGAACCAGATAGCCCTGCTCAAAGCGCACGGTTTCACCGTGTTTCACGTCGAGGATGGCTTCCAGGCGGCGGCGGTTCATCTCGCTGTCGGTCCATTCATACAGCGCCAGGGTCCCGCGCAGCACATCGGCGTTATCCATCATCGACAGGAACCCGCTGCCAAGGTGACTCAGTACGCGCCAGTGAAAACGGTCCTGCGCCGGTGGATAACAAGGCAGCGTTGGCGCACACAGGTTGCGCACGGCAATATTAGCCGAAGTCGTTTTCATCACCGTATCAAGTACAGTGCTCTGCAGCGCACGCCGTGGCAGCTGGCCGTTGGTACCGGTGAGCGTCAGCGACAGGCTCTCATCTTCCGGCACCGTATGGTTATCAAACGCTTCACCGCCGAGGATGAGCCAGGTGTTATGCAACCCGGATGGCCCCCGGCGCACGCGGGTGTGGTAGTAATATTCCGGTGCTTCATGACGCATCATTCCGCCTTTGTGACGGAAGCTCGAAAATGGCACGTAGGTATGCTGGCTCGATGACATCACCGAATCCACGGTGTATATCTCGGTATGGCCATCCTGCACACGCATCGGGCGCAGCATGTATTCGGTTTGTAAGGAATTGAGCGTCAGTGGGTCAGATTCCAGCGGAAACAGGTTTATCACCGGCACGCAGTTCAGGCGCAGATGCTTTTCGGTAAAGCTGAAATCGTGCTCCCAGCGTTCTGCCAGCACCACATCGATTTCAAACCAGGGGAGTTCAGCCGGAAAGGCCACGCTCTCCAGTCCGCGCAGCCCCGTGAACATGAATTTCTCGCGAAAGGTGAAATACTCCAGCAGCAACTGGTAACCGCTGAAACTGCTGTCCCCTTTCGGCCACAGTCTGTCATCTTCACCAAACCCCAGTGCGGTGAAATACCCGTCCAGCGGTCTTCTGTTCGTGTCACCCGGCATCCGCAGCCAGAGGCGCGCAGTGTTCATGGTAAAGGCTTCATGCATGGCGCAGGCCAGTGGTGCGTCAGCATTGAAATAGAACGGGATCTGGCTGAGATCGACACAACTCCAGTCAGCCAGATGGCTGCAGCTGAAGCGCAGGCTGATGACCGAACGCCCGTCCGGATCAGTCGACAGGCGAGCATGCTCCAGTGCCAGTGGCTGTAGGGTTATCTCTTGAGTTGTGGTGTAGCGACAACGTGTGCCTTTTTCACCGATCGGTCGCGAGTTTACTTCGAAGCCTTTGTCAATATGCATCGGTTCTTTCATCTCACGCCAGTCGGGGGTGAACTCCACCACCGACATCGAGGGAATGGTGCGCAGGTAATGCGGCCACAGCAGGCTGACCAGCCCTTCGGTCAGTTCAGGCAGATCGTCATCAAGCTTCTCGCGAAGACGCCCCATGAGGAAGGCAAAGCCTTCAAAGAGACGTTCCACGTACGGGTCGCGCGCGCCCGCTTTATCAAGATTGAGCATTGCTGCCTGTTCAGGGTGAGCACGGGCAAATTCTTCGCCCGCTTCCAGCAGATAGCGCATTTCGGCGTCGTAATAACGCAGGGTTAAATCGTCCATAGATAACCAATATGATTGAGTGTCTTACTGTGTTCAGGAATAAAGCGAAGCCATGACAGCTTACAACTTAATGAAATGAGATATTACCGACTAACATTTTTTACTTAATCGTTTAAAAACCAGTAAAGATACGATATAAATAGCAAAGAATGCAATATTTGACGTACAAAAGAATAACCAAGCCATGTAATAGGTTTCGTCAACCAAATAATCCAGGCGTGTTCCAGTTAACGCAGGTTCATACGTGTATTTGACATCTATAAATGAAAGGGAAAGAACTGCTGTACTGACCAGTAAAAATAAAGCTACGGGTGCACAAATAAGCAACAGACGTTTATTCATTCTCAACTCCCCGGGACTGACTGGATATTGTGGGAGCATAACCGCTCGAACCTTTTCTGACGAACCCATGTTCTCCACATACTGATGGTGGTAGTACGTATTCGGTGGCTATTCCCGGCATCCATCCATCAGGGTGACCGGCGCATTTCACATAGCCTTTACTCTCAAGAGTCGAAGTATACGCACAGGAAAATATGACAACACTTACGATAAAAACGCCTGCCAGCCCAATAAATAGCCTGTTTGTTTTTTTACATTTAATAATAGCCTGTTTCTCTCCGTGTCGCATAGCCAAAAACCAGTATATATTGGAAGAGAAGAATTACCAGGACCATGAGCAAAGCGAAAATAGTTGGTGAAAATACAATGTCACTTACAAATCCAAATAATTCACTAAATGCATCATTTGCAAACCACAAAGAGCAAAAAAATGAAAAAAACAAATAACAAGGCTTCCAAAAACCCTGCGTTTCGCACTCATAAGTCAATTATCTAAGGAACCAGAACACCAATATATCCTTTAATGTATTCCTTTTATTTCAGATTCAACAACCTGTCACATCATCAATATGCCACGCCATAGAGATTCGCATCTACATATACGAACAGCAGTTACCAGGAGTGTTAACGACAGGTGATATATGAATAATGTGAGCAACCAGAACTAACAATCAAAAAAGAATAAAATATAAATCAGGAATATTTTCACTTTCAAAGTTACTCTCAATCCTTTCGAGCCTGCCTGTATAATAGCGCTATGCTTTTGATAGCTCAAAAGTAATCGCACACAATCTTTAATTCCTTAATCACATGTATATAT